>JAEZKJ010000072.1 GCA_023415545.1 Bacteroidota bacterium
TTATCTATCTCAAGGCCTTTGTTATACTTTCCATATGGATCAACAGTTTGCTTTTCATTAAAATAGACTCTATAAGCAACAAGTTCACTCTCAAAAGCCGGTCCATGATGGTGAACAAAACTATACACATCTTGATCACCATTAGCAGATATGCCATTTATATATGCAAGTTTTCCTTTACCATTATAAGCCATCATCTCGGCAAATGTTCTTGCTATGTACTTTCTATCAGTTATTTTACTGCTCAATACAACCTTAAACTGTTGTTTGCTATTAGCTGCTATATCGGCTACAAATGCTAATTCATCAGCACGCGCATCTCTATTCAAGTCGTCTAATTGTGATGGTATCTCAACATCATTTAAAGTAACTAAAGCTGATTTTACTTTAAAACCACAATCTAAATTATTCAAATCAATTACAACAGGATTATCTATTTTAGTCTCTTTTGAACTATTTACAACTGTAACAATCAATGTTTTCTCTTTAATTTGAGCAAAAATTGATGAACTTGAAAGCAGAGTAAATAGTGCTATGCTATATATTCTCATTTTCATATAATTTATATTATTAATTTTCTTCTATGTTATTACTTTCTTCGTATCCTTTAATATAAGCTGAAGGTGAAACTCCAAATTGTTGTTTGAAGCATTTACTAAAGTAAAATGGATCGTTTATTCCAATCTTATACGAAATTTCAGATATTGTGTAACGATTTTGCTTCAATAATTCAGCACCTTTCTTCATACGCATTATACGAATATATTCATTTGGTGAATAACCTGTTACACCGCGTACTTTACGATAAAATACCGTTCTTCCAAGTCCTATAATAGAAGCAAAATCATCAACAGAAAATTCAGGATTTTCAAACTGTTTCTCTAATACAACTTTCAATTTATCTGCAAATTCTTTATCTTTTTCGGATGTACAAATTGTTGATGAAGTCATATTTGGAGAATTGGAAAATTTTTCACGTAATTTTTCACGCTGTTCAATCAGTTTAAATATTCTAGTTAACAATAGCTTTATGCTAAATGGCTTTGTTATATAAGCATCAGCGCCAGCTTCCGAGCCTTCTATTTGATTTTCAGTACTACTCATAGCAGTAAGAAGTATTACAGGGATATGGCTAGTATTAAAATCAGATTTAAGTTTTCTTGTTACAGTATAACCATCCATACCTGGCATTAATACATCACATATAATTAAATCCGCATCGTAACTCATAGCACGATTCAAACCAGATTCTCCGTCAGCTTCTGTCTCTATTTCAAAATATTGCTCTATCTCACTCTTTAAATAATCTCGAATATCATGATCATCTTCAATAATTAATATCTTGTGTTTATTCAACGGTTGTACATTCAAATGTTCATCATTCTCTATATTAGCTAATTCAAAAGGTATTTTATTGTTCTCTTTCTCCTCTTCCTCTTCAATGAGAATATTATTTGGAATTAAAAAATCTTTTTTATCATATATAGATTTATCTATAGGTAGAGAAACTACAAAAATTGAACCTCCATTATCATTCTCAATATAGGAGATATTACCTTTTAAAGCAGCAACTAATTCATGAGTTAGATGAAGACCTACTCCAATACTCCCACCTGTAAAATTACTTTGTGTAAACCGTTCAAATAGTTCTCCTCTCTTCTCTTTTGGAATACCAACCCCACTATCCGAGACAATAATTTTTATCTGTTTACTATCTTTATCTATATCAACTTTTAACTCAATGGTGCCTCCTTTTGGAGTATATTTAAAAGAATTAGATAGAAGATTATAGGTTACTTTATCCAATGCACCTTTATCAATGAACATTTTATATGAGTCAATCAAAGGATTAAATTTATAATACATGTTCTTTGACAGAGCAGCATCATTAAAGCATAGGAATATAT
This sequence comes from Bacteroidota bacterium, assembly GCA_023415545.1. Classification (GTDB taxonomy): domain Bacteria; phylum Bacteroidota; class Bacteroidia; order Bacteroidales; family Bacteroidaceae; genus Phocaeicola. The sequence goes on from JAEZKJ010000072.1 coordinate 1,908, forward strand.
TATATAAAAAATCAATAACATCAACTTCTTCTAGGGATAATGAAAATTTGTCATTTTGTATCTTTCTGAAAACAAGTAGTTGATTTATAAGTCGTAACATTCGTTGTGTGCTTTTATCCATAATCTGTAATGAATTAGCTATTTCTTTTGGCACTTTCCCGTTACTCTCTATTCGCTCTAAAGCACATTGTATTAAAGATAGTGGAGTTCTGAATTCATGAGAAATATTAGTGAAGAATACCAATTTATATTCAGTCATCTGTTTTTCTACATTTATCTTATTTCGTAGAGAGTTGAAATTATTTATAAGTCTTAATGTTATAAATAGAATAATACCTAGTAATAAAGCATAAATGATAATAGCCCAAGTAGTTTTCCAAAATGGAGGTACTATAACAATATCAATTACAGATTCCTCTTCACCCCAAACACCAATGCCATTACATGCTTTCACTCTCAATTTATATGTTCCGGGAGAAAGGTTTTTATATGTTGCGATATTTAATGATGATGGAATACTCCATTGCGAATCATAATTGTCAAGCTTATATGAATACTTTGTTACATTATTTCCAAAATAGTCGAATATTGAGAACCTAATTTCAAATGAGTTCTGGGAATATTTTAATTTTAATTCATCGGTATATATCAAAGCTTTACTTAAAGGAGAATCAGAATCACCTGGTAACATGTTAATACCATTTATACGTAAATTTGTGAATTCTACTTTAGGAAAGAATTTAGATTTTCGAGAAACTTTTTCTGGAGTAATAACTACTAGACCATAATTTGTTCCAAAAATCAATTTCCCATCTTTACTAATGCCTCCACAGTTTTCACTGTAAACATTTCCCAATGTGAAGGATGAAAAGAAGAAGTTATCAAAAGACTCTTTTTCAGGATCGAAACATGAAATACCGTACTCAGTAGAGATCCAAAATTTGCCATATTTATCCTCTACTATCGTTTGAACCATATCGTTTACCAAACCATTACTAGTATTGTAATATTTAAAGGTTGGATTTTTGTAATCTCCATTTGGAGTACAAATACAGAAACCTTTTCCTGAAGCTCCTAACCACATTCTACCTTTACTATCTTGAAAGATGCACTTTATTTCATTGCTCAACATCTTTCCATTATTGTAATTATAGGAATAATAGCTTTCAGGAGAAGATATTAACGAGTCAGGATTAAAAATATATACTCCATCACTTGTACCAACCCATAACCACCCTTTTTTATCCTGTTCAATGACACGAATTTGTTTTTGACTATATGTTTTATTGAAGAAATGTTTAAAATGATAACCATCTTTATCTTTTATCGCTAAATCTAAACCACCTCCGAATGTCCCAATCCACATCCTATTCTTAGAGTCTTTAATTATTGTAAAAATATTATTGTTTGATAGAGAATTATTGTCAGATGGATTATTAACATACCACTTACCATCAATCATTAATCCATCACCACGGCTACCTAACCAAATTTTTCCATCAGGCCCTATTTCAGTAGAATAAATATTTGAATTGTAATATTTTTTATCATTAATACTTTGAGTTTTGTAGTCATAATTATAAACACCACCACGACGCGTTCCAACAATTATTTGCTCATTAGGCATTTTCTTAAACATCTTCATTGCATTTGAACGATCAAAATGCGATTCCGATTCAGGGAAAATACGTTTAGCTCCCTCATTTAAAACAAGCAGATGTGATATACCCGTATATTCAGAACTTACCCAAATTCCTCCGGTTTTGTCTTCCATAATAAATTGAAGAAAGTTTGATGGTATATGACTATATCCCGTATTATCGGATTCAAAATGTTGAATCTCTTCTGTAGATAGATTGTAAGCAAAAAGGCCATTCCCATAGGTTGAAATCCATATTATATCACGTGAGTCATGAACAATATGATATCTCTCTTGATCTATAAAGTTTACCTTATTTGAAGGGATGAGTTGGAGGGCTTTTATATTATTCTTCTTCTTATTTATATACCATACTTTACCGGTATGGTTATAAACCCAAAAATCACCATGATTATCAGTTAAAACTTGACCTTTTTTTATGTTTATATCTTTATATTCAGATAACTCATGTGTTTTAAAATTAAAAGAGTAACTACCATTATTCGTAAAAATAATCCAATACTCTTTTAATTTAAAAGTGCTATATATTATGGTATTTGAATATTTTTTTTCAACTGTTGTTATTAATCTGTTTTTATTTACCCCATCATTAATTGATATATTTCCTGATGTAGATAGGAAATATACTTTATTATCGTAATCTATTATTTTCGAAGCTTCATGTTTTTTCTCAACAACAATAGTTTTATCACCATTAATTAATTCAATACCTTCTTTTGTGCCTATCCATATTCGTCCAGTCTTATCTTCAAAAAGATAAACTACTTTATTAGAATGAATGTTTCCTTTCTCTTTTTTAAAAGATATAGATGACATTTTACCATTTGAATAGATAACTTTTCTTATACCATTCCCATCATGCCAAAGCCAAACATTACCTTTTTTATCTATTATTTTGTTTTTATATGGTTCTTTATACTCACCACATCCTGTGAAATCGACAAAACAATCTTTTTTCAAATCAAAGCAACTGAACAGCTCTGCAGAAGTGTTTATCCATAAAAAACCATTCTTATCCTCTTCTAAATTGGTAATTCTATGATCCGTAAGTGATATCTTTGATCCCAATTCAGGTCGGAAAGTTATAAAAGAGTAACCATCGTATCTGCTTAATCCATTTAATGTCGCAAACCAAATAAACCCTTTTTTATCTTGATATATATAACGAATTGAGTTATTGCCTAAACCCTCATTAGTTGTCAAGTGTGTAGAACGTATATCTATAGTTGCACCAATAGTCTGACTAATAATAGAAAAAAATATTGTCAGAAAAATTTTAAAATTTCTCATGTTTATTCATGTATTTAGATCTTAGGTTCTTTATCTAAGGCATTTTTTTCAATCCTTCCCATCTAACATCCCAATTCCCATCTTTAGGAAATCCGGGATTTGTATCATTGCATCCATCCCAACCGGCACACATCATAGCTATTGCCGTAAGGAGACCACCATTACCTGGAAGATATATTCGGAGACGGTCATCTTGATAATTATGCCCACTTATTAAATAAGTATTTGTGCGTTTATTCATAAGAAGAGCAGAGACTGCTTTTTCACAATCTCCTAATCGAGCAGCATTCATTGCAGTCATAGGGTAATCCCATCCCCATGTTTTATCCCAATTCCAATTATTCCATACCCATTGCAGAGTATTATTCATTATTCTTTCGTTTATAAGCCGAGAAGCAGGCAATATACCTATTGCACCTAACACAGCCATATGATCAGAAGTAAAACGTATATCTTTATATGTATCTGTTGCATTTTCGGCTGCTAAGTATAAACTATCAGAATTACTTTTTAAAATAGAAAGATTGTTTATGATTTTATCCCATTCACTATTACGAGGTTGTCCATTTCGTTCCAACCATTTTTGAGCAGCAAGTAGAGCGAAATGCCAATATGATAATTCAAAAGGAGGATTAATTGTTTCGGAAGCTTTCAATGTTTCTTGAGCTGGAATACATCCCTTCAGAACAAAACGGTTGTTAATAGAATCGAAAGTAACAAAATCAGCCATGAACTGAGCTGTTTCGTTAACCAAAGAAGAGTATTTTTTTAAAATCTCTTGTGAAGGATTATTTCTATAAACTAATTCAGCCATATATATGTAGTGTGGCTGTTGCCAAATTAGAAATGAACCTACTTTTGAAGGAGCCTCTAAACCTGATGGATCTGTCATTTTCATCCACCTTAATCCTTTAAAACCCTCTCTTTTTGCTATTCCACGTGCTATAGGAGCAACTTTATCATACCATGGTAAAGTACGTTCAAGCATGTAAGATCTTCCCCATAAAGCGAATTGTACCTGATGCCACCATATCATTTCTAAATGAAATTTACCAAACCAAGTGTTGTATGTTAAACCTGTTTCCTGTGGTGGTGTTGAACCTGAACACTGAATAGCTAGAAGATATTGCGAAAGAACAACTCGTCTTTCTAACTCTTTTGCACGTCTATCTTTACAGTGAGAAAAATCTACAGCCCCACCATTATTCCAAAAGTTTATCCAATGTTTCTCTGTTATATTCTTTGTTTCATCAAATCTTGGTAACTCAAATGATGGTTTTGAAGCAGAAAAAAGACAGCTAAACTTTAATTTTTTGTCGTTAGACGATAGAATAAAGTAGTTATTGTTTTTTTTATGAAGAGAAGCCGGATATTCCCACTTTAAAAGAACATAATATGTTGTCGAGTCAATAGTACGCTTTAACAGAGCACTATTTTTACCACTCTCTATAATTTCGGTTGTGTGAAGACTATCTTTACTCCAATCGCAAGCATCATCACTATGTTTTCCTGTTGGGTAGGGAAATCTAATTTTTATTGAAGGTTTATCTTTACCATCACATATTATAGAAGAAGAGATCATATCTAACTCAGGATGACAAAGAGTTTCAACTTTATATTTAGTTTTATTATATACAAAATTACTCTTTATCATACCTCTATACATATCAAGAATTTGATATGAGTCGGTTATATTTTTAGGTTCTACATTGTTCCATTCAAAACCTATAATTCCTAAATGTAATCGGTGAGGATTCTCGCGAAACCAGTCAGAAGCAGCTTGTTCTCTGCTTTTTTCATTAAACTGAGTAGAGTATAACTCTTTATGTCCATGTCCAAAATCATACTCCTTAAAAGTCTCATCAAATGAGTAATTATTGGGATTAGCAAAACTATGCCATGCCCACTGACTTTGAGAACCTAATGGTACACCTTCTTTAGAGAATTGTTGAAAGGTTTGTAATCCGGTAATATCAGTAGTAAAAGCAAACTCCCCATTACCTACAGAAAGAGATGATAGAGGATCAAACTTAGTTACTTGAGGATTATTACGTTCAACTAATGATTTTCTATCAATAGAATCTTTAGCATTTATCTCATTAAGATTAAAACATAAGGTTGTTAATACATAGAATGAAATAAGAAATTTGAATTTTAAGTCCATTATTAGTTTGTGCAGAATATTAAAGTAATATCTATAAGAGATATAAATTTATCTATACAAATAAACTACTTATTAATGAAAACTACAATAAAATTATAATATATTTTATACAATAAGTCACTAATTTTATTAGTTTATAATTAATTGTTCTAACTTTGTTATATACAATTAAAACACAATTTTATGAAATTAATTTCATTACTAGGCTTACTATTATTAAGTATACAATGTAACGCTTTAGATACCTTTCCTGATGGCAAACATATAACATCATGGTTCACTAATAATATTGATATAAACATTAATCAATTTGGGAAAAAATATAAAATTACTGATTATGGCGTTATTAATGATAGCACAATAGTTCAAACTGATAAAATACAAAATATTATTGATCAAGCTTCACAAACCGGAGGTGTTATAATTATCCCCGAAGGAACTTTTATGACCGGTTCGCTATTTTTTAAACCAGGAACACACCTTCACATTCAAAAAAATGGTGTTCTTAAAGGTAGTGATGATATATCCGATTTCCCGGTAATAGATACACGTATTGAGGGACAAAATTTAAAATATTTTCCGGCAATAGTCAATGCCGATAAAGTAGACGGATTTACAATTTCTGGTGAAGGTACTATTAATGGTAATGGTTTAAGATATTGGAAAGCTTTTTGGCTTCGCCGAAAATTCAATCCTAAATGTACTAATTTAGATGAGATGCGTCCAAGAGTAATATTTATATCCAACAGTAATAATGTTCATGTTTCAGGAATACATTTAATTAATTCACCATTTTGGACATCACATTATTATAAATGCAATAAATTAAAGATTACTAATTTATATATTTATGCACCTTCAAAACCCGTTGGAGCCCCTAGTAGCGATGCAATAGATATCGATGTTTGTAATGAGGTATTAATAAAAGGTTGCTACATGTCGGTTAACGATGATGCTATAGCTTTAAAAGGAGGAAAAGGTCCATGGGCTGATAAAGATCCAAATAATGGAGCTAACAGTGATATAATCATTGAAAATTGCAAATTTGGTTTTTGTCATGCCGCTTTAACTTGTGGTAGCGAATCTATTCATAACCGAAACATTATAGTAAGAAATTGTGAAGTTGATAAGGCTAGCCGACTTCTTAATTTGAAAATGAGACCGGATACTCCACAAATCTATGAATATATTAGAATGGAAAATATTATTGGTAATGTTAAATATTTCATCTTTGCTAATCCCTGGAAACAATTTTTCGATTTAAAAGATAGAAAAGATATGCCTATTTCATTGGCTAGCAATATTACAATGAAGAATATTACCTTATCTTGTGAATGCTTTATTGAGTCTCAAAAATCGGAACAATATAAGTTATCAAATTTTATTTTTGAGAATTTAAATATTAAAACAGACAAACCTGATTTTGATAAATCTTTAATTCATTTTCTAAAATGGGATAATGTTATTATCAATAAGCGATAATAACATTTTTACTTGTAAGTTTTAATTTAAAGAGAAGATCTACTTAACATTTTTATAACTATCTCTATACTCAGTTGGAGTAATTCCATATTTACTTTTAAAGCATTTACTAAAATAACGTGGGTCATTTATTCCAACCATGTATGAGATTTCTGTCATATTATACTCACCTGTTTCTATAAGTTGAGCAGCTTTTTTAATTCTCATCTCTTTAATAAATTCTATTGGAGATAAACCGGTAAGCGATTTGAGCTTTTTGAAAAAAACAGTACGACTTACGGCTAGTTCATCCACGATATCGGCTACCATAAGATTGCCATTATCGATATTCTTTTCTAATAATTCGGAAAGTTTATTCATAAATTTCCTATCGTTAGCTGATAAGCCAAAATCATTCTCCTCTTTTTTCAATGTATTGCTTGAGGGATCTAGCAATCTATCACAATAGATCTTCTGCAATTTTATTCTCTGCTCAATTATATTCTCTACTCTTGCCTTTAAATAGGTAGAATTGAAAGGTTTTATTATATAATCATCAGCGCCCAAAGCCATTCCATTAAGTTTACTATCCATATCTATCTTCGCTGTAAGCAGTATGATAGGTATATGACTTGTAAATAGATTATCTTTAAGTTTTTTAGTCATCTCAATACCATCAATTCCAGGCATCATTATATCAGTTATAATAATATCGGGTACATATTTCATCGCCTTATCAAAGCCTTGATTTCCATCCAAAGCTTCTATTACATTATATTGAGATGAGAAAATATTGCGTAGAAATAAACGTAATTCCATATTATCTTCTACGAGTAACATGGTTTTTAAATTATTATCTACAGATATTTTATTAATTCTTTCTAAACTATCTTCATTAATATTATCCTCTATGACTTTATTTTCTGAACTATCATCATTTAGAATAAATTCAGCATAATTTTCATATATATTTTTATCCTTTGATAATACGATAGTAAAACAACTACCTGTTCCAACAACACTTTCTACTTTTATTTCAGCTTTATGAATGTCCGATAACTCCTTTA
>JAEZKJ010000079.1 GCA_023415545.1 Bacteroidota bacterium
TTTCACCATAATTAATCCTGTTATAGTAATTACAACAAGTGAACCGATGAAGATATCCGAAAATATAGTCCAATATCTATTAGGATTGTAGTGAAGTCGGTTCATAGCGCTGATAACAGCTCTTTTCTTTACCGACTCATACAAGGCAGCTCCATTTTTTGGATTCATAACCAATGAGCTACCTCCCTTTATAAATACCTTTACTTCATTGTCGGATGGGAAGTAATGTTTTGTATAATTTTTCTCCTCTTCTCCTAATTGCTTCATCACCGAAAGCACATACTCCTTTGTAAACTCTGTTTTCTGCTTTGGAAAACTTCCCTCGAGTACGAACTCTTTTCGTGTGATGTCGTACTCCGAGTTAAAGTCTTTTTTATGGTTTAGCATAAATCCAGAGAAAGCATATATTAAAATCACTCCCGCATAGAAAAAGGAGAGGTCTCGATGTATTAATCTGCTTATCTTTGAAATATTTGCCATCTTATTTTACTTTGTATGAGATACCTTTAACAGCATAGAATGATAAATATTCTTTACCCTCTTTCTCTTTACGAACAGCTATTTTATCTCTATAGTCTTGCATTCTCTTTTCGAATGTATTTATATCTTTCTGACCATGAGCTTTTTTTTCTGATGAACAGCCTACCTCTTTGTTTTTGCCATGAGCAACAGCGTTTGCATCTTGATATTGTTGTTCCATTCTTTGGATTACAGCTTCATCGATTCTCTCCTCAACAAGAGTACCTTGAATTTCAACAATATTGTTTACTACATCCGAAGGGAAGCTGCCTATTTCACCATTGGCGTCAACACGAATAGTTTTTGTGTCGTCTGTACCCATTATAAAAGCTTTTTTGCCACCATGTTTACATGTATGAGTACATACACCTTCAAATGTAACTTCCTGACCAACTAAAGAGTCTGCTTTTGCCAACAAATCATCAACTTGCATGATAGAAGTTTCCACTACCTCTTGGTTTTGTTCACTTTTTTTGCTGTTTGAACATGATACTAATGTTGCTGAAAAAAATGCTGCAAATGCAATAGCTAAAATTTTACTTGATTTCATATTTGTATAATTATTTGTTTGTTATTTCTTTATTAATGTAAATGGTATGAAAATGAAGATACCAAATAATAATATTGAGATGTAATAAGGAATCTCTCTCTTAATGTTCTTATCTCTTCTTCCAAAAGCGAATAATATTACAAGCAATAGGTTCACATAAATTGCATTGTGTGATATATCATCTACTCTTGGTGTAACCCATTTATCGTTTGTTGATGTGAACGATAGTGTGAATGGGAATATATACGATCCAACCTTTTGGAATAAGGTTTTATCCTGAAGTTTCCACTCATATTTATCAATCAGTGAGTAATCGTGAGCATCGATAGCATAAAGAGTATAGCAATTATCACCTGTCACTCGAACCGTCCAGTCAAGCATGTTACCTATAATCATTAAATCCTCTTTAACCGGATTATATTTGAATGGTAGTTTATGAATGTTATACTGAGTATCTACAATGAATAAATTGTTATCATTATCACTTAGGAATGTAAGATACTCTTTACTTGGAAACTCAGTGATGATAGCACGAACAAATTCACTATTTGTTGATGAGTTTATGCTCTTTACAAATGGACGACCTTTCATCATTTTTACATGAAAAGCTTTGTTGTTGTCGTCAATCATTATGTATCCTTCGTCATAATCTTTCTTTGTAGTTGGGTTACCATTCAATGATTTTACAGGAAACTTGAAACCTTTCTCTTTCATCACTTTTGTGAATAGTACACTTTTGTTCTCATCAATCTGATTGGTTTTCATGTTTATGAACTCAATCTTGTCGGATGTGCGGAATGCAAATTCAGGATCTTCCAGATCAACATGCGAAGGCAATGACTCCATCATCATCCACACTTTTGGAGCATTTACATTTACATCTCTTGTGCTCTGTTTGATGTTAAAATTGCTCTTTCGTATTGATGCCGGGGTAACCTCTACATCATTTATAGTTTCAGGAAGTCTCTCTTTAGCCATAAGCTGTCGATAGAAGAAAAATGGTAACACCGAGTCGAACTGCTCAATAGAGTAACTGTTGCCTTTGAAATCCTTGTATTGTGTCTCTGCATTTTTATCTGATTCAATATATGCAAAGCTCTTTACAACTGAACTATATAGTGTAAATGGTGATGTTATAGGTTTTGCAGTAATAAACTTGTATCCCCATGGAAGTATCCAAGCAAGTAGTATAGCTGCAATGCTATATATAAATATTCTGCTAAATGTTTTCATTGTTTTTATTTTTTATTAGTCCTGACATCCCTCTTTGAATCTTATCACAGAACGGTAGGAGAGGGTGATTGATAATATGATTACAATAGCTAGTGGTATGATGATACCATTGTATGACTCCGGTATGTCCGATAGATATGCTATGCGAAGAGTACCACACATGATGAGTAGATTGATTATTCGCATCTTCATTGTTGGCTCAAGGCATACGGCTGCAGTGAAAAGGTATGCAGCAAAACCGGTTAGAAACCATGGAGTAGCTGTTAGCAGCATTCTGTTTAATAGCTCGATTGAGATGATGTCAAGTGAGTATATTGATATCATCGCTATTTGAACTGCAAATATTATTGCTACTTCAGCCAAACCACACAACAACATATTAAGAATCATTTTATTCTGTGGATATGGTAGGTGAAGTGTCAGCTTCAATCGTTTTTGTGTCAGTTCAGGAACAAATTGGCTTACTGCTATGATTATTCCACAAAAAATAGGCAGATATGCTATCTGCTCAATGAAAGTAATATCTTTACTAAGCATGATTGCCCACAAATGGTCAGCTCCTTTGAAAGAGACAACTCTTCCCATTTTAGCAAGTGTATATATTGTCATCCCGCTTGAGATGAGTAGTAGCCCAATGAAGAATAGACGTGTTTTTATCCACTCTTTATAAAATATTGCTTTGGTCATTTTCCTAATTATTTATTAATATTTACCTGTCAATCCTATGAAAGCATCCTCTAAATTAAGTCTCTCTCTATTAATCTGCGAGCATGAAATATTTCTACTCTCCAATATCGATTTAACTTTGTCGGTGTCAAGGAATGAGTATGCTTCACCTCTATGTCCTATCTTCTCTAAGTGGTATATACCTTCACTCTCAAGATTGATGATATCGTTGCTATCCATATTGAATGTGTATCTGTGAAGAGTATTCAAAAGCTCTTTTACCGGTTTTTGAAGAATAATCTTTCCATAATCCATCATTATACAGTCGTCGACCAATCTCTCCATATCTTGGATGATGTGTGATGTTAGGAAGATTGTTTTGTTTTCCGATTTTGCATACTCATGTAGATACTCAGTAAAGAGTCGTCTGTATCCCGGGTCAAGACCTAGTGAGAAGTCATCGAGAACAAGTAACTCAGCTCCCTGAGCAAGAATCAGTCCTAGTGCTACTTGTGATCTCTGTCCACATGACATATTAGAGATTTTCTGTTTTGGAGCAACCTTTAACTTATTCATAAGCTCGTAGTAGGCATCTCTGTTCCATTTTGGATAGAATGCAGAGTAATATTTCTCTATCTGTTCAATATTCATGAATGAGTATTGAACATGATTTTCTAGAAGTAAAGCTATGCGGCTTCTAGTTTCAGGAGAGATATTTTGGATATCTTCATTGAAAATTTGACAACTTCCTGATTTAGGTTTCAGATAACCCATAAGGATATTTATAGTAGTAGTCTTACCTGTTCCGTTTTTTCCAAGTAGTCCTAAGATTCTTCCTTTAGGGACCTCAAAACTGAGGTTTTCGTATATCTTTCTCTTACCATAATAGTGTGTAAGATTAGAACATTTTATTACTGCTTCATTCATTTTATTATGTTTTATAATATTAGAACAGAATTCCTATATTCAGTTCAAACTGGTTATTACTCTTTTTTGTATATATATTTTTAATGTTTTCTCCATTGTATAACTCGTAGTTCCATGCTGCTTTGGCAAATAGAGTATATCCTTTTTGAGGAAGATAAGCTGTTGTTGCCATTCCTAAATTTGTTCTGTTCGACGAAAGAACGTTGTAGTTGCTCATTAGCATCTGCTCTATTCCTCTATGTGCTAGTGATGGTAGAGATATAGAACTATTAATCACAGGTTGATAACTACCATTTGCTGCAACCACAAGTTCCCATTTCTTAAATTTTAGATCATTCTCAAAAGCTGCGCCGAAGTTCAACTTTGAATATTTAATATATCTGCCATAATCATCATGTTTTATCTCATTATTCATCATGGCAACGGATGGTTTTAAGCTCAATGTGTATAAATCACTTACCTTATCTTTGTAAAGAATATGCATAGCGAAATGGTTTATGTTCTCGCTATAAGGTTTTCTATGACCTATAATCTCCATTGAGACACCATTACCCGAGTTGAATAAATTCTCTTTCCCTTTTCTACTTGCCATATCAGCTTCAAGTGAGATAGATAGATCTTTTTTACTGTTCAGTCTCATCTTATATGCTGCAGATAGATTAATTCTATCCATTCTCATCTCAGTAATAGGAATATCATTTTCCGAAGTAAGTCTTCTGCTCTTATTATCGATGGTATACATCATATTAGTCCAAAAACCGTAATTGTTTATAGGTCTTAGTTGGATAGATGATGTAATAGTGTTTCCGGTATACTCAGCCGAGGTGCGTGTGCCATCAAAACGTATATAAGTGTGACCTAATCCTGTCATTGTATGTATGAATGGGTTACCAAGCTGTGAGTAGAAATCCACATCGTTCTTTTGGTTGTATGATGAGTAGGATAGGGTAGCACCCATCTGATATTTATTAATATTGTATGATGCACCAGCTTTGACCATCAGATCGGAGATTATGTTTCGTGGTCTTGGATCAATAGCTCTTGATTCAATCTCTGCTCTATAGGCAATCTCACCACCAATAATCACATTTTTGATTTTTCCTGCATAACCTCCATTGAATAGATATCTCTGTCCAGAAAGATCACCTCCCACCGAGTCGGCCATGACATATGGGTATAGTAGTTGTGTATCCGATGTTTCACTCCAGCTTACATCTTTACGTTTCCCTTTTCGGTATGAAACAGCACCCCAAATTTTGTTGTCATCTTTCAAAGCCATCCACGATGAAGCATTCACCGAGAAACCATCAAAACCTTTTCCCTCTTGAAGTAAATATACCTCTCTATTTTCCACATTCAATCCACTGTTTACAGTAGAAATTGTAGAACTGTGACGATAAAAATTGAATGCCGGATTAGTATAGTATATATCCTTTATCAATGATAAAGAATCCATTTTCATCTCCTTATTCTCATGTGCCGAGAGAGAGGTGAAAAGTAATGTCAATATAAATAGTATATTTTTACGCATTATTGTATAGATACTGTTTCTACTGTAAAGTCATTCTTTGAGTTGTCGGTATCGACAAGAAGAGAGTAAAGATTACCATTCTCATCTTTAATTTTACCGGAACTCTTTCTTACTATGCTTTTTCCAAAACGTGTTGCATCAGTTCCTGTATTTGCAATTGATACAAAGCTCTTATCGAGAGCAACCGATGTAGCCAACTTACTAAAGTTTGTTGATGGTGATATGTTTACGGCATCCAAAATCCAAGCGTGATCTATCAAATATCCCTTTTTGTATAGCACCTTTCCGCTATTAACATACGACCAATCACTATGATAATATTTGCTACCATTGGCAAGGAACTCATCTTTAGATACTCCTATTCTAGCTATGGCATAAGCTCTGTTTCCCTGATTTGAAGGAGTCCATATAGATGAAGAGTAGCTGTACCAACGATCCATATTTGTCACCTGTGGGTTATCAGTATCAGTACCTTTGTCGGTATAATCATACCACTCAAAGTCAGCACTCGATAAATCGAGTGCATTGCTGTTTCCTGCTTTATGATTTGAAGCCTGGTCGGCAATGACAATTGATTCTCCAGGAGCCAGAGGATAATCATTTCCATTTCCAGGGATTACATAAACTACTTGAGTACCAAAACCCTCGTTGCGGAAATCAGGAGAGTAGGTGAAGTTATCGGTAGTTGTGATAACCGACTCAAGTAGTGCTAAACCATCTGCATATTGTGTTTTAATACTGTTATTGTAAATTCTGAAGAACTTATCACCAATAATACCCGATGTACCAGCTGCATTTAATGATCCGGTAACGTAAATTTCGGATATAACGAAGCTTGACTCATTGTTATACACCATCAAATCGATTGATATGTTTACTCCGTTGTTGTTGATAGTCACATTCTCTTTACTTCCGCGAACAGGTGCTGTGGCAGTTATTAATGATGGATTTCCGTCATTATCGAATCCATCCGTATTGTACTCTATTGTCCCATCAACAGTTACTATGTATTCACCTACTGAGACTTCAGGAAATTTGGATAATGGAAGAGGCACGTTTGTAACCTTCCCTGTATTTATCTCCTTAAAGGTCATAGTACCTGTTTCCCAGGTAAACATGTTTGTAGCCAGTGATGTTGGCTTATTAATAGTTATTGTCGGTGCAAATGTAGATATCTCCTCTTTGCTGCATGATGATAGCAAGGCAGCAGTTATTATAGTTAGTACAAGTATATTTTTAATTTTCATAATGTAGCGCTTTTTAAAGTTTGAAATTCAATTCCATACCAAAATATGGTGATGAAGTACGACGTACTGTTGTTGCATATCTTGTGTAATCGGGTGCATAATTAAGTATCTTGTTTACATAAAGAGCAAGAACGATTTTATCTTTCCATATGCTTTTTGTTGTTCTGAAATTTATTCCCATTTCGAATGGTACGCTTTGTCTGTCGAAGTATTGATCGGAATATTTTACCACCAATTGTTTCAAAACAGCATCATTCATACTCTCTTCAGTAAATGGTCGTACAACACCGTCGGTGCCTATATAGGCTGTTGGAATACCACTTTCGAATAGTGACTGACTTGCTGTAAACCATATACATTGGAACTGAGTTGAGAATCCTAACTTCAACTTTTCAAGGTATGTATCGAAGATGAAGTTTGTATTGAAACTCTCTCTTAAATATCCTTTGTTCTCATTGTATACTCCTACATAATTTATCGGTGCATTATTAATGATGACCGATGGTTTGTAGTAATTTACCATTCCATTATCATACTTGCTTCTCATCCATGCTCCATTAACGGTCAAACGTGTGTGGAGTGCGTTGATACGTGGTGAAGAGTATTGGAATTCAATACCGCTCTTCTTCATCTTTCCACCATTAGTAATTGTCTCGGTTGTATTGATTATCTTCTCATTACTATATGGTAGAGTAGATATATCGGGAGCTGATGTGATAGAGGAGTGGTCGACACCCGAAGCATCATATTTTTTATAATCATATATGTTATAGAATCGTGTGTTTAGGAAACCTGAGTTCATATTCTCCGTGAAATATGTAACCGACAGATTATGTCCTTGATAAGCTATATCTCCTCTGACTTCCCATTTAAAATTTCGAGCAGCTTTTAAATTGTAGTTTGTTTTATCAACCTCGTAAGTGACAATGTTCAAGCGTCTATATTCCGGATTATTATGATAATAGTTCAATTGAACTAGGTCATAATAGAACTTATCAGGATATAGATAAGCTAGTACAGGCATCTTTGTGTGCATACCTGCTCCTGCAGAGAAAGAGAGATTTGCACCCTTACCGGCTATTTTAAATTCAGGCATGTTCCATTGGAAATTTACTCGAGGGTCAATATACCATTTACCGGACATAGAGTATTTTTTATCTAATCCAAGTAGTGAGTTTCCTCTTAAACCTGCTCTAAATTTCAACTCATGTTTACCGGCTGTAATCTCTGTCTCATCTTCCAAAAAGAAAGATGCAATATGATTCGCAGGAATAGAGTTAAATGAACGAGGACGTAAACTGCTTCCCGGAGATAGCGGACGAGAGATATCGTAAACCTTACCATCGCCATAGTTCTTCTCCATATTCCACTCCAAACCCACTCTTAACAAATTCTCGGTATTACCAATCTTCTTCATAAAAAGTGAAGTAAGTTTGGTGAAAATATATAGTGGCATACCCTTCGTATCCATTGTTGCCAAGTATGATGATGGCATGTACTCAGCATCATATTCTCCCGAGCCGATAAGTGTTGGAACACCATAAACACGGTCGGTAGATACCGTTTTCATCTGGTGTAGGTTCGATTTTTCCAAGCTTAAAGATGTTGCAAGTTTGATATTTTTCAACATGGTGTTTTTGTTAGATATTAATGACAACGTATTGTTTATATCAATCTTGTTATTGTTGGAAATCCACTCATTAACAGTACCATTCATTGTAAGATTAGGGTCGTTGACCTCTTTCTCGAATCTTCCGGTATAGTTGATTGATGAGTTCAATGAAAGATTATAGTTCTTTCTATTCCACATCTTTTCACCTCTTGCCGAGAAAGTTACTCGTTTATAGTTTGTCGATCCATCTCTAGGATCATCTTTTGCATCAAGATAGTCAATACCGAAATTTAGTCGCATATCTTTGTCATCCATTTCAAACCCTTTTCCGGCATAAAATAGTTGACTTTGCATATCTGCTTTGAATCGTGCATCAAGTCGGTTACCCCCCTTTTTACGGGAAATATTAACAAGTCCGCTTGTAAGTTCACCATATTCAACAGATGGAATACCACGAACAATTTCCACACTACCAATATCATCAGTCGATACCGCACGCATATCAACACCCTTTCCGGTGCTAGAACGTGTTCCTTCCCAACTGTTTCCCTCATACTGCATATCTGCATTAGTAAGTTGAGGTATACCATCGATAACGAATGATGTACCAAGAGATGACATATTGTAGTTGTTTACACCTTTTGAACTTCCTCCTGCTTCACGAATCTTTATAAAATTCGCTTCACTCATCTTAGGGTCGTTTATTACACCACCCGGTAACATGGCAACAATATCCGAAAAACTTGATGGTTGAAGATGTTCCATCGCTTTACGGTCTATCTTTGATGCCGATGTAATACCTTTAGATTCAGAGGCAGTAACAACAACTTCATTCATGTTAACAGCTTCAGGAGTAAGTGCGAATGTGAACTTGGTGTCTTTGTTTACTGTAATATTTTGTTCAAGTGATTTGTATCCGATGAAGGATATCGAGATGGAATATACTCCTGTCTTAAGCGAAGTAAAGGTAGCTTTACCTTTTAAGTCGGTAATGCTACCTTGTGAATATTGTTCAGATTTGTTTGTCGACTTAATGAGTATATTTGCAAACTCGAGTGGGCTGTTGTTTGATTTATCCGATAGAACTATCTCTATACTATGAAACTCTTTTCCCTGAGCAACAATATTTGTCAGTGAGAAAAGAAGTGTAGAAATAATTAATATTCTTGTTTTTAATCGTTTAAAACTATTCATCCCTATTGCTTTATTTACCTTTGCAAAGGTAGAGCATAAGCAAAAAAGCTGAAATAGCCATATGTAGGTATAATAGTCAGGCTCACTACCTAACTATAATTACTAAACTACCTATTTTATTGAAAGAGAAGCTAAATAGTCATAATGTTCACCCTCTTCAATGAGCTCTGCTTTGAACCCAAATTGAGAAGCATAAAAGCTTAATGTTTGGAAGTCGACATACAACCAGTCGAACTCATCACCAACCACATTTTTGTATTTCATTTTATAACTGATCTCTCCGTAATAGTCACCAGCAATATCTATCAAGTAGCTTCCATCTTCATCTTCAAATAGATATTTAAGATCGCTCGAGTCCATAATTATCTTTCCGTTAGGAGATAATAACTCTTTCATTCTCTGAAAGAAAGCTCCCATGTTCTCAAGCTTTCCTATAATGCCCGAACCATTCATCAACATCAGTATAGTGTCATAACATCCAACGAATGTTTTGTCGAAAAGGTTGGTGTTGATAACACTTTTTACTCCTCTTTTCTCCATTACTTCACAGGATAATGGAGAGATATCAATAGCAGTCACATCTTTGTTCATCTCTTGAAGAGCAAGTGAGTGGCAACCACTTCCTGCGCCTACATCTAGAATCTTTCCTTCAGCCATCTGCAATGCTTTCTGCTCTAATGGCGACATCTCTTTATATCCTCTGAAAAGCTGTGAAACAGGTATCTCATCATCATCAAAATCATCCGACAGAACAAGCAGTTTATGAGCATGCGATTTATTGAAGTAATCCGCAATAGCGCAGCCCATCGGGTCCTTCTGTGGAGTAAGGGTATTATTAATCATATAGTATATAAGCTTCTTAATTATGTGACAAAGATACTATTTTTTAGCTTAATAGTTTTACGCTGCCTTAATGATATAGATAATAGTGTATCAACTCCATTAATAGTAATATAAATTATTTGAATTTGTATAAAATTATTATTGATTGAAGAGTTTGAAATAAAAATAAATAAGGTTATACAGAGTATCTTAGAAAACGGTATAATGTCAACTATTATTATCTTTGCGCGCACTTTTTTTATAGAGTTAAAGAATGAAATTGACAAACATAAAAAGTATAGTTTTCTTTCTAGGAACTATATTACTATCAACATCTTGTATAAAAGAAGAGGCTAAGAATGCAGAGGCAGATATTGTAAGTTGCATCGTTCCTGAGGGTATATTGATGCGTAATCCTGTTATAACAAACAACAGTATTACACTATATGCTAATGAGAGAGCAAATATAAACAATCTGGCATTACATTTCACTCTCACACCCGGTGCTACTATCATTCCAGCCAATGATTCTGCTTTAGACTATTCGACACCACAAGAGTTTACAATATATTCCGAAGATGGTCAATGGAGTAAAAAATATATAGTTAGTGTAATAGGTGGACTTGCAACAGTGGCAGACAAGTTTGATTTTGAAGATGCTCGTTTCGCAACATTTCCAAATGACCCATCTTATTCGGCAACATATCAGCTGTTTTACTCGAAGAGGAGTGATGGAACAGATATGGAGTGGGGATGTGGTAACTATGGATATAGCATCATTAAAAAGAAAGCAGCTTACGATGAGTATCCAACATATCAATCCAATGATGGATATAAAGGTAAGTGTCTTGCCCTTGTTACAAGGAGTACAGGGAAGATGGGTGAGATGTTCGGTTCACCAATTGCTGCCGGAAACCTATTTATAGGAACACTTAATGCTTCGAATTTGCTTGATGCAGTTAAAGCTACCCGTATGGGTATACCTTTTAATAAAGTTCCTAAAAAACTAAGCGGTTATTATAAGTATAAACGTGGTGATGTTTATACCGACAAGAAGGGTAATATAATAGATAAAGAGGACACATTCGATATTTATGCCATTCTTTATGAAACAGATGATAATGTGGAATATCTTGATGGAACCAACTCCCTAACAAGCCCTAATATTGTGATGATGGCTCGTATAGAGGATAAAAAAGAGAGTGATGAGTGGGTACCATTCTCAATACCATTTATACTTAAACCAGGAAAAAGTATTGATATGGATAAACTTTCAAGTGGTAAGTATAACTTCTCAATAGTGCTATCTTCAAGTATTGATGGTGCATATTTCAATGGAGCTGTAGGAAGCACTCTATTGGTGGATGAGATGGAACTTACTTGTGATAACTAATAAGTAGCTGATGAAGATAAATAGATATATTATAGCGATGCTATCGTTACTCTTTTTTACTGAAACTTTTGCAACGGAAAAGAGCCAAAAGAGTTCAAAATGGAGTTACGAGTTAAAGGCAGGAGTTAACATAGGTGGAGCAGTTCCAATGCCAATGCCTGTCGAAATAAGAAGTATAGAGAGCTATAATCCATTATTCAATGGCTCATTTTCGGGAGAGGTTACCCGTTATTTTGGTGATAAACGCCGATGGGCTCTTTCAACCGGTTTGGCGGTTGAGAATAAGGGTATGACTACCGGTGCAAAAGTTAAGAACTATAGCACAGAGATTATAAATGGAGGTTCGAAAGTAGCCGGTTACTTTACAGGTAGTGTATATACAGAATATAGAAGTACACTTCTTACCCTACCGTTAACTGCTCTTTATAGAATCTCTTCTAGATGGAAGGTTAAAGCCGGAGGGTTCTTATCTTATAAATTAAATGGCTCCTTTTCGGGGAAAGTCAGTGATGGTTATTTAAGAAACAGTTCGCCAGTAGGTGATAAAATTGAGTTCAAAGATGGACAGTCGGCCGAATTTAATTTTAATGATAAACTATCACATTTTCAATATGGAGCTTTGGTTGGTGCATCATGGAAGGCATATAAACATTTTAATGTAAATGCTGATTTAAGCTATAGTTTTAAAGATATATTTAAAAAGGATTTTACTACTGTAGACTTTCCACTGCATCCACTTTATCTAAACCTTGGGTTTAGTTATGAATTTTAGACTTTTACATTTACCTATATTTTTTATTGAATAATTATTTAAGTGAAAATGCGGTTACTCAGTGATGAGTAGCCGCATTAAACATATTATATAGC
>JAEZKJ010000094.1 GCA_023415545.1 Bacteroidota bacterium
GTGCTCTTATAGGTTGTGTTATTGGTGCTGCAATATCTGGTGTATTTGCAACGCGTTTTGGTAGACGTGATTCATTAAGAATAGCAGCTGTACTTTTCTTTTTATCTGCTTTAGGTTCTTACTATCCTGAGTTTCTCTTCTTTGAAAAAGGTGATACTTCCTTTGAATTAGTAATAGCTTTTAATTTATATAGAATTTTAGGTGGTATAGGAGTAGGTCTTGCATCAGCTATCTGTCCAATGTATATTGCTGAGTTGGCTCCATCGGAAATACGTGGTAAATTAGTTTCTTGTAACCAATTCGCTATCATTTTTGGTATGTTGGTAACATATTTTGTTAACTACTTGATTAAAGATGGAATGACTGAAGAAGAGTTAGTTTCTGATGGTTGGAGATACATGTTTGGTTCAGAGGCATTCCCGGCAGCTTTTTTCGGGATACTTCTTTTCTTAGTGCCTCGCTCACCACGCTATCTCGCTATGATTAATAAAGATGATCAAGCTTTGGAAGTTCTTACAAGAATCAATGGTGCTTCTAAAGCTGAGGAAATATTAAGAGAAATTAGAGCTGTTACAAACCAGAAAACAGAGAAACTTTTAACTTATGGTGTTACTGTAATTATAGTTGGTATCCTTCTTTCTGTTTTCCAGCAGGCAATCGGTATAAATGCTGTACTATACTACGCTCCTCGTATCTTTGAAAAAATAGGTGGCGGTGGTGATGGAATGATGCAAACTGTTATTATGGGAATTGTGAACATTACATTTACTTTAATTGCAATATTTACCGTAGAGAAGATGGGCCGTAAGCCACTATTAATTATCGGTTCTATCGGTATGGCAGTAGGTGCTTTTAGTGTTGCATTCTGTGATGAATTTGCTATTGATGGTCTTCTTCCTGTAATAAGTATTATTGTTTATGCCGCATTCTTCATGATGTCATGGGGCCCAATTTGTTGGGTACTTATATCTGAAATATTCCCAAATACTATCCGAGGAAAAGCTGTTGCTATAGCAGTTGCATTCCAATGGATATTCAACTATATCGTTTCATCAACATTCCCAGCTCTTTATGAATTCAGCCCATTTGTTTCATATGGTTTATATGGAATTATATGTGTTATAGCTGCAATATTTGTTTGGAAGATGGTTCCAGAGACCAAGGGAAAGACATTGGAAGATATGACTCGTTTGTGGCTTGATAGAAAAAACAAGAGATAAAAATAGGTGATTCATAAATAATAGGTTGGCAAATTAAGCCATCGTTAAAGTTATAATCTTCCTTAATAATTAATTTGCCCCCAAAAAGTTGCTCAAAAACTTTTGGGGGCAAATCATTATATTAAAATTTATTAGTTGTGGGTATTACTTTTTATCTCCCAATAATTTTAAAATTTAATTTTTTTGGTAATAAATGAGGATTTAAATCTTTTTATTATCCTCATTCCCATTTTAATTCCATCTATTATAACTAATCCCATCGATATACTCTTCATAAACCCCTCTACACCTCTTATTTTTGTTCTATTGGAACCAAACATTTCACCAGCCCGAAAACGGATGTTTGCTTTCACATTATCCATCTCCTTGAGTTTTTTCTCTTTCTCAAGAATTATCCAATCGAAATTAATTTTCTCTTTAGGCTCTTGTTTCATTTTACTATTTATTTAATAGAATTTTAGCTAAAAAATTTGTTAGAGGTTGCACTATGATTTTTTTTCTTAAGAGTATAACAATGATAATAAGAAGTATAATAATTCCTGTTATTATGGCAAAGCTACCCTCAAGCCCACCAACATATGGAGCCATAAGATGAGCTAGTGTAAACGATAAGTACAGCAGAGCTATCATTCCTAAAATAATGAATACAAATACTGATATTATTGTAGAGAGTATTATAATAAGCTTCTCAACAATATCTAACATTGCATACTCTTTTTGAAGTTTTAGATATCTCTTAACTTCAGCAAATATTTGTTGAAGGTTCTCTATGCTTTCATCGTTACTAAACATAACAACAGGAATTTTAATTACTCATCATCACCTTTAATCTCTGAAGCGATTTTATCGACGAGATCATCCATCTCTTCATGATTCAGTTTTATACCTTTCTCGTGAATTAATTTAATAATTTTTCTACGAGTATCTTCTCCTTTTTCAGGTGCAAATAGCATTCCAACTACTGCTCCAACTGCTGCTCCGCCTACAAAGGCAACTAAAACATTCAATCCTTTCATATTTGCTACGTATTAAATATTACTCATATTCTAACAAATAAAAAGAGAAGTGGTTGACTTTATTAAGACTAAAAAATGAATAAAAGCAAATAACTTTCAATATTAACCAAATTTAATAGTGATAATATGGTTGTAAGATTAGATATATTTCTATTTTTGCAATATTATTGGTAAAAAGTAAAAAATAGTATTAATAATAAATTATCATCAATCATGAAAAAATTAATGATCCTTGGAATGGGAGTTTGCGTTGCATTGGCATTCTCTTCATGTAAATCAAGTGAGAGTGCTTATAAAAAAGCTTACGAAAAGGCTAAACAACAAGAATTAGCGGAGGCTCCTGCTACTACTCAACAAACACAAGTTGTTGAAAATACAGTTTCTCCTGCTCCTGCAACAGTTGTTACAGGTCCTGTTCGTGAAGAGAAAGTTCAACTTATTTCTGGTCAAGGGTTAAAAGCTTATAGCGTAGTTTGTGGTAGTTTTGGTGTAAAAGCTAATGCTGAAGCTTTGAAAGAGAGACTTGATAATCAAGGATACAATGCTCTTGTTGTATTCAACCCTGAGAGAAACATGTACAGAGTAATTGTTGGATCTTTTGATACTCGTGAGGAGGCTGCACAAGCTAGAGATTCATTCAAAGCTAAGTATTCAGATAATGCAGAGTTCCAAAAATCTTGGTTACTTTACAACATTAACTAATCTCTAAGAAGATATAATAAATAAAGTGGTGTTATGATCATATCATAGCACCACTTTTTGTTTTTATATTATATATATTATCTTATTCAAGTGTGTATTGCTCTTTCTTGAGTATGATTCGATATAAATTACATCCAACAAAGTTACCTATAACAATACTAATATAAATTGTAAGAATCTGAGCAGCATTTTCTAAAAGGAAATCTGTCGGAAGAGAGAGATAAGTAAATGCATCGGCTACACAGTGTGTAAAACCACAAACAATAAATAGAGGAACACCAAAAAGAAGTGGAAGATACTGCTTTTTACGTGCAAAACTCACTACTGTTGTCATAATAAATCCACAACCTATTGCCAGAACTCCGCATCCCAAAGCACCTGTTTTCATTCGTAAATCAATAACTTTATATGCTGCAGCCTCAATATCTAGGGGTGAAACTTTTGTGATGAGTGCCATCAGCAAACATCCAATAATATTACCAAAAAGAACGACTAAAAGGTCACTAACTTGATTCTTGTTTATGAAACCGGCTGTTCCTGTGAATAGTTTAATTTTATATTCTACTACAGTGAGCAGACCGAATGAGAAAAGTATAGCACCAACAAGTGGGCCGTAAATATCTGGCTGAATATTTGCAGCTAAATATCCAAAAGCAGCCGAGCCAATAGCAATACCGGCATAAATAGCTGAACGAAATAGTTTAATCATATATTTTTATTATACCTATTGAAAATTCGAAAAATATTAAACTCCATTACTCTGTTTTTATCCCACAATTAAATTGTTATGACCATTATGTAGCCATAAAAATCTATAACTTCCAACTTTTTGAGTGAGAAGTTTTAGCATAATGATTTATTGTTTTAAGGGATAAATTAAACTAATAATACACTTATCTAATGCTCCATTTATTGAGTGCGAAAGATTGCATAGTGTAAAAATCGCGCAAAGATAATATTTTTTACCTAACTATCATCTATTACACTCTCTATAGAGTCTTAAATATGTGAGTAAGTTTTTAAAAGAGTGGAAAATTACTCAATATAGATCATCTTCTTTGTCATTCCACCATCTATGGTGATATTTTCACCATTTATAAAGTCATTCTCTTCATTGCAAAGGAATAAACACATTCGTGCTATATCTTCAGGCCTTCCAACTCTTCGTGAGGGGTGTTGAAGATGGTCTTCTTCTTTTAATTTATCGTAGTTATAATTCTCTATCCATCCCGGAGAAATAGAGTTTACTGTGATGTTTAATTCCGATAGAGATATTGAAAGAGCATGAGTTAACGAGTATATTCCACCTTTTGACGCTGAATAGCCTTCGGTACCCGATTCACTCATCAAGTATCGTGTAGAGCAAATATTAATAATTCGGCCAAATTTGTTCTTAATAATCTTATTCTTTCTGTGTATAGCGAGCAGACGAGATGTAATAAATACCGGCCTTAAATTAGTGGAAATAGTTTTGTCAAAATCCTCAATACTACACTCCGTAATAGGCTTAAAACTACTAATTCCAACATTATTTATTAAAATATCAATATCTCCCCATTCTTTAAATAGTGAATTCATGCATTTTCCCAACTCTTCAGCATTACAAACATCAAGCACAAAATGCTTCGATTTAGTCTCGAGTGCAGTAATCTTAGCATTATGTTCATCAATATCACAAAAAGCTACTCTATATCCTGCATTACTGAATGCTTTCACTATTGCTTTTCCTATTCCTGATGCCCCACCAGTTATGAAAACTCTTCTTCCTAAGCCACTCTTCTTTGTTGGTTTAGTTACAGATTTTCCCATCATCGACTTTCGAACTTCGTACTGTTGATATTGTTTCTCTAAATAATTGTCAGCCATTGTATCTATAATATTTTACAAAAATAGAAATTAATAGTTCAAAAATAGAATATATTCACCTTCAGCCTCAATAGTAATAGTGTCGGAAAGTGATTCATTGAGTGTCCCTTCCCACCACTTTGTAAAATCCTTAAGAGGGTATCTTAGATCTTTGCTAAATATTGATTTTGCGTTTATATTGAATATTGATATTTGCTGCTTTTCGTACGAAGGAGTAGTGGTTGTCCCTTTACAAGGAATAAACATTCCATAGTCAGTGAAGATACGTACATCTGCTCCCATGTTCATATAGTCAATCAAAAGAGAAATGTTTCCAAGTGTATGATCCTCTCTTTTCCCTGTTGCACCTACTATGTCAAACTCAGTAATACCACTATTAAGTAGATATTTAACAGATTTAGTAAGGTCATTAGTTTCCTGATCACTATCTTTAATGATGATGTTATGGTATAATTTTTGGAAGTTATCGGATAGTGAATCGCAGTCGCCTATAATCTTATTCGGCATTAACCCCTCAGATATATATTTATCGGCAGCTCCGTCACAGCATACCACATATTCGGCATTGTAAAGAATGGATAGTGGGATAGAGGCTGAAGGATATTCACCATTGCCTAGTATAACACACTTTCTGTTATCATTCAATCTCATCATTCATCATTTTTTTCCATTTATAATAGCCAAAGATAGCTATAATGGCGTAAACACCATACAGGAAAGAGGTAAAAAATAGCTCCTTATAAATGTAAAGTCCACAACATACAACGTCGACAACAATCCAAGTGATCCATTGCTCAACATATTTTTTGGCAAGCATAATCATACCTACAATGCTTAATGCTGTAGTAAAGGAGTCCAACCAAGGAACATTACTATCGGTGTGGTTTACCAAAATAAGTCCCATAATGATGAACGAAATTAAAAATATAGCTCCATAAAGAAACCAGTTTTTAGTAGGAGTATGAGTTATCTTAAGTACTTTTATTTTTTCCTCATCTACAACAATATCATTACTCTCTTTTTCAATATTTCTTCTTTTATCAATTTTCTTTTTAATTACGCCCTTTGTCCACAACAGATAACCATATACAGCAATAAATAGATAGTATATATTTATTGCTACATCGGCATAAAGTCCGGCATCATAATAAACAAAAATATATATAGCAGGCATGATAATGCCCGCTATCCATAGATAGAAGCTGGCTTTGTACTCCAATATAAGGTATACAAAACCAACTATAGTCCCTATTATTTCCAGATAATTCATACTCTTAAAAAGTCAATGAGATATTTCCCATTATGTTTGTTCCTGCCTGGGCAGCATACCCGGCATAGTTATATCTCACTTTGTTATTATTCTCATCCAAATAAAAACCACTTCCGGCATAACCATTATTTTCATACTCTTCATTGAATAAATTGTTAATGCTTACTCCAACAGTTATTGATTTAACTTGCTTTGTTGTGAAAGTGTACGACAGGTTCAAGTTAGATACAAAATAAGCATCTAAAATATGATCTTTTTGATTACTATTGCTCATATATTGTTTGCTAACGTATTGTGACTGAAGCATAACAAAGAAACCATTTTTATTTAAAGTGAATTGATTATTCAAAAGAAAATTTGGAGAGAAAGCAATATTGGTGCTTTTATGATTTATTGTCCACTGTGATTTTGTATTATCTTCATCCTCATACAATGTTTCTGTGAAATTTTTTATTCTATTACGACTTATTGTAGCATTGATATTCCAATCGAATATTTTGCAAGGTTTTACTCCAAACATAAGTTCAATACCCGAACGATAACTATCAGGAACATTTTCAGCCATAGCCTCACCAATTTCATTAAGTTCTCCTGTTAGCACTAACTGATCCTTATAATCCATATAGTAAAGGTTTGCACCTACAGAAAACCAATTATTAGCATAAACATAACCAAACTCATAATCATTCAGACGTTCTGAACGTGGATATTTATTTGCCCTACCATCGGTATAGTTATTCCTTGTAGGCTCTTTTTGTGCAACCGAGAATGAAGCATAGATACGATTTTTCATATCTATTTGCCAATTCAACCCGAATTTAGGATTGAAGAAGTTGAACTTATCATCTACCTTTAAAGCTTGCATTGCACTATTGTTCCAGTCATAATTATCATTATTACCATCGATATAATAATTAATATATCGATATTGAAGATCTGCAAAAGCACTTAATGATGCAGTTATGTCATAATTTGCTTTAAGATAGATATTTCCATCAAGTTTGGTGGCACTATTCCTATAATATTCATGGTCTGGGTCTATGGAGCCAATATAATTCTTTGTCCAAATAACTTTTCCAAAGTGGTCGCCATCATAATTATTCAATCCTCCTCCAAGGTAGGCAGAAAGACGATTATTAGTATAATTCAATGAAAATATAGCTCCTGCAAAATCATTTTTCATCCTTTTCTGTCTTACTAAATCGCTTTTATAAACATCTTTACCATCAATGGAATAAGGTGTAAGTGAATACTCCTGTAACCATCTATTCATTTTATACTCTTGATAGTAACCATCTCCATGCGTATAGTGTAGTGCAGCGTTTACATTCCAATTATCATTTATTGCTCGGTTAAATAATAACTGGTAATTGGTTTGAACATAGTTGTCTGTTTGGTCATCATAATACTTAATATTACCATTATCATCCAAGTACTCTCCGCATGAATTATATCTGCGTCCATATTTCCCCATCTCATCTTTGCTTGCATAATTCCAGGCATGGTACGTCTTCTCTTTACCGGCGAAAGTAAGAAAACGGATAGATGTTTTGTCATCACGATAACCTGCTTGAGCAAAATAAGAAAGTAGTGAAACCGATGCTCGGTCAATATATCCGTCAGTAGAAATATTACTCAATCTACCCTCAAATGACCAGTGGTTGTTGATTAATCCTGTTCCAAATTTTATTGTCTCTTTATGTGTATTGAAACTACCATAACTACCGTTGAACTCGGCGAAGGGAGTCGGAGAAGATGATTCAGTAGCCATATTAATACTTGCGCCGAATGCTCCCGAGCCATTTGTAGATGTACCTGCACCTCTTTGTACCTGTATACTCTTTACAGAAGATGCTAAATCGGGCATGTTTACCCAGAAAAGATTGTGACTCTCGGCGTCGTTCATGGGAACTCCATTAGCTGTAACATTAATTCGTGTCCCATCAGTACCCCTAACTCTGAATGATGTGTAACCAATCCCTGTTCCGGCATCACTTGTCGTGATAGCCGAAGGAGTCATGCTAAGCAGATATGGGATATCTTGCCCAAAGTTGCTCTTTTTAATCTCACTGCTCGACACATTAGTAAATGCTACGGGTGTTTTTTGTGTGGCACGTGTAGCCACAACGAATACTTCGTCAATGTTGACGTTTCTCAAAGAATCTTTTGCAAACTCATTGGCAAAAGAGTTTGAGTTGCATGCAAAATATGCAGCAACAAATAAAAATGTTTTTTTCATTGGTATAAATTTTTCTACGCCGGCATTACCCGGATCAGATATAAGGGTATGATCTCAGCCCGATTTGTTAAGGCACCCCTATTATTTGAATGAGAGCAAAGGTATATTTTTTATAATAACTAACAAGTAAAAGGATTGAATTTTTAATGTATTGAATAAAAAAAGGAGCATATCCTGCTCCTTTTTCTATTAATATGTAAATAAAATGCTCTATTCCATATCTTTAATTTTTATGGTAGTATATGGTTTAACCTCTTTTTCAAGAAGGTTCATATCTGTACTATTTTCGGGATTACCATAGTGATAAGGATAGAATATTTTTGGACGAATAGCTTTTATAACATCTATTGCCTGATTAACACTCATTGTATAAGGTTGATTAACAGGTAAAAATGCAATATCGATATTTTTTAAAGCTTTAACTTCTTCTACGTTTTCTGTATCGCCAGCAACATAAATTCTTGTCTTTCCTATATTAAAAAGATATCCACAGTTTTTATTCGATTTTGGATGAAACTGGATATGCTCTTTTGTAATGTTATATGCAGGAATTACTTCTACTTTAATGCCATTTTCAAGTTTTACAGTTTCTCCAGGTTTTAAAGTAGTTACATTTGCTTCATTAATCTTTTGTGAAGTTATAGAGTCACAATAAATATGAGTAGTTGGCTTGGATATACTTTTAATTGTATTAATATCTAAATGGTCACCATGTGAGTGGGTAACAAAAACCACATCAGCCTTTTTCTCTTTACTGTAATCTGCCATTCCTTTTACAGGATCTATATAAATCATATTATTATCCGCCTCAATTCCCAATGAGGCATGCCCGTATAGATGTAACTTTATATCTTTCCCATCTTCAGCTTTATAAATCTCTGTTCGACCACTATTTTGAGCCAACAAAGATGTCAATCCTATAAGGATGAATGCCATTGAAACGAATGTTTTTTTCATAATTAATCTTTTTAAGTTGTATACGCACAAAAGTATAAAAATAAGCTATCAAACAAATCTCTTCTACTCTTTTTTTGTTTATAAAATATTACTCAAAAAAAAAACATTTTTATATGTGGTTAAAATATTTATTTACAAATGTTTATTCTGGAAAATCTAATGTAGATAATACAAGGAAAATGAGCTTTTCAGGTACATTTTATCCCTCTTCAAAAGGTGATAATGATAGACTTTTATCTAATTATTTTAAGCCATATAAAAAAACAAAATATTACGATAATGTTCGCGCTATTATCATTCCTCACGGATTATATAGACATTCAGGTAAAATATCTGCTTCTGCTATCGGACGTATAAATCCATTGAAAAAATATGATCATATTTTTATTATTGGGTCTAGCCGAACTCTCTATGTTGATGGGGCTTCTGTAGAAAACAAATATAATTATTACGATACCCCTTATGGAAAAATTGAGGTTGATAAAGAGTTGTGTAATAAGTTGATTGCTGAAAATTCTTGCTTTTCACATCGTCCGGGAGTTCATAATAATGAGCACTGCATTGAGGTACAGTTACCTATATTGAAATATTATTTCAAAAAATTACCTCCAATTGTTCCTATAATAATAGGATCCGAATCGATTCATCTTATAATGGACATTGCTTTTGCATTGAAATCATATTTCGATGGTAACAATCTTTTTGTAATAAGCAGTGATTTTTCACAATTTCCTTCCTACGAAAATGCTAATAAAATCGATGCTATAACAGCAAAATCAATTGTTCAGTGTTCTATTGATGATTTTTTTGATGTTGCTTATGCTGAGTCCAAGTTACATATTCCAAATCTTGTAACTCTATCCTCCGGAAAATCGGCCATCGCTATATTGCTTCATATTGCATCACAATGTAATGATTTAAAGGTGAGCCACACAGGTTATATAAACACCGGTGATGTGAATAAAGAGAAGCGTGATAGGGTAGTAGGATATCATGGATTTGTATTTACACGTGATACTATTCACGAGGAACAGCCTGATTTATATTTATCCGATAATGAGAAAAATACTCTTTTAGCTGTTGCCCGAAACTCAATTGAAAAACGTCTTTTGATTCAACGAGCTATTCCTTTAGAGGAGTGGAAACTTACCGAGAATTTGAAACGTAAATGTGGTATTTATATCTCATTAACTAAAAATGGAGTGCTCAGGGGAAGTATAGGTCACTTTGACTACGATGTATCTCTATTTCAGAATGTAGTTGATATGTCACAAGCATCTGCCTTTGATGATCCACGTTTTCATCCTCTTATAGAGAATGAAGTAAATAAAATAAATATCGAGATATCAGTGATAACGCATATGCGTAGAATTTATGAACTGAGTCAGTTTATAGTTGGGAAACATGGTATTTGTATTAAAAAAGATGGTAAGTGTGGCCTTTTCCTACCACAAGTTGCCAATGAGGTTAAGTGGAATAAAGAAGAGTTTATATCCCATTGTGCTCGTGATAAAGCCGGAATAGGGTGGAATGGATGGAAAAATGCCGAAATATACCTGTTTGAAACTATTGTGTTCAGTGAATTGAGTCAAAATTGTATAAAATAAAATTAGGCTTGGTATAAATAATATATTAATACCAAGCCCTAATGAAATTAATGAGAAATAACTATTTGTTTTACCACATTGATGGTTTAGAAATCTTTTTACCATTAAGATTAAAATAGATATCTCTTCCTCTAATTGTCTCTATCTTATATCCCATTTGTGGTTTATATTCAACCTCATTTATTTTATTGACGAGCATGTTACTATCTATGTAATTATAGATTGATGAAGGAAGAATATCATATAACATATTTTTATGTAAAGACATGTGGTCTGGAGCATCAATTTCACGCCACTCTCCGGTTTTTGAATGGAATTTCAAATCTACTCCATTGATCAACTCTACATCATATATATTTTTAAATGTCTCAAGTTCAACCTCTGTAACTTCTATACCGGGATAGTATAAGTTAAGAAATTTGGTAATTGTTTCTGGTAAAGAACTAGCTCTTTCTGAAATAGAAGTAACTGGGCCTATCTGAGCTGAAACATATGAAAATGATGAAAATAGTGCCATCACAATCAAAGCAACTTTTAATAATTCTTTTTTCATAATCATATTTTTGAATGTTCTTTATTAAAACGAGTATTTGATAGGTGTTGTTCTTCTTTTAATAAATATAAAAGCATTTATAGTACTATTTAGTCTAATTTTATATTTATGTAATATACAATATAAATAATGTAACATATTTGTTTGTGGTAAGCTCTTAAAAACCTTTCTTTTGAGCTAAGTAATATTTATAAAACATTTTCTATGAAATTCACATTAATTCTAGCTGCTATGCTAACGTTTTTCAGTTTTTCAGCTAATGCACTTGGCGATGAACTTTCCGGTAACAAATCTTCCACAATAAAAGATCCATGGAATAAAGGAGCTTTTGAAACTAATAAGTATCGTAACCTTTTTGCTGAAGCCGGTTACAAGAAAAAAGATATAAATAAGAAGTTAAATGAAGTATTCGAATCGGTTTTTTATGGACCTCAAAAAGTATATTTTGAAGTAGGCGATTCAATGGCATATATCAGTGATATTAAGAATAAAGATGTACGTACCGAGGGTATGTCATATGGATTAATGATTGCAGTACAATTTGATAAAAAAGATATTTTCGATAGACTTTGGCGTTGGGGAAAGAAGTATATGCAACACCAAGAGGGTGATTTAAAAGGATATTTTGCTTGGAGTTGTAGAATTGATGGAAAACGTAATGCCGCCGGCCCTGCATCCGATGGAGAACTTTACTATGTTACTTCACTCATCTTTGCTTCCAATCGTTGGGGTAATGATGGTGAGATTAATTACTTAGCTGAGGCACAGAATATTCTTAATTGTTCCTTTGAGAAGAAGAATTTGCAAAGAACAGCTCCATTCATAAACTTAGAGAATAAACTTATAACTTTTACTCCCGACAGATGGGGTGGTCGTTTTACTGACCCTTCATATCATGTTCCTGCTTTTTACGAAGTATGGGCACGTTGGGCTAATGATGGACGCTCAGAATTTTGGATGGAATGTGCTAAAGCTAGTCGTCAATATTTACAAAAATGTATTAATCCGGAAACAGGGCTTAACCCGGATTATAGTAATTATGATGGCTCATTGATGAAGTCCAGACAACTTATTGGTGATGCATTCCGTTTTGATTCTTGGCGTGTACCAATGAACATCGCTTTGGATTATTCATGGAGTTGCGCCGATAAAGAGTGGCAAAACCATTATGGTAATCTAATTCAAAATTTCCTATATAATCAAGGCATTAAAACATATGTTGATCAGTATAATGTTGATGGAACAAAACCTGAACGAATACTCCCTGCAGGTGGTTATACCGCATTGCGTCACTCGTTAGGACTTGTAGCTACAGCTGCTGCTGCATCAATACAGAGTAGTAATGATAATAGAAAAGAGTTCATTGATGAACTGTGGAATGCTAAACATGAACCATATGAAGATGGCTATTTCGATGCTTACTATGATGGACTGTTACGACTATTTGCTTTCATGCACCTGAGTGGAAACTATAAAATTATCTTTCCTAAATAGCAATTATTTAAAACATAACTTCAAATAGCACCGTGAAACATCTGTTTCACGGTGCTATTTATCTGTTTCACAGTGTGAAACGGATAACTCACATCGCAAAACGAAGAAGTTATCCCGTATGATAATAAAATTGTTTTCGAATGATTGGGTTTATCTTTTCCACATAATACAGAATGGATTT
Organism: Bacteroidota bacterium; assembly: GCA_023415545.1. Taxonomy (GTDB): domain Bacteria; phylum Bacteroidota; class Bacteroidia; order Bacteroidales; family Bacteroidaceae; genus Phocaeicola. The sequence goes on from JAEZKJ010000094.1 coordinate 13,106, forward strand.
AAATGATGAATATTTATTTTATCTTTGTTTTGTAAATAAAATTATTCAGTTTCGCAATGAAGAAATTAATCTTTACTTTGGCTTTAGGGGCATATATTTCGTGTTTGCATGCTCAAACTTTTTATCAAAAGAGTGTAACATTTCCTATGGATGCTACATTGGAGCAGAAATTGCAGATGGCAGCCCGTGTTGTTCCAACCAAACAACAACTTGAATGGCAGAAGATGGAACTAACATGTTTTCTACATTTTGGTGTAAACACATTCACAGGACGCGAATGGGGTGATGGAACAGAAGATCCCAATATATTTAATCCTACACAACTAGACTGTGAACAATGGGTAAAATCACTTAAAGATGCCGGATTCAAGATGGCTATCATAACAGCAAAACATCATGATGGTTTTTGTTTGTGGCCAACAAAGACCACTACTCATTCTGTAGCATCCTCTTCATGGAAGGATGGGAAGGGTGATGTAGTAGGTGAGTTGAGAAAAGCATGTGATAAATATGGATTGAAATTTGGTGTTTATCTATCCCCTTGGGACCGAAATGCTAACTGTTATGGTCAGGGTGATGAATACAATAAGTTTTTTATAGAACAGCTTACCGAACTTCTTACGAATTATGGAGAGGTTCATGAAGTGTGGTTCGATGGAGCAAATGGAGAGGGCCCTAATGGTAAGAAACAGGAGTATGACTGGACTTCAATATTGAAAACAATACATAAACTTCAGCCCAATGCAGTGACAGCTATAATGGGTGATGATGTTAGGTGGGTAGGTAATGAAAGAGGTTTGGGGCGTACTACAGAGTGGAGTGCTACTGTATTGTCGCCATTTTCATATAAAGATAAAAGTCAGAACGAGAGACTTAATATAAATGATATGTCGAAAGATTTGGGTAGCCGTGCGCTTGTTGAGAAGGCATATAAAATGTTTTGGTTCCCATCGGAAGTTGATGTTTCTATTCGTCCGGGATGGTTCTATCATGCAGAACAGGATAGTAGAGTAAGATCGGTTGCAAACCTGGTAAATATCTATTTTGAATCGGTAGGATACAATTCAGTACTTCTGCTTAATATACCTCCCGACCGACGAGGATTACTACATGAAACAGATGTACAGAGAATTAAAGAGTTAGGTGACTATATTAAAACCACTTTCGCTGAAAATAGAGTGAAAAATGGTGAGTTAGCATGGAGTGCTAATAATGGGCAAAGTAAAATATTCAATGTAAAACCCGGTATGGTAAATACTTTCCTCATTCAGGAAGATATTGCTAAAGGACAGAGAGTGGAAGAGTTCGAAGTTGATATTTTCAGCAATGGTGCTTGGTATCATGTGGCTAAAGGAACGACAATTGGATACAAACGATTGATTCGTTTCTCGGACACAGATGCAAGAAGAGTCAGAGTGAAAATAAAATCTACTCGCGATAAAGCTAACATATCAAATGTTGGACTATATTATGCTGCTCCTCTTGTTGATAATCAGAGCAAACTGAAACTAAGCGATATTAAAACAGATGAATGGAAAGTTATAGGTGATGATGCAACGATGGCTTTTGATGGTAAATTAGAGAGCGGATGGAAAGTTGATGGCTTGAAACCTTTAACTATAGATATGGGTAAAGATGTTGATATTGTTGGATTCTCATATTCACCACTCAAAGGAGATGATTTAACTGGTACTATTTTCAAATATAACTTCTATGTTAGTAAGGATGGTAGTAAATGGACTAGATGTAATTGTGCCGGTGAGTTTAGCAATATAATGCATAACCCAATACCATACTTTGTTCGTTTTGCTAAAAGTTATAATGCACGTTATTTCCGATTAGAGCCTGTTCGTGAGATTAACAATAAGCCTGTAACTTCAGTAGGTGAGATTGGTATTTTGACAGAGTAATTATTACGATAATATAAAATTAGGGGATACTTTTTGCAAGTATCCCCTAATTTTTATAAACTCTCTTCAAAGTTATATTAGGCTAATACGTTATCGCAATCAGTGAATTATTCCTTTAGTTTATCATAAATCCTATTAAAATACTCCTTCAATCTCTCTTCATACTTTATTATTTCACGAAGCTCATTAAGTCTTACCGCATTGCTTGATTTAGGAATCCATAGTTTAAGATAGCCCCCTTCAGCATATTTTTCGTGCAAATGGTGAACCATACGGCTGTATTGTTCCTCCTTTCCTAACTCAGGGTAGTGAGATAATCCATATTGAATAGTACGTCGAATAACAGTATCTGCATCAATTAGTCTATCTGCCTCTGCCACGATTTTCCCATATAATGAACGTGGACTATTTTTACTCGATGCGCGATGATCCTCGATAGCCTCTGCCATTAAAATCAGTTGCTCTTCAGTAAACCACTTTTTCAACATGTTATCTTCAAGCAGACATTTTGCCGATGTAAGGTGGTGTGTCTCTCTTCCCTGTGGCATTCCAAGGTCATGATATGCAGCAATGGTATATGCCATATCAATATCAGCATCAAATTTCTCGGCAAGGTTTATGCTCTCTTTTATTACTGTCTCAATATGATCGCGCTGATGCGCCTTATCATAGTTTTCATATTGTGGTAGAATATTTTCCTCTATATATCTCTTCAAATTTTCCTTCATATCAATCTCTATTTGTTATCATCGTTCAATTTATATCCATTGTCTATCTTAATAATAATACCCTGTTCAACAAGCATAGATAGAGTTCTTGATAAAGAAGGACGGGCAACGCCAAGAATAAAAGCAACCTCCTGCAGATTGTTAATAGTATTATTCTTCTTCATATACCCAATTATTCGTGTGCTCAAATTCTGAAGAGCAAACTCATTCAATTTTTTGCTCAGAAACAGACTTCTGTCGGAAATATCTCTTATAAAATTTTGAAGAAGAGTACTATCTCTCTGCATCATATTGAGCAGTCCCTCTTTTGAGATAAGCCATAACTTACATGAACTTGCTGCCTCAATAGTTACAGGAAGTATATTTTCGGAACCATAAACAAATGCAGAAGCAAGTATTTGTGGTGCATGCATAGTCTCAATCTTTATCTCTTTCCCTTCACTATTTGTCATAACAGTTTTTACACTTCCCTGACAAAGAAGCATTAGTGAAGAACATTTTCCTCCTTGAAGAGCAATAATATCACCTTTTTTATATGTAGCCATTCTGTTTGATGAGGTAGAGATAAGTAAATCTACAGTTTTATCATCACAATCTTTAAATAGTGGGAAATCTGATATCTCATAAAAACTGTTCATATCTACTAATTTAACTTTTATTTGTAATGGGTGTAATCTATGTTACGCTTTTTCTGATGGCACTAAGATAGCTTTGTATTCACAAATATAGAGAAAAGATATATTAATCTAATATAAAAAGTAGGATGGAAAATAGCATGTTTTGTTTCCAGTGCCAAGAGGCAAGTAAAGGAGTAGGTTGTACATTGAAAGGTGTATGTGGGAAAAATAGTTCAACATCAGCAGCAATGGATTTACTCCTGTTTGTTGTACGAGGTTTATCAGTAGTTGCTGAAAGAGTAAGAAATAGTGGGCATATGGTTGAGGATGATATAAATACGTTTGTAGCAGATGCTCTTTTCTCGACAATAACTAATGCAAATTTTGATGACAACAGTATATTGAACAGAGTAAAAAAGGGATTAACTCTTCGTGAGAAGCTAAAGAAAGAGGCATTACTACTAAATATTGAGCTACCTAATGTGGATGAAGTCATTTGGAATGGAGATGAAGATGAATATATGGAGAAGGCAAAAAGTGTAGGTGTGCTTCGTGAAAAGAGTGAAGATTTGCGCTCTTTGAAAGAATTAATTGTTTATGGTATTAAAGGTATGGCTGCTTACGGTGATCATGCTGCTCGACTTGGATATAAGGATGAGGAGATAAACTCGTTTATGCAAAGTGCCCTTTCTAAAATTACAGTGGGGAATCTTGGAGCAGATGAACTGGTTTCTCTTGTTATTAAAACAGGGGAGGTAGGAGTGAAGGTGATGGCACTTCTTGATAAAGCAAACTGCCAAAAGTATGGAAATCCAGAGATAACAAAAGTAAATATTGGAGTAAGGAACAGACCCGGTATATTAATAAGTGGTCATGATCTTCATGATATTGAAGAGTTACTAAAACAAACCGAAGGTACAGGCGTTGATGTTTATACTCATGGTGAGATGTTGCCTGCTCATTACTATCCTGCATTTAAGACATATTCTCATTTTGTTGGAAACTATGGTAATGCTTGGTGGAAACAGAGAGAGGAGTTTACCTCATTCAATGGTCCTATTGTATTTACAACGAACTGTATCGTACCCCCGCTTAATGGTGCATCATACAAAGAGCGTATGTTTACAAGTAACTCTACGGGATATCCAGAGTGCAAGTATATAGAGGAGGATGAAAATGGGCGTAAAGATTATAGTGAGGTTATAGAAATTGCTAAACTATGCCAAGCGCCACAACAGATAGAGGAGGGTGAGATTATTGGAGGTTTTGCTCATAATCAGGTTTTACAACTTGCTGATAAAGTTGTTGACGCAGTAAAGAGTGGAGCAATACGTAAGTTTATTGTAATGGCCGGTTGTGATGGTAGGATGAAGAGCCGCGACTATTATAGTGAATTTGCTAAATCACTTCCACACGATTGTGTAATACTTACAGCAGGCTGTGCCAAGTATAGATACAATAAGTTGAATTTGGGTGATATTAACGGAATACCTCGCCTATTGGATGCCGGACAGTGTAATGATAGTTATTCACTAGCTGTTATAGCGATGAAATTGAAAGAGGTGTTACAACTTGAGGATATAAACGATTTGCCTATCTCATACAATATTGCGTGGTACGAACAGAAAGCTGTTATTGTATTATTGGCACTTCTATATCTTGGAGTAAAGAATATTCACCTTGGCCCAACACTACCAGCATTTCTCTCTTCGGCAGTTGTAAAGGTACTCGTTGATAATTTTGGAATTGCAGGGATAACAACAGTGGATGAGGATATTAAAAAGTTGGCTTGATAAAAAATAGAAATATATGAGAAAACAGGAGTTAAAGCTAAAGAACGTAGGAGAAATTGTAGCAAAAAATTATTCTACTGCTAGAGTCTTTAAAAAATATGGTATAGATTATTGTTGCCATGGAGATTGTTCACTTGTAGAGGCGTGTGTCAAAAAAAATCTCTCTTTGGATAAGATAGCAGAGGAACTTCTTAGCATAGAGGTGATAAATGAAAAAAATATACCTTTCGAATCTTGGCCTCTTGATCTGCTTATTGACTATGTATTGAAGATTCATCATAGAGGAATTCGTAAAAATGGACCTATTCTTATTGAACTGATAAAGAAAGTAAGAGATGTGCATGGAAAGAATCATCCGGAACTTGTAGAGCTATACAATCTGGTATCTGAATCTCTTATTGATCTAGATTCCCATCTTTTAAAAGAGGAGAATGTACTATTCCCATATCTTTACGAGCTATTCAAATCGTATGCTAATGGCATGGTTATGGAACCTATGCATTGTGGAACTATATCCAATCCAATACGTGTAATGCGTATGGAGCATGAGGCTGAAGGAAATAGATATCTTCATATCCGTGAACTTACGAACAATTTCGAGATTCCTGAAGATGGGTGTGCTACATATAGAGTTATGATGAAAGAGCTTGAATTTTTCATTGATGCACTTTTTGAACATATACATATAGAGAACAATATTCTGTTCCCCGGTTTTGAAAAGGTGGAACGTGAGTGTGTAAGATAGTTTTTTCAGCTTGATTTGGTTTAAAAATTCTGCATAACTTACTTTTTTACATTCATGATAAAACTGCACCATAAAAGTTTTTTATCTGACTTTTGTGGTGCAGTTTATATCTGACTCTTGGGGTCATATCATTATACTATTGAGAGAACCTTTAGTCTATAAGCAACCATAACTTTTTATCATATTTGATTATATTTTTTTATTTTAAAACTAAAAAAGTATAACTTTACCTCATTATGAGAAACAATAAGAAAGAATCAATATTATCGTTTGAGGGAGCTAAATATCTTATCCCATTTATACTTATTACAAGCTGTTTTGCACTATGGGGATTCGCTAATGACATAACGCATCCTATGGTAAAAGCATTTTCAAAAATATTTAGGATGAGTGTTACAGATGGAGCACTTATTCAGGTCGCTTTTTATGGAGGTTATTTCGCTATGGCTTTTCCGGCAGCTATGTTCATTCAAAAATATAGTTACAAAAGTGGTGTACTTCTTGGACTTGCTTTGTATGCCATTGGTGCCTTTATGTTTTTCCCTGCACTGCAGATAGGTAGTTACTATCCATTTCTGTTAGCATATTTTATCCTTACATGTGGTTTATCATTTTTGGAAACCAGTTGTAATCCATACATTCTATCAATGGGTAGTGAAAAAAGTGCTACCCGTCGTTTGAATCTGGCTCAGTCATTCAATCCTATGGGCTCACTCTTAGGGATGTATGTTGCTATGAACTTTATACAGAATCGTCTTGATCCAACAGATACAGTAGGGCGTAACAGTTTGTCGGATATTGAATTTGAGGCAATGAAAAATTCGGATTTATCTATTTTAGTTACTCCATATTTGACACTTGGAATTGTTGTTTTGGTGATGTTTGCAATAATATATTTTACCAAAATGCCTAACAGTAGTGATCAGTCGCATGATATTGACTTTATCCCAACAATTAAACGTTTAGTTTCAATAAAGCGTTATCGTGAGGGCGTTATAGCACAATTTTTCTATGTTGGAGCTCAGATAATGTGCTGGACATTTATTATTCAGTATGGAACACGTCTTTTCATGTCGCAAGGTATGGGAGAACAAGCAGCAGAGGTTCTTTCACAGAGATATAATATTGTCGCGATGATAATTTTCTGTTGCAGCCGTTTTATTTGTACATTCCTTCTACGTTTCTTCTCTCCTGGTAAATTGTTGAGTAGGTTATCATTTGTTGCTATATTCTTAACTATCGGTGTTATATCTTTCCAAAATATATGGGGTATTTACTGCTTGGTTGCCATTTCTGCATGTATGTCTCTTATGTTCCCTACTATTTATGGAATAGCATTACATGGTATAGGCGAAGATGCAAAATATGGTGCAGCAGGTCTTATAATGGCAATTCTTGGTGGCTCTATTCTGCCTCCTCTTCAGGCTTTGATTATTGACCAAGGAACTGTGTGGAATATGCCGGCTGTGAATCTTTCTTTTATCCTTCCACTAATATGCTTTATTGTTATTACAATTTATGGAAGTCGCTCTTTTAATAGAGAGAGATAGTAAATAGCTACTGTATTTAATTTGAGCGAGCCATTATTTGTGCTATTTTTGTATAAAAAGAAAGAACTACTATGGCAGTGGAACCTCAACAACTCTCTATTCAATTTGTAGATGAAGTTTATGATGACAAAATTGACTCGCAAGAGTTGAATGATATCGTTGTAAATAAGATAGGTAGAGAGATTGACCAACGCATTGAAGAGTTAGAAAATACTCTTCACTCACGCAAAAATGATCTTCAAACTATTCATCATAAAATGGAGATGACTATGATGAAAGAAGATGAATTTCTTCTTTTTGGTAAGAAGGAGGGTGCATTAGATCTATTTCCTACGGAGAGATGCGACTTTTCTTTATCAAATATTAAAAGAATTGAGGCTCCAATATTAATGGATATTGAAAAATTGACAAAAGAGATTGACAAACTCAAACGTGATCGAGAGAAACTTATTAATAAACAGATCGAGATTATTAATTCTCAAAAGAATCTTTTCGACTTCGATTAATATATCTTATGTCAATCTTTACTAAATCATCAAACCTTTTGGGAGATAGATGATAATAATTTATTATACTTCGCAAAAATGTAAGCCAATATGAAAAAAGAGATACCAATACTTCTATTGACCGGCTACTTGGGTAGCGGTAAAACTACACTGGTCAATAATATTCTTAGAAATCGTAAAGGGATAAAGTTTGCCGTTATCGTAAATGATATTGGTGAAGTTAATATTGATGCCGAACTTATCCAGAAGGGTGGTATTGTAGGTAAAGAGGATGATAGTCTTGTAGCTCTGCAAAATGGGTGTATTTGCTGTACTCTTAAAATGGATTTAGTTAAACAAATTGGTGAACTGACATCTACGGGTAACTTTGATTATATTGTTATTGAAGCCAGTGGTATTTGTGAACCTGAACCTATTGCCCAGACTCTGTGCTATTTGCCAAGTATGGATGAGTCGATAACTAAACATGGTATTCCACGCCTTGATTGTGTGACTACTGTTGTTGATGCTCTTCGTCTTCAAAGTGAATTCGACTGTGGTAAAGAGTTGACTCGTCAGGATATTGATGATCAAGATATCGAGAACCTTATTATTCAACAGATAGAGTTTTGTAATATAATCCTACTAAATAAAGCCTCTGAGGTAAAACCCGAGGAGTTGAAACGTATTAAGGAGATTGTACGTGCTCTTCAGCCTGTAGCTAAAATTATAGAATGCGATTATGCTGACGTCAATCTTGATAATTTAATTTATACAAACCTTTTCGACTTTGAAAAAGTTGCTACATCTGCAGGATGGGTGCGTGGTATAGAGCGTGGAGCAACTAAGGAGGAAGAGGAAGAAGCTCTTCATCCATTAGAATATCATCATGAGCATGACCATGAACATGATGATCACGATCACGATCACGACCATGAACACCATGACCATCATGACCATCATGACCATCATGACCATGAGCAAGGGCATCACGATCATTCCCATAAATGCGGTGACCATTGCCATCACCACCATCATCATGAAGGAGGTGAGGTAGAGGAGTATGGTATTGAGACATTTGTATACTATCGTCGTCCGGCTTTCGATATATTCAAGTTTGATA
>JAEZKJ010000102.1 GCA_023415545.1 Bacteroidota bacterium
ACTCACTTTAATCAACCAATCATTTTCAGATGATCAACCTTTTCACAATGTCATTACTGTGTCCCTCTCTCTTGAAAGCGGGTGCAAAATTAGTGCTTTACAACATACAATCCAAATTATCGGACAACTTTTTTTCGATGAAATGGGCAGGTTTTGCGCATTGAATGGGATAAGTAGTATGATGGACAGAGAGTTAAAGTGAAGAAAAAAAATACATTATACGAGAAGTTTTATTGAAAAATGTAGAACAGAGATTGAATTTGATTAAAAAAAAGATTTCAGAAGAAGAATATTTTTTCTTCTTCCGTTCGATAAAGACTAAATATAATGTTGGAGTATAGTAGCAAGATTGGTTTATCATAGGAATTTGGGATTAGGGAAAAGGTTGAGAACAGAGATTGAATTTGATTTAAAAAAAGATTTCAGGAGAAGAATATTTTTTTTCTTCCGTTCAATAGAGCCAAATATAATGTTGGAGTACGGCAGCAACACTTGTTTATAATAAAAATAAGGAATATGGGAAAAAAGATTAAGATTGAAACAAAGGTAAAAAAATGATTTAAGAAGAAGAATTATATATCTTCTGTTCAAAAAGTATAGATTAATCTTGGGGATATAATAGCTAGAATGGCTTATAATAGGAATATTAGATTGAAAAAAGGTTGAGACTGAAAAGAAATTTGAGATCGGAATAAAATTAATAGGTATAAATAGAATATAGATTTCAATACAATCCTGATTATAATAAAATGTACTGATCGTTAGAACGGAAAAGTTTTTAATATGAGTGAGGGATATGAAAAGGATGATAGGTATATATAAAGTACCAAAGAATAAGAAGAGATTAATAATGTGAGAAAAATAATGGATTACCTTATGAGATTTTAAAAGAGGGAGGGAATATAAGTTAGAGCATTAATGAAAAGTATGGCTATAAAAACATAAAGCGAAGTTTATAAAACAAGAATTTTATCCGAAAAAGAAAATGCAAAAGAGAATAGGAAAGTTTTATTGAGAAAAGCCTTTAAAACCTATATTTATGTTACAAATTATAAGAGTTATTTATATTGACAGTATAAAAAGAATAAAATCCCTTTCGGGAAAGCACACAGCTGCATTTTTGTAAACAAATGTAAACAAACTCAATATTGCCTATTTTTTCTCTTAAAATTCGTAAAGAAAGTAAGGGAGTACTTGCAGTTTTAAAATTTTTCTCTACCTTTGCACTCGCTTTTGAAACGACAAAGCAAAGTTCTTTGAAAAATGGTGCGTTAGTTCAGTTGGTTAGAATACATGCCTGTCACGCATGGGGTCACGGGTTCGAGTCCCGTACGCACCGCATTTTAAATTAAATGGTCCGTTCGTATATCGGTTAGTACTCAAGATTTTCATTCTTGCAAGGGGGGTTCGATTCCCCCACGGACTACTTAAATTGCGGAAATAGCTCAGTTGGTAGAGCATAACCTTGCCAAGGTTAGGGTCGCGAGTTCGAGTCTCGTTTTCCGCTCACTCAAAACAAGCCTCTTTAGCTCAGTTGGCCAGAGCACGTGATTTGTAATCTCGGGGTCGTTGGTTCGAATCCGACAAGAGGCTCCCCCCGCAATATTCAAATCTTCCTTTTTAAGAATCATACTACATTTTCTACTTTTTATTACTAATACAAACTATATTTTGTATTTCCGATAATTTTCATTACTAATAAATCGTGAATTATACTGAATTTCTAAGAAATGCTTTTGTATCATCTCGAAAATGTCCAACCACTTTTTTACTTCCAAAGTTTATTATTAGTAGGGCTCACCCGATAATTAGTATGGTTTATAAATAATAATGTATTTTTGTTTTATGGACAATTCAACATTATTATCATTGGTAAGCTTAATGCTTCCTTCCAATATTCTAGTAGCTTTATAAAGAGACTAAATATAAAATTTTAGAAATAGAGTTTTCCCTTGAGTTGAAACACAGGAATCAACTTTTTAAAGTTTAGTTATTTATATTTACTATACCCAATAAAATAGAAGAGCTACACTATTTATAAAAATAAAGAGTAAAAGAAATATTAAATCGACTTCATACATAATAAACGATGACGATTTTTTACTACTTTCGTAAAAGCTAAGAAAGATATTATAATGATAGATCAACCTACAGTAGATAGAATTATTGATGCAGCACAGATAGTAGATGTAGTATCTGAATTTGTTAAGTTAAAAAAAAGAGGAGTAAACTATGTTGGACTATGTCCATTCCATGATGATAAAACACCCTCTTTTTATGTATCTCCATCAAAAAATCTTTGTAAATGCTTTTCTTGTGGGAAAGGAGGAAGTGCTGTACATTTTATAATGGAGCATGAACAACTCACTTATCCTAATGCATTGCGTTGGTTGGCTAAAAAATATAATATTGAGATTCAGGAGAGAGAACTTAGCGACGCACAAAAACAAGCTCAAAGTGATCGAGAAAGTCTTTTTGTTGTCAACGAATATGCAAAAGATTATTTTGTAAACACTTTAAACAATCATATTGATGGAAAATCAATAGGAATGGCATATTTGAGAAGCAGAGGCATGCGAGATGATATAATTAAAAAGTTCCAGATAGGATATTCTACTCTAAGCCATGACGCATTATCAAAAGAGGCAGTAGCTAAAGGATATAAAAAAGAGTTTCTTGTAAAGAGCGGTTTATGTTATGAAAAAGAAGATGGTTCATTAAGAGACAGATTTTGGGGTAGAGTTATTTTTCCTGTTCATACTGTAACAGGTAAAGTTGTAGCTTTTGGAGGAAGAATATTAAACTCAGATTCTAAAGTAGCCAAATATGTAAACTCTCCCGAAAGTGAAATATATCATAAGAGCAATGAGCTTTATGGCATTTTCTTTGCTAAGCATTCAATAATAAAGAATAACAAATGCTTTATGGTCGAGGGCTATATGGATGTTATATCAATGCATCAAAGTGGCATTGAAAATGTTGTTGCATCTTCAGGTACTGCTCTCACTCCAGGTCAGATAAGACTTATTCATCGATTCACCGACAATATTACGTTACTATATGATGGTGATGCTGCTGGTATAAAAGCTTCTATTAGAGGTATTGACCTTCTTCTTGCTGAAGGATTGAATGTAAGTGTTTTGCTTCTGCCCGAAAATGAAGACCCTGATAGTTTTTCAAAAAAGCACACTTCATCTGAGTTCCAAAAGTATATCAATGAGCATGAAGAGAATTTTATAAAGTTTAAAACTCATCTTTTACTTAAGGATGCCAAAGATGATCCTATAAAAAGAGCAGCCATTATTGCAGATTTAGCAAAAAGCATCGGACTTATCCCTAATGACATTGTAAGATATGCATGCCTTAAAGAGTGCGCAACTATTTTGAATGTTGATGAAAGAGTCATCATGAATGAGATTAAAAAACATGTTGTTCAGCGAAAAGATAAACTCATTGAGGATGCATTCAATCAAAAAAACGGCATTAATAACTTAACCAATAGTAATGAAAATATTGAAGGGGAAACTATTCAACAGGTAAGTGCTGTAAATGAGATACAATATCAATCTTACATACCGGAGATAGAGCGAGAAAAACTTTTGTTTTATCAAAAAGAGCAGATGTTAATTAAAACGCTTATCCGTTATGGCGAGAAGATTATGTGTATAATGGAAACAGAGGAGACTAAAGAGTATCCTATGACTGTTATCGAGTATATTGCTTCCGATTTAAAACAGGATGAAATACAATTCCACAATCCTATTCATAGGAAAATATTAAGTGAAGCTTGTTCACATCTTCATGATAATGGTTTTGTAAGTGAAAAATACTTCCTTGGACATATTGATCCGGAGATAAGTAAGCTTGCTGCTGATATGATAAGTGATAGATACCAATTGAGTAAATATCATTCTAAATCACAAAAGATAGTTCAAGATGAGGATAGGTTATATGAACTTGTACCACATCTGATAACTGATTTTAAGTTTGCTATCCTTCAAGAGGAGATGAAACATACTCTGCAGGCATTAACAAAACCAGAAGTAGCTTCAGATAGCGAGAAGAGTTTAAAAATTATGGAGCACTATAAAGAGCTTAGTGAGCTACAGAAGATAATGGCAAAACGAGCTGGTGACCGTGTAATATTAAAGGCATAACCTACGAGTTATGCCTAATTAGATTCATAAATTCTTCTCTTGTCTTAGCTTGGTTGAACACACCTGTAAAATCGGATGTAGTAGTAACAGAGTTCTGTTTTTCAACACCTCTCATCTGCATGCACATATGTTTTGCTTCAATAACAACCATTACGCCTAATGGATTAAGAGTCTGCTGAATACACTCTTTTATCTGTAAAGTCATTCTCTCTTGCACTTGAAGTCTGTGTGAATAAACATCTACTACCCTAGCAATCTTGCTTAATCCTGTTATATAACCATTAGGTATATAAGCAACATGTACTTTTCCATAAAAAGGGAGCATATGATGTTCGCAAAGCGAGAAGAAATCAATATCTTTTACTATTACCATCTGACTATATGGCTCCTGAAACTTTGCAGAATTTAAAATTGCATGAGGATCCTGAGCATATCCTCTAGTTAAAGTAAGCATTGCTTTGGCAACTCTTTCCGGCGTTTTAAGCAAACCTTCTCTCTCTACATCCTCACCTAATAATGAGATTATTCCCTTATAATTCTCCTTAAGAGTATTAACTTTTTCTTCAGACCATTCAGGGTGCAACAATTCATCCATAATCACTCTATAGGTATATTAATCTGTTCTTTAACAATTGAAATCTCTTTAAATGCTCCTTTAGCCTTTATTTGACGCATTACGTAATCAGCTTCCTCTATACTACGGAAATCTCCTACGCGGCACAACCATCTTGGAGGCTGAAAATAGGTATAAACAGGTAATTCTGGGAATTCTTCACGCGCCTTTTCAGCAATACTGTTTGCTTCATTGCGAGCAACTCTTGAATTATTTCCAACATAGATTTGTATTCTATATCCTCTGGCTTTTATAGTCTTCTGTTCTGTAACATTAAGAACTCTATTTTGTTGATTCTCCTGACCACTTACTGCTTTATTAGCATCATTATTATCCTTACGAGTGACAACCTTTACCTGGCTGTTTCCTATAAGTGAGTTAATAATAGAGTCATGAATAATTGTGACTTCACCCTCACCCGTTTTTCTTGTATGCAGTTTTTCTACAATATTATTCTGTGAATAAACAGATGCAGATGATGCAAATAAAGCAAATGCTATGAATATATTTCTTAATCTCATCTTGGTTATTTTAAAGAGATAGGGATGTTGCAAGCAACACCCCTTATAAAATTTGTAATTATTTGAAGGCGTCAATGATACCTTTGAAGTCAGCTACGTTAAGAGCAGCTCCACCGATAAGTCCACCATCAACATCAGGGTTAGCAAACAATTCTTTTGCATTTGAAGGTTTGCAGCTACCACCATAAAGGATAGAAGTGTTTTCAGCTACTTCATTTCCATACTTATTAGCAATCAAAGAACGGATGAAAGCATGTATTTCTTGAGCTTGTTCAGCTGTAGCAGTCTTACCTGTACCGATAGCCCAAACTGGTTCATAAGCAAGAACAACTTTAGAGAAATCTTCAGCAGAAAGAGAGAATACAGAAGCCAACTGAGCCTCTACTACTTCATTCTGTTTGTTAGCTTCACGTTCCTCAAGCACTTCACCAATACAGAATATAGGAGTAAGATTATTAGCCAAAGCCAATTTAACTTTCTCATCAAGTATAGCTACAGTCTCGTGGTAGTAAGCACGACGTTCTGAGTGACCAAGGATTACATATTTAGCACCTGTAGAAGCAACCATTTCAGCAGAAACTTCACCGGTATATGCACCTGATACTTTGTCGGCACAGTTTTCTGCACCTACACCGATAATAGAGCTATCAACAATAGGAGTAACTGAAGCTAGATGAATGAATGGAGTACAGATAACAACATCACAATTTGGTTTGTCAGCTGTTAAAGCCTCATTCAATTCTTTAGCAAGAGCAATACCTTCATTAAGGTTTTTGTTCATTTTCCAGTTTCCTGCAACAATGTTCTTTCTCATTTTTTTCTATTTATTAAAGGGTTAATTATTTAATTTTTCTTTTATATTTTTCCCAAGCAGCATCTATTAGCCCAAAGAGTAGCAAAGGTATAATAAACCATCCCAATGCAAAAAATATATTACGTATAAATGTATTCTGACTTACCTTTCCAATAGATAATTTATCTAAAGAATCGGTCAATATATACTCATCAGGTAGGTCGTTAACATTCCATTTATTTACTACGGTTGCATCCTTTATAAGAATTAATCCGGGATTAGATCGAATAATTGTTTTAAGCATTAACTCATCAGCAAAAGCAAAAGGGTACTCAGCACCGGTACGTCTTTTCCATTCATCAATATCTGATTCTGACGATGAGGTTATACAATAAAAATTATATCCGTAATCAATACAGTAGTCATACAATTCATTTATTAGGTCAATAGAGCTATCATCAGCACTCTTTAACGATGGTGAGACAAGAATAAATGAATAGTTTTTATCATTTAATATTGTTGAAGTAATATCATCACCTGTTTCACTATCTTCAATAAAGAAATCAGTAATAGGAGGAACATATCCTTTCTCCTTTAAAACACTTTTGCTATCAATAAACTTCCAAGTGCTATCGGGATAATTTTCTAGAGTAAACTCTTTTTGTATACCATCTTTTTCAAGGATAAAATGGGTCTCCCAAACAGGTGATTTCTCTCCTTGAGGTATCTCCATCTGCTTTTTAATATTTGAGCCTACATAATAAGGCCTAAAGTCGAACAGAGGTAAACCATGATAAAAATAAAGGGTAAAGACAATTATATATACTGAAGTATAGAGTCCAATAAGCCAATCAAATCTTGATGTTACTAGTGGTTTTATCAAGTATTTCCATTTAAAAACAGAGAGTGCAGCTATAAATAAAATAATATTCTTTATAAAAGTTTCCCAGTTAGTAAGTATTAATGCATCACCAAAACATCCACAATCAACTACTTTGTTTGATATAGCTAACCAAAAAGTTATAGGAGTCATGATCGACATTAACGCAAGTGCAAGAAATGAGGATACTTTTCTTCTTATTCCCCAAAAGAGATATACACCCACGCAAAACTCAACAACTGCTAAAGCAAACGATAAAACAAATGGAATAAAAGAGGGAGCAACTTCATTCAGACCAAAGGCTGAGATATAGTCCTGTATCTTATACCCAGTTCCTTCGAGGTCATTTGCTTTAATAAAACCTGAGAAAATGAATACTGCAGCAAGCAGGTACCTACACGCATTGGTCCAATGTCCTACAAAGTCATATATTTTTTTATTCTCCAAACTCTATCTTAATCAATCCAAAAACAGAATAATTTATCATATCCATGTAATTAGCATCGATACCTTCTGACACTAATGTATCACCTTTTAAACTCTCTATTTGCTTGGTTCTGTAAATTTTCATTAGGATAAGATCGGTATACGAAGTACTACGCATACTTCTCCAAGCTTCATCATAATCATGATTCTTAGCAAGCATAAGTTCTAGAGAGGTCTTTGCATATTTATCATAAAGTTCTAAAGCTTTCTGTTCATCCAAGTCATCTTTTTCGGAATAACCTAATTCAAGTTGGATTAAGCCAATTATCCCATAGTTAACTATAGCTATAAGTTCCGATTTGATTCCTTCATCAACTAAAGAAACACCTTTTGTCTCTATACTTCGTATTCTATTTGCTTTAATATATATTTGATCAGTAACCGATTCAGGGCGCATTATTCGCCATGCAGCTCCATAATCATGTAGTTTCTTAGCAAAAAGATCTCTACAAATAGTCAATACATGTTCAAATTGTTGTTTTGTATCCTTCATGATAATAACTTAATAGGTTGCAAAGTTAAACATTTTATAGAGAAGAGTAAAAAAATAAGGTGGAAAAGAACAATCTCTTCCACCTTATTTTTTATGTTATAAATTCATTATTATATTATGAACATCTCAACACTTGTCCCGGACGCAAAGTAGTTCTTCTTGTAATACGATTAAGTTTACATAATGCATCGATAGAAGTACCATTCTTCTTCGCAATAGCAGAAAGAGTATCACCTTTTCTAACTTTATGGTATTTAATTGAGCCATCGCCTGAATCAGCCAACAAGATAGAATTAGAAGATCCCTTACGAACACCTTTTTTATAGAACATATACGAATCGGCTACAATATCCTGTTTTTCAAAATCAAAAAGGAATGCAGGATTAATAGCCTGTCCTAAAACTCTAGTTTCGAAGTGAAGATGTGATCCTGTTGAACGACCTGTATTTCCACCAAGTCCAATAGGTTCTCCAGCTTTTACATATTCATCCTCTTTTACTAATTGTTTAGACAAGTGGCCATATACTGTTTCCAATCCATTTTCATGTCGGATAACAACATATTTACCATATCCTCTTCTCTCATACTTCACCATTCTAATTTTTCCATCGAAAGCAGCACGAATAGTATCACCAATATAAACCTTTATATCGATACCATTGTGCATACGACGCCAACGAGGACCGAAATTTGATGTAATTTTAGTCTGATTAGTAGGCATTGCAAAACCACTCAAATCAATTTTAAAAGAGTCTGGTATCTCTACTGATGAGCCAAAAGCATGAACTCTCTCGTTACTCCAGTTAGGATATAAACTATATGCAGGGTATGCAGCTTTTTCAGCTTTAATTTGTTGTATCAAAGAAAGAGAGTCTACAGCTTTTAACTTTCTATCAATAGGAGCTTGACGCGCCAATAAATCTTGTGCAGATAAATTGACACTTACCATAGTGACAGTAGCTAACAATGCTGTTTTAATAAATTTCAAAATCATTCTTTTTTCGTTTTTCAATATTCGTCATTTGAATAGATAGAACTTGTCAATGCTCGTCTATATTCGAATATCTCATCTGGTTTAAAAAATCTTTTTATCTCCGCTGCAGCTGATTCAATACTATCAGAAGCATGGATTATATTCTCTTGTTGACTTATACTAAAATCTCCTCTAATTGTACCAGGAGCAGCAACGCGGCCATTAGTAAAGCCTGTCAACGTCCTTACGACTTGAATAGCATCAACTCCTTCAAAACAACATACAACCACAGGAGTAACCATCATCGAATCTTTAATTCTTTTGAAAAATGGTTTATCAACAAGATGAGAATAATGCTCATTAAGAATGTCATCATCGAGATTTATCATCTTCATACCTACCAGACATAAACCTTTCTTTTCAAATCGACTAATAACATCGCCAATTAGTGATCTTTGTATCGCGCTAGGCTTGAGTATGACAAGTGTTTTTTGCATAGTGAAGATTAAAATAAATCAACCAATAAGCATTCCTAGTATTTCTAAGTTTTTCAAAAATAGCATTTTATTTTAAAGTTAAGAAATCTTGTTAACTCTTTTTTTATGAGATTTTTATGCAATAAACACAAATACACAAAATAAAGCACTGATAATCAATATTATAGACAGGAAACATGTTTCACAACATTTTTTGACAAATTAACAATAAAACAGCGAATTTTTTATGAGATAACAGACCAGTTTACGTTATCTTTTCTTAGTTTTTTTAGCTGTTCCCAAAGTATTTTATTCTCTTCTAATAGTTCAAAATTAGGGTTGTCAACCACCTTTTCAGCCACACTTCTAACAAGTTGCACTATCTGCCCATCCTTAGCAAGATTAGCTATTTTAAGATCAAAAGCTATACCACTTTGCTGAGTACCCTCTAAATCACCAGGTCCTCTAAGCTTTAAATCAGCCTCAGCTATTTCAAAACCATCATTGGTATCAACCATTATCTGAACTCGTTTTCTAGTCTCTTCGGATAATTTATATCCAGTCACAAGGATACAGAATGATTGGTCAGCTCCTCGCCCTACTCTACCTCTAAGCTGATGCAATTGAGAGAGTCCGAAACGTTCCGCATTTTCAATTACCATTACCGATGCATTGGGCACATTTACACCAACCTCTATAACTGTGGTAGCAACCATAATTTGAGTTTCACCAGCAACAAACTTTTGCATCTCAGCATCTTTCTCCGAAGACTTTAGCTTGCCATGCACAACACTTACTTTATATTCAGGAAACTCCTCACAAATATGCTGATAACCCTCCTCAAGATTTTTAATATCAATCTTTTCACTCTCTTTTATAAGTGGGTACACTATATAAACTTGACGTCCCTCCTCTATCTGTTTACGTATAGATTCATAAAGAGATTTTCTTTTATTATCAAACTGATGCACTGTTTTTATTGGCTTTCGTCCGGGAGGAAGTTCATCTATAACCGAGACATCCAAGTCACCATAAAGAGTCATTGCAAGAGTACGAGGAATTGGTGTAGCTGTCATCACAAGTATATGTGGAGGAGTAGAACTTTTACTCCACAGTTTTGCTCGTTGAGCTACTCCAAAACGGTGTTGTTCATCAATAACAACCAAACCCAAAGATGAGAAATTCACATTCTCCTCAAGAACAGCATGAGTACCAATTAAAATATGAATATCACCAGTTAGTAGACCGTTAAGGATAGCCTCTCTTTTCTTTCCTTTGATGGAACCTGTGAGAAGTTCAACACGAACATTCATACCAAATAGCATTTTTGTGATACTCTCATAATGTTGTTGGGCAAGGATTTCAGTAGGAGCCATCATACATGCTTGAAAGTTATTATCGAGAGCAAATAGCATCGACATCAGTGCAACAAGAGTTTTACCACTACCTACATCTCCTTGAAGCAATCTATTCATCTGTCGCCCCGAACCAGTATCATTCCTAATCTCTTTAATAACTCTTTTCTGAGCACCTGTAAGTTGGAAAGGTAAGTTATTAAAATAAAAATCATTAAAGTAAGCGCCTACTTTTGAGAATTTCAAACCACGAAATTTCTTCTGTCGCTCCTTACTATAACGAAGAATATTCAGTTGAACATAAAACAGTTCTTCAAACTTAAGCCTAAACTGAGCTTTTCGCAACATATCCGCACTGCGTGGAAAATGTATCTCACGAATTGCCTTATCTATGCTAACAAGATGATTTTCAGAGACTATGTAATCGGGAAGAGTCTCAGATAAACGATCCTTCAAAAGTGTTAAGGCATTTTGCATCAATTTCTCTATGGCATGTGAGTTTAAACTACTCCTTTTCATCTTCTCAGTTGTACTGTAGTAAGGACGTAGTCCTAAAGATGAAAGAGTAATATCATCAGCCTTATCTATATCAGGGTGAGCTATGTTGTAACGTCCATTGAAAAGTGTAGGCTTTCCATAAACAATATACTCATGGCGAGTTCTATATTTGGTAGTTATATATTTAATACCTTGAAACCATATCAAATCAATAATTCCTGTACCATCTGAAAAGTGAGCAACCAATCGTCGTTGTCTACCTTCTCCGAAAGTTTCATAACTTAAAATTTTACCTTTTATTTGGATATAAGGCATCTCGCCATCTATTTCACTGATATAGTATAGACGACTTCTGTCAATATATTTGTAAGGGAAATAATAAAGTAAATCACGAAGAGTAAATACATTGATCTCTTTATTAAGAATAGCAGCCCTTTGCGGCCCCACACCTTGCAAATACTTTATATCTTGTGCAGTAATGTCGAACATTCAAATTTAATGAGTTAGTAATTCAGCCAACTTTAAATCAAAAGGTGTTGTAATTTTTATATTCTCTCTGTTACCCTTTACCAATGTAACTTTATGTCCCATAGCCTCTACAACCGAAGCATCATCAGTAAAGTTAGAATTATATTTTTGTGAATAAGCTTTTTTAAGTAGAGTTACAGAAAAAACTTGAGGAGTTTGAACAAGTTTGTACTCATCTCGAGGAACAGTTTGGCTATCATCCCCCGATATATGCCGTATAGTCTCAACAACATCTATAACCGGTATGACCGCACCTTTCTCTATAGAAACAGAAAAACAAGTTTCTATCACTTCAGGTGAGACAAAAGGACGAACGCCATCATGAACAGCTACAATTCCATCTTCGAAAATTGAGTCCAATCCATTTTTCACAGAGTGAAAACGAGTCTCTCCACCATCAACAATAGTATGTGAAACTGTAAATTTGTATTCACGACAAAGGTTCTTCCAGTAATCTTGTTGATCTATTGGAAGAACCACTATAATATCCATTGAAGAATCGAAAGAGTGAAAACTGTTTATAGTGTGCATCAATATAGGAAGTCCATTAATTGTAACAAACTGTTTGGGAATATCTCCTCCCATTCTTAAGCCTTTACCTCCGGCCACTATAATAACAGATCTCTTCATAATTTTATCTTGGTATCATCATTGCTTTTTTAAGTTCCTCAACCTTCTCTATGCCGACATATTTTTCAGCTATAGTGAAAGCAAAGTTAAGAGCAGCTCCCGGACCTTTACCGGTTATAATGTTATCATCTATCTCCACTAACGAAGAGGTGTGATGGGCACCGTTAAGATACTTTTCAAACCCTGGATAGCAAGTAGCTCTTTTCCCTTTAAGGATATCACGTTTACCCAATATCATTGGTGCAGCACAAATAGCAGATATAGGTTTATCCTTTTTAGCAAAGTCAATAATAAGTTCGCTAAGTGTAATACTTTCATCAAGATTAGATGCACCGGGCATTCCACCAGGAAGAATAATCATTTCGATACTTTCCCTATCAAGTTCAGCTAAAGTGGTATCGGCAAGAATTGTTACGTTATGTGAACCTGTCACCGTATGTAGATCACTAATAGATACAGTCAAAACAGGTAAACCTGCTCTTCTTAACAAATCAACTGGGGTCAGTGCTTCAATTTCTTCAAAGCCATCTGCCAAGAACACACATAAATTCTTCATCTTAATAATTCAATATTTATATATTTTTCCTACTAAAGAGAACAAATAAAACAGATAATGTTCTCGATATATTGGCTGTGCAATATACAAATATATAATAAACTATCGAAGTTTAAAATAATATGTTATAGTACCGCTTTGATTATTTGTTCCCTCAACGCTATTGAATCGTGCTCTTTTTGCAGCATCTTCGGCCGACTTCCTTAGTGTAGGGTTCATAGTATTTGTTCGTTTGTTTATGCTTGTACTTATAACTTGTCCAGCAGGATTAACAACAATAGTAACAACTACCCTACCCTCATCCTGAACATTATAGACCGGTCTTGGTAACCCGGAGACTCCAATCGAGCGTCCATTCAAATCAAAAGAGCCATATCCACCAACACCACTGCTTTTTCCGTGATCAGAGTTACCATCCGGTGATCCTTCAATTCCGGAGCCAGATGTTCCGGTACCCTTGCTACCCATTTTACTACCTTTACCAAAAGCTCCGGCTATATTCGATGCCGCCTCTTTAGCAGCCAACTCCTCCTTAGCTTTTCTTTTAGCTTCAGCTTCTCTTTCAGCCTCTATCCTCTTCTGCTCTTCACTCTTCTCCTTTGTGATTGTTGCTGTTTGTTTAGGAGTCATCTTTTTATTCTCTTTATTATCACTCTTACTTTTCTTTACTTCAACACTTTTTTCCTCTTGAGTGATAATATTATCTTCGGTTGATGGAGTAGGTTCAGGGAGAGTATTAGCTATAGGTTCACTGGATATTTCGACTTCTGTCAGTTTATAAGGATCGGCATTCCCCTGTGATATTTCACTATTTCCAAGCAACACAGGTACGCCCCCCTCCTCTTGAACCTGTGGTTTTTGAATAACAAAAACAAATAACAGAACAAGTAGAATGAGATGTAAAACAAATGTCCCTATTAATCCTTTTTTCTTCTCTTTCTTCATTACTTCACTCCATCATTCTTCTCAGGTGGACGAGTCGCCAATACCATCTTGAAATGATTTTCATTAGCAATATTAAGTACTCTAACTATCTCTCTGTAAGGAATCGATTCATCAGCATAAAGAGCTACATACATTTCCGGTTCTTTCGAAGCGCACTCTTTAAGGAATGCAGGAAGTTGTTCTAACGCTATAGGCATCTCATCTTCATTTCCAAAAGCAGTATAATAATTTAAATCTTTATCAATAATTACTCTAGTCAATGGTTTTGCTGATGTCTGCTCCTTCCCTTGTGGAAGAAGTACCTTTATAGCATTTGGAGAGACCATAGTCGAAGTAATCATAAAGAATATAAGCAACAGAAATATGATATCTGTCATAGATGCCATACTAAATTCTGCCGATATTTTATTTCTTCTTTTTAATGCCATATTTCAAGATTACTTTTCAACTGATTCATTAAGAAGGTCCATGAACATCATAGTACGAGCTTCCATCTGATTAACAACTTTATCAACTCGTGTAACGGCATAGTTGTATGCAAACATAGCAGCAATACCCACCACAAGACCACCAACAGTAGTCACCATAGCTTCATATATACCACCCGAAAGAAGACTTATATCAATATTATTACCTGCATTAGCCATCTCCCAAAATGCGCGAACCATACCTGTAACAGTACCCAAGAATCCAATCATTGGAGCTCCACCGGCTATAGTGGCCATAATAGGTAAGCCATTTTCAAGTTTAGCAACCTCAATATTTCCTGTATTCTCTATTGCTGCCTGCACATCGGCTATAGGACGTCCCATTCTGGTTATACCCTTCTCAATCATTCGTGCAGAAGGAGTGTTTGTTACACGGCAGAAATTAACAGCCGATTTAATCTCTCCATTTCTTATATAGTCACGTATTCTCTCCATAAAAAGAGGATCTTCTTGACCAGCCTTTTTAATTACAGCAAGCCTTTCAAAAAAGATATAGAAACAAACAACAGATAATAGTGCCAAAACAGCCATTATCCAACCACCTTTAAGTGTCATTTCCCAAAGATTCATTTCTGCTGCCCCTTCAACAGTAGTAAGAACAGGAGCTGATCCTGAAATTGTATCGGCAATACTTTGTGCCGCTAGTAATGTCATGTTTATCATTTATCAAGGCATTTTTTATATTCTTCTATAGTTTTTTCCATACCCAAATATAGAGCATCACATATTAACGCATGTCCTATTGAGACCTCATCAATCCATGGAATATTGTCGTGCATATATTTTAAATTTAGCAAACTCAAGTCATGTCCGGCATTGAGTCCCATACCTAGCTTACGGGTTACTGTAGCAGCCTCAACAAATGGTGCAATGGCCTTTTCAGGATTTTCCAAAAATGTTGTTGCATAAGGTTCTGTATAAAGTTCAACTCTGTCAGCTCCGGCCTTTGCCGCATACTCAACCATTTCAACATCAGCATCAACAAAAACAGAGGTTCTTATTCCTGCATTTTTAAAAGTATCAAGAGTTTCAATAAGAAACGATAGCTTACTCTTTGTATCCCATCCTGCATTCGAAGTTATCTGTTCAGGAGAATCTGGAACCAACGTCACTTGATGAGGTTTTACTAAAAGTACCAAATCAATAAAATCTCTACTTGGATAGCCCTCAATATTGAACTCAGTTTTCAAGATTGGTCTTAACTGAAGTACATCACTTCTACGTATATGTCTCTCATCAGGTCGTGGATGTACTGTTATCCCTTCAGCCCCAAATTTTTCACAGTCCAGTGCAAACTTTAATACATCAGGATTGTTTCCTCCACGTGCATTACGCAATGTAGCTACTTTATTTATATTTACGCTTAACTTAGTCATTGTGGCAATTTAATTATTATATTTGCGAATAAGTGCAAAGTTAAAATGTTTTATGATAATTGAGATTCTTCATAAAACAAAAGATGTAAAAATTTAACTAAATGGAATCACTCTTATGAAACTCGCCATTATTGGAAATATCTATCAGATAAAGAAATCCGTACATTTGGAAGCTCTTTTATCACTGCTTAAAAAATATGATTGCCATATTTACATATATAGTGAGTTTTACAACTTTATTGTAAATTCAACAAAGATATCTTTAGATAATGTTAAAACATTCACTACTTTAGATTTTGAAGTAGATATGGTTATATGTATGGGAGGCGATGGTACTTTTCTAAAAGCTGCAAGTTTTGTTGGTAATCGTAATATCCCTATTTTAGGTATAAACACCGGACGTCTTGGTTTTCTTGCTGACATCTCTCCAAACGAGATAAAAGAGACTTTGGACGACATCTTTTCAAACAATTATAGAATTGAAGAGAGAAGTGTATTGAATATTACATGTCAAGACATAACATTAAAAGGGTATCCATACGGACTAAATGAGATAGCAGTATTAAAACGAGATAGTTCATCGATGATAACCATTCATACATCTATTAATGGTAATTATTTGACAACATATCAAGCCGATGGTTTAGTTATTGCTACCCCTACCGGATCGACAGCATATTCACTAAGTGTAGGTGGCCCAATTATTGTTCCACATAGCAATACCATAGCAATAACTCCTGTAGCGCCACATAGCCTCAATGTGCGTCCTATAGTAATAAATGATGATTGGGAAATAACTCTCGATGTAGAGAGCCGCAGTCATAACTTTCTTGTTGCTATCGACGGACGAAGTGAAACTTGCAAAGAGGGTAGCCAGCTAAAGATAAAGAAGGCAGACTATACAATAAAAGTTGTTAAGAGAACAAATCATGTATTCTTTAATACACTTCGCGAAAAAATGATGTGGGGAGCAGACGGAAGAGGCTAGCTCCCCTCTTTTTTTATTCAACTTTAATTACGCTTTTCCCACTTCCTTCCTTAATAACCTGGATACGACAATTTATTCTTTCGGTCATTTCGCTAACATGAGATATGACTCCTATTTTTCGTCCCTGCATTTGAAGAGATTCTAAAGCATCCATAGCAATACGTAAGGTATCAATATCCAGTGAGCCAAAACCTTCATCAATAAAGAGTGACTCAACATTCATCTTGTTTGATGAAATTGATGATAACCCTAAAGCAAGAGCAAGAGAGACAAGAAAAGATTCTCCTCCTGATAAAGAATGAACTGTTCGCTTCTCACCCATCATATCAAGATCAGCAATCTGTAGTGCTAACGTATCCTCTATCCTCTCTAATTCATATCGTGGAGCTAACTCTTTGAGATGATTATTTGCATACATAACAAGAATATCAAGAGTATACTCTTGTGCTATCTCCTTAAATTTATTACCCGATTGTGAGCCAAAAAGATCATTCAGATTACTCCATGATTGGAAAAGTTCACTATTTTCTTCGTACTCTTTTCTGTAAGCCTCAACTTTTTTTCTACTCTTTTTATCGTTGTCAAATTGCACATCTATCTGTGCTAATGCAATATTTATATTATTCTTCTCCTGAAGCAATCTCGTTAGATTCTCATGCAAAGATTCAACACTATCAATCTCGTTTGAACGCTTAGGTGATTTTTTATGCTCAACCAGCTTATCCTCTCTCTCCTTAAGCAGTGCAACAGCAACCGATTGTCTCTCTTTTAATGAAGAAAGATATTTCTTTTCTGAAGCTATCCATGATTCATCTTTTGAAAATATCTCACCCAATTCATCATAACTAATAATTTTTTGTTGTGATGATAGCCAGTTAAAAATCTTATTTTGTGATACCTCTATAACTTCTGACGCACGATATATCTGACTCTCTATCTGTTGAAGTTTTGTCTTAGCATTTTCTACTTCTATTTTCAAAGAATTTTCATTATCAATACTCTTTTTTATTCGTATATCTAAATCACTTTTCTTCTCTGTAATCAATCTCTGCATCTCATCACAACTCTTACCCTCAAGAAGTGTAGAACGTTGCTTATCTAATGCTATCAAGTTATCATTAGCACTTCTCAAACTCTTTTTCTTATCCTCAAACTGACTATTTAAATTGTTAACTTCACGTTTTGCAGCCTCAATGCCAGCTTGAGTAGCTGAAAGCAATTCACGATTTGAAGCAAATGAAATGTTGTTGTTATTCCATAACGTTACAAATTTGGCTACCACATCTTTTAAAGTCCCATTATTTAAAAATTCTTCCCATTTTGGTAATATAGAGATATAGCATTTAGCTTTTTCAATAGAATTTGCTTTTATGTTTTCATAGTTCTCAATAGAAGAAGTATTTCGTATCAACTCCTTGCGTGAGTTTTCTAACATCAAACTTATTCTTTCTATCTCTTTATTGGCACGTTCCTTCTGCTTCTCAATCTCCTCCTCTTTAAGTGAGGTATCATGAATTTCAAAAGTAATGGGATGCTCCGTACTGCCACAAACAGGACAAGGTTTACCTTGTTCAAGTTTTTTCCTTAATAATAGAACCTCACTAGGTTGTAGTGAATTCACTCTTTCAGCCTCTTGCTTAGCCAAATTAAAGTTTGACTCGAATGTCTCAATGTTTTTGTTTATGTCAACGATATTCTTTGAAATAGTCTCTATTTGTCCAATAGAGTTATAGTAGTTTGATAGAAGATTATCAACAAGATCTTTAGCAGGAACTAGCGATGAGTAACTTTGATAACGTTTAAACCAATCATCCAACTCCTGATTTTTTTTAATAATTACTTCAAGTTTAGAACTCTCTTTGTTCAGTTGCTCCTTACTAGTTTTCAACAACTCCTCAAGTTTATTACTCTCTGTTTGAAGATCAAAAGCTCTTTTCCTAGCCTCATCCAGTTGTACATCCAGCTTCTTAGCTAACTCAAGTTCAGGTTGAATTTTATTTAAATAGGTATTAAGTTGCTCCTCCTCTTCATTGAGCTTATTTTTATCATCTAAAGCCTCTTGTAGCTTTTTTTGTACTATAGTTATATACTCATTTTGTTTTTCCAAGAAAATTTTTCCCTCTTCAAGCTGTTTTTTTGCTATCGTTTGCTCTATATAGATGTTTCGTATAGACTGTGCAGAATCAATAATATCGATTTTTTTATATCTAGAAGATGCTTTTTCTATCTCAATATTTAAAGAGTTAAGATTATCATTAGCCTGTTTTATAGAAAACAGTAACTGATTATAATCCTCAATCCACTTTATAGAGTTCCTACACTTATCCTCATCTTTATAAACAGTCTCAAGTAAAACCGTTTTTTCCTGCTTCTCTTTTTGTAATTTTTCTATATCCTCATCACTTAAAATATCAACATCCTGAATATGTTGTAACAGCTCTTTTCTTTTTGTCTCAACTTCTTTAGCCTTATTATAAATGGCTTTGGAAATTTCAGAATATATCTCAGTGCCTGTAAGTTTTTCCAAAATTTCAGCTTTCTCATCTTTCTTAGCTTTGAGAAAAGATGCAAAATCACCTTGAGCAAGCAAAACAGACCGACTAAATTGTTCGAATGACAATCCAACAAGTTCCACTAATCGTGCTTGAATTTCCGATTTTGTACCTTGCAAAGGTTCCCCACTATCTAGATTGATAGCACTCATCTCCACCTTCTGTAGGGATCCTGAAGGCTTATTTCCTGCTCGTCTAACACTCCATGAAGCACTATACCTTTCACCGGTAGAGGCCACAAAATCTACCTGTGCATAGCAGTCTGCCGAGCCTCTTCTCAATATAGAACGACTATCATTTTGACTGATGCTCTTATCATTAACATCTTTCAACTGCACATTTGCCTCTTTGGCCTTATTCATTCTAGGAGTACAGTCATAAAGAGCAAGACATATAGCATCGAGTATTGTCGATTTACCCGATCCGGTATTTCCTGTTATAGCAAATATACCGGCCGAAGCCAATGGTTCAGTAGTAAAATCTATTTCAAATTCACCTCCCAATGAGGCTAAGTTTTTTCCTTTTATCTTTAATATTTTCATAACTTAACCTCCGCTATAACTTCTCTTAGTAGTTCTTGCATTATCTTTGGCATATCACTATCGCCATATTTTCGTTTAAAGTAGTCATTAGCAACATCAATTGGTTCTATCTCTTGCAACTCTTCGAAAGTAAGAGCTGTAACCTTTGACTCTCCTCTTTGAGGATAGTAAGGAGTTATTTTAGCCAACTTAACGCTCTTATCTTTTAACGCCTCTTCTATTCTAAACTTAAACGACGTATCAGGTCCATCAATAAGTATCTTAATCTCTAGATAAGGAGAATTTATGTTTACTTCACCAATAGGTAACTTATCAATCTCATCAAGAATAATATCTAATGATGAAGGTTTCGATGGTATACTAATAAGTTGTGTAGTAAGTGGAATATCAATATTTTCTATATCAACATTATCACCTTCAATACTTATCTGTACAACTTTATGTTTATTATTTTTCTCGGCAAATGTCATAGGAAGAGGAGTGCCTGAGTATCTCACATTATCCCTTCCCGACACTCTCTGTGCTCTATGAAGATGCCCAAGTGCAGTATAAGCTATTCCTGAATCAAAAGCATCTGGCGAAACACCTTCTATTCCACCTATAATGCATCTTTCAGTTCTATCACTATCCGAAAGTTCAGAGCCTGTAGCTTGAAGATGTCCCATAGCAATAACTGGAAGATTTCTATCCTTTACTTTGTCATAAAGAATATGATAAAGATTCTGTACGCCCTCAGCATAAGATTCCGAGCGAGGATAATCACCCTGTCGAAGATAAGGAACAGCCAAACAGTAAGCGGCAATATTATTATCTATTTGAATAGGAATAATTAAATTGTCAAAGTCAATTTCTCCATTTATGTCTCTTTTTACAACTCCTCGAACAAATACATTCATATATTGTAAAAGAGGATTAGGTGCTTCCAAACGCGAAGCTGAATCATGATTACCAGCTGTGATAATGATTTTTAATTCACGATTTTTATATGTAACGTCTCGAATAAACGAGTAAAATAGTTTCTGTGCTTCAGCCGATGGGTTGGGTCCATCATAAATATCACCTGCAATAAGAAGAATATCTATTTTCTCATCAGTAATCCAGTTAGTGAGCCATTCAAGGAATAGAACATGTTCTTGATGACGGCTGTAATCATAAAAAATTTGGCCTATATGCCAATCAGCTGTATGAATAATCTTCATAATAATTTAATAATGTATTTAGGCATCTGCTTATAGCAAAGATAATGTTTTTGTTAAAGAAGAGATCATAATTTAATTGAATTAGTTTTCGTGATAATTAAGAAATTGATTTACAGATATTACCTTTTCATTAACTATATATAACAATAAGCAGCAATTTAAAAAATATTAACAAAAAGTTGTTTTCAATTTATTTAATCAAATATATTTTTGTACAGAGAACTGTTAAACGAAAAATTTAGATATGAAAAAGTTTTTTTTAATGGCCGTTATGGCATTTGCTGGAATCACAGCGTCAGCACAAAACGAACTACTATCTAACAGCAAATTATCAGATAACTGGTACTTAGGTGGTAATATTGGAGCTGTTACTCCTCTTGATGGAGCATTTATTGGAAATATGCGACCAACCATTGGTATTGAAGTAGGTCGTTATATAACTCCTGTATTCGGTATTGGAGTTGAAGCAAGAACAAAATTCAACACTATTGGTGCTCATACAGCAGTTGATCAACTTTATGGTTTCCTTCTAGGTAAAGTAAATCTTAACAATTTATTCTCAGGATATAAAGGTGAACCTCGTAAATATGAGTTTGTAGCTTTAGCTGGTCCTGGTATTGAACATAACTTCTGTAATTTTGAAGATAACTATTTAGCTTACAAAGCAGGTTTTGAGTTCAATGTAAACCTTGGAGAAGCAAAAGCATGGCAATTCAATGTTAAACCAGGATTAGTATGGGGTATTAATAATGCAAAAGTACCTGCTACTCAACTAAATAGACATGGTGCGTCTTTTGAAATTAATGCAGGATTAACATATAAATTCAAGAACAGCAATGGTTCTCACAATTTCACATTTGCAAAACTTGACCAAAGTGAACTTGATGCATTAAACAACACTATCAACAAATTACGTGAGGACAACGATTTAAGAGCTAAAAAAGATGCTGCAACAATTGATAACTTGCAACAACAACTTAAAGATTGTCAAAATGCAAAACAACCTATTGTTAAGGAGTGTAAACCAGTTGAAAATATTATCACTTTCAGACAAAGCAGATCAAGAGTTGATGCTACTCAATTGCCAAATATCGATTGCGTTGCTAAACATTTAAATGACAATCCTTCGGCTAAAGTTGTAATTAAAGGTTATGCTTCTCCAGAAGGTAAAGCTAAATTTAATCAAAAACTTTCTGTAGCTAGAGCAGAGGCTGTTAAACTTATTCTAGTTAATAAATATAATATAGCAGCTGATCGTATAACAACTGAAGGTTGTGGAATTGGTTCTGTATTCTCTAAACCTACTTATAACCGTGTAGCTATCTGTACAATTTGCGAGTAATTATTATAAACAAAAAGAACAAAAAAGGTGTGTCATAACGGCACACCTTTTTTTTGCAATATTAATAACTTATTTTGTCAAAAAGAATATTTTCAAAGAATATGGAAAGTATTTTTAATAAATGTCGAATATATATTTACCAACGTAAAATAGTAAAACCACACTTTGAAATAGTGTTTCAAAGTGTGGTTCCATGTTATACATTTTATTATCTGTTATTTATTTAATACTTTTAGCAGATACTCTTAGAACAGTAAACGAATAAGCAGGTATATTATAACTAAACTTATCGTTAACACTTATCTCCTTCGCTATTGGTATACTATTTTTATCAGTAGGCTTTCCCGATAGAACAGTAATAGTAGCATTTGATGTTTTGCCAGCTAAGAATGGAAGAGCTATATTAGCATCAACATCTTTATTCATTATGTTGACTATCTTAACAATCCAATCTCCACTCTGGCTATCTTTCACCACAGAAACGCCCAAACGTTTATTTATATCAGCACGACGATTATTTAGCGAGATTTTTGAAGCCACATAATTATCACCGCTATTATTTCCAAAGAGTTTTTGTACATAATATTCCACTGTAGGCTTCACCTCTTCGTTATTGAAATAGATTAAATCAGGATTCCATTGAGTATGTCCTTCTTTAGCTAGAAGTGGCGCATAAGATGTCATAACTACCACATCAGCGTTTCTCTCAACAGCAGTAAGATAGATAGCATCCGATAAAGCTGTTTCTATATTGCTTGGACGTCCTGGAAGATGAGATGCATACTCGCCAAGATAAACTTTTGGCTTGTTTCTGTCGTATTTGTCATAAAAGTCCTGATTATTTATAAACCATCCAGGACTGTTATAGTAGTGTTCATCAACTATAGGAATATTTTCACGTGTAGCCAGTTTCCATCCCTCCTCATAATCAGTACCTTCATAGAATGGGCCTACAGTACCAATGACCGTAATTTCAGGATATTTCGCTTTAACAGCATTGAATATCATCATAAATCTCTCTTCAAAAATATCGGTTATAAGATCTTCATTACCTAAACCAATATATTTTAAATTGAAAGGTTTAGGATGACCTGCTTTTGCACGCATCTTTCCCCAATATGTTTTCTTCGCATCGCCATTAGCATACTCTATAAGATCGAGAACATCTTGTACATATTCATCCATCTTATCCATAGGTATACCACCTTGTTGGCCACCACAATTTAAGTTATTTGTTGAGTGCGAGCTACAGGTTCCTGAATTCTGACAAGGTACACCGGCTGCAATAATAGGTATAGGTTCGGCAGCGATATCCTCACAGAATTGGAAATATTCGTGATATCCAAGACCTCTTGTTTGATGATATCCCCATATGTTACGAAGGGGTTTGCGAGCTTCAAGTTTTCCTATTGATCCCTTCCAATCGTATATGTTATCCAGTCCGTCGCCATGAGCTACACATCCACCAGGGAATCTTACAAATTTTGGTTTTAGGTCGGCAAGAGTTTGTGCCAAATCATTTCTAAGTCCATTTCGACGATTATTGAAAGTATTTACAGGGAAAAGTGAAATCATATCGAAAGCATAAGAGCCCTCTGATAAAGGAGTAATGACAAGTTTACCTTTTTTCGCTGAAGCTGAAACTTTCATCTTTTTCTCACTACTGCTCCATTTACCATCCTTTACATTGATATTAGTTGAAGCTAAAACAGTTCCATTATCATCGACAAGTTGTATATTTACTTTTGTACTTTTGCCTGAAAGAGATTTTGAGAAGATAGAAAAGATATACTCTTCATCTTTCTTTAAACTGATTCCATCAAAACCTTCATTGGATAATGACGCTCCAACAGCTTTCACATCCAGTTTGGCATAGTGAAGATTGTTATTATGAATAGGAGAATCTGTTTCAATAGTGAATGTCATATTCCCCTTTTCAGTGTTAACTAGCGACCAAGCATATTTACTATTCCAATCTTTACGGTTTGATCCATCGGATTGAGAATACTCAAAATCTCTGTTTTGAATAAGTTCACCATATAAACCACCATCGGCAGCATAGTTAATATCCTCGAAGAATATACCAATAAGTTTATCACTTATCTTTTTTACACTATCCGGATATATTGTGATATCTGCCTTAAGACCATTTATCCCTTCAAAACGAAGTTCATCTTGCGAAGTTGTTTCATTGTTAAGTTGTGCACGATACTTTTTATGTTC
>JAEZKJ010000166.1 GCA_023415545.1 Bacteroidota bacterium
ATACCTTGAGTCATTTTAATAACTTCAGAGTATTCATCCACCATTTTCTGATAATCTTGTGCTGAAATAGATTTACCATTAATTTCTCCAACTTCTTGTTTGCCTTGATGTGGTTGTAATACTTTCCAAGCATCTCCGGCAATAAAGGCAAAGAGAGCTAAGCCTATAACAAGTACCAATAAAGGACCTTTGCTTCTAATTGTTTGTAATGTTGCCATTATTACTCTATTTTTATTTATTTGTTTTTCTTTACGTTTCTAGATTTAGCCACGAAGATACAAAAAAAGATATAATTTACTATTTTTATATTATAAAAAATGAACTAATCTAAAACTTTCAATTTAACTAACTCAATACGTGTATTACTAACTTTAATTATCTTAAATTGATATTTACCTAAACTAATAATTTCGTGTGCTTTAGGAAAACTTTGATACTCATTTAATATCAATCCTCCTATAGTTTGATACTCCTCACTCTCGGGGAGTTCTAGATTAAAGGTTTCATTTATATATTCTATTTCACTTCTTCCAGAAAAAATATACTCCTTATCATCTATTCTTTTCGCTATGTTCGACTCATTGTCGTGTTCATCTTCTATATCACCCAAAATCTGCTCAACAAGATCTTCGAGAGTTACCAGTCCCGATGTTCCTCCAAATTCATCAACTACAATGGCAATAGATTTTTTTTGCTGCATGAATAGTTGCATAAGTTTGTTGGCTGACATTGTTTCAGGGATGATAGGAATTTCCATTATCCTCTCTCTCCAATTATTTATATTGTAAAATAGCTCGGATGAATGAATGTATCCAACAATATTATCAATATTCTTACTATAAATGATTATCTTGCTTTTCCCACTTTCGATAAATTTTTCTTTCAATTCATCAAGTGAAGATTCCTCTTCCATAGATATAATTTCAGGTCGTGGGATCATACAATCCCTAATTTTTATCTTAGAGAAATCAAGTGCATTTTGAAAAATCTTTATTTCAGAATCAATCTCTTCATCATTGTCTTTTTGATTTATACTGCTCTGAATTAAGTAGTCTAAATCGACTTTAGAAAAGACTTTATCTGAATCAGCTTTACTAATCTTTGTACCTACTAAACGAAGAAAAAGATTAGAAAGTGAAGAGGCTATTTTACTTATTGGAAACAATATTATGTAACATAGATAAGTTATAGGCGCAAAAATTCTTAATGTCAGGTTAGGGTTAATCTTAAATATTGTTTTTGGTAAGAATTCACCCGTAACAAGTATTATCAGCGTTGATATTATAGTTTGAGTAATGAGAATAACAAACTCATTGGATATGTAATTTGATAAAATACTCTCTTGTATGAATCTTGCCATTAATATACCATATACTACTAGTGATATATTGTTTCCAACAAGCATTGTAGAGATAAAATCGTTTGATTTTCTATAAAAAAGAGATATGATTTTAGATGTAAAATCATTCTCTCTCTTTTCCATCTCAAATATTAGCTTATTGGATGATACGAAGGCAATCTCCATACCCGAGAAAAATGCTGAGAAGCATATTGAAATAAGTATTTGAAATAAGATATTCATTAAGAAAACAAGTTATTTTATACTATCATTTTTTATCGAATCAGGCGGTGTATCTTTTACTGTGAATACTCCTGAACTATTGTAAATTGTATATTGAGTCAATTCCTGATTTGATTCAAACCCATATTTACCATTAATAATACTCTTATCATTTTGTTCAATACGTATTGGTTTTTTTGAGTAAATTTTTCTCTCTTGTTCACTCCAATATAGTTGTGAAGTATCAAATTGGTCACCTCTAAGATTTTGAATATGTACATTCCCTCTTAATTCCCAAAGTTTCTTTCTTTCATAATAGTAAGCCGTATCAGCTTTGATACTTGCATCAATATTAAATAACGAGTCGAATTTTTCAAGATATACCCCTTTTTCAAAAGCCCAATAAGGAGGTTCTTTCTTAGAAAATATTTTCCAATCCGCAGTTATAATTTTATACTTTGTTATGCCTGAATCGGATATAAGAGTATTTACTCCTACAGTGTGGAGCATAGGAAGGGAGTCACGTTCAGATATTGCTTTAGCAAGATGCTTATCTTTATCGGAACATGATGAAAATAAAATGAGCATAACATTTACCAAAAAGGTAAATGTTATGCTTAATTTATTATTTGTTAAATGAACTTTTTTTTCTGATAACATGATTATCTGATAGTGGTAGTTTCACCAATCCATCCTTCGATTCTTACAGTATCACCTTTCTTTAAACCAAGGAAGAATAAGTCAGAGTCTTTAGGTGTATGACGGCTATAAGAACTAATTAACTCATTAGCTTTTGCAGCTACACTTGGATCCACACTTTTTGCTCTTTGCAATTTGTCGATTGCTGCAAAGTAAGTAGCTTTGTTCAAAGCACTTTCATCACTCCAGTTTGGACTAGCAGCATACATTTGAGCAATAAGGATGTATGGGTTACCATTGTTAGGATTTAAAGAGATTGACTTATTAGCATATTGTCTAGCACGGCTATACTGTTTCTTGCTAAATAATATAGCACTAGCTTTATATGCATAATCAGCTTTCTTTACAGGATCACTTTCTATGCTAATAGCTTGATCGAAATAATCCAAACATTTCTCAATATCACCTTTCTTGAAATACATATATCCACAACCTACAGCAGTAGCAGCAGTTGGTTCTATAGCATTTGCAGCCTCGGCAGCATCGAAATATGCTTGTTCCTCAGTACAACCAAGTAGTTCCATTACAGAAAGAACCTTTTTCAAGTACTCAAGATTAGTTTTGTTTTGAGCTACTTTTGGTCCATATATATTCTGTAAATTTTCACAAGTTGCAGTACCACTATTTATAAAAAA
>JAEZKJ010000170.1 GCA_023415545.1 Bacteroidota bacterium
CTTCTACACTATACAGTATCAAGTCCGAATCAGTGTCATAAACCTCAAGAGGATTTTTGCCGGTAACATAAAAACTTTGAACTGTTGAGTTAGAAGAAAATATCACATATTTTTCCGACGGATGCCACATAGGATATACACCTTGTTTATTAGGAGCGATAGCTTTAAAATCAACTTTTTTTAATTTATCACCATCAACAAATAAAGTACCCCCACCCTGTTTACGATAATGGATCAGCATATTTTCAGGTGAATAGTTATGAAATGAGTGACAGTTGATACATCCATTTCTATCTGTTTTCAAAATCTCATCTTCATTGAAGTCAGAAAGATTTCGTTGGCATATTTTCATATCCTGCCAACTCTCATAACCAGGCTCAATAAGGCGGTAAGCAATATATGGGTCAATGCTGTCTTTAGAGATAAAAATAGAGAAAGGCTTGAACCTCACTCCATCAGGATTCGATTCATCAAAAAGAGATAGTTCAACATTAAGTTCCTGGCCGGCATAGTTTTTCAATAAGTCACTCCACTCATCGGGAGATATTTTAATCTGACTTTTACCATCTACTGATAACAGAAGTTTGCCCTTACAGCTTATCTCAGCATATAAAGATTTCGCTCCCTGCACTTCAAAATTCAGAGGTGCTATATTGCATGGTACGGTAACATCTTTATAATCAGGGAAAATATTTGGATATTGATCAATGGCTCTGTCTGCTCTATGACCATTAGAACAACTAATAAATAGGGCAATACTCCCTGTTAGAAGAAGGGATTTAATGAAATTCATAATTTAGTTTCAAAGTGTTTTATTCATAATATAGATTTTCGGCAGAAAGTTAAATCAAATAAAGAATAACTCAAAGAGATACATAAGCATTTATAAAAAATAGCTGCAAAAAGTTAATTAAACTATCACTTAACTACCTTGTAATATAGGCTATTAAATGGGTTCTATTAAAAATATCAGATTATTTTAAAAAAATAGTAAGGTATAATGTAAATATTGTAAAGAATATAGAGATAATCATTAACTTTGTATCCCATTATGGAAAATGGTTTTGATCACGAAAAATATTTAAAAATCCAATCTGAACAAATCAAAAACAGAATTGGTAAGTTTGGTCACAAGCTCTATCTAGAGTTTGGTGGAAAGTTATTCGACGATAATCATGCAAGTCGAGTTTTGCCTGGATTTGAGCCTGATAGCAAGTTGCAAATGCTAATGAAGCTCAAAGATGAGGCGGAAATTGTATTGGTAATCAGCGCAGTTGACATAGAGAAAAACAAAGTCAGAGGTGATCTTGGCATAACTTATGATGAGGACGTTTTACGTTTGCGTGGTGAGTTTGAGAAAAAAGGTCTATACGTTAGCAGCGTTGTAATCACTCATTATAATCGACAAGGTAGTGCAGATGCTTATCGAGCAAGATTAGAGCGTTTAGGTATTAAAGTTTTCTACCATTACACTATTGATGGATACCCACACAACGTAGAACTTATCAATTCAGAAAATGGTTTTGGTAAGAATGACTATGTCGAGACTACTCGTCCTCTTGTTATAGTTACAGCTCCCGGTCCGGGAAGTGGAAAGATGGCAGTATGTTTGAGCCAACTTTACCATGAAAATATACGTAACATCAAAGCCGGTTATGCAAAGTTTGAGACTTTTCCTGTATGGAATCTCCCTTTAAAACACCCTGTTAATGTTGCTTACGAAGCTGCTACAGCCGATTTAAATGATGTAAATATGATCGACCCTCTTCATTTGGAGGCATATGGTAAAGTAGCAGTTAACTATAATCGAGATATAGAAATTTTCCCTGTCCTTAATGCTATCTTCGAGAGTATTTATGGCGAGAATCCATATAAATCACCTACCGACATGGGTGTTAATATGATTGGATTCTGTATGAGCAATGAAGATGTTTGTTGTAAAGCAGCTAGAGATGAGATAATCAGAAGATATTATACAGCTCTTTGTAACCTTGCGAAAAATGGTAGTAACGAGAATGAGGTAAATAAATTATCTCTTATCATGAAGCAAGAGAAACTTACTACTGATTACCGAAAAACAACAGTTGCTGCACGAGAGAGAAGATTAGCTTCTGGAGTAGCCACTGCTGCTATTGAATTAAATGATGGAACAATTATAACCTCTAGATCAAGTTCTCTTTTGGGAACTAGCGCTGCGCTATTATTAAACGCAACAAAATACCTTGCAGGAATTCCTCACGAAGTGAAATTAATTCCTGAAGAGATGATTGCTCCTATTCAAAAAACAAAAGTTGAGTATCTTCATGGTGTCAACCCTCGTCTTCATACTGATGAGGTACTTGTAGCGATATCACTTTTAAGCAATACAGACAACAATTGTAAAATGGCTTTAGCCCAACTCCCTAAACTTAAAGGATGTCAAGTTCACTCTTCGGTTATGTTAAGTGAAGTTGATCATAATGTTTTCAAGAAATTAGGAATTGGATTAACTTGTGATCCTGTAAAGAAGGTGTAAAAAGAGTATATATTATATATAAATAAGAGTTCAAAAACGTTATTGAGCTCTTATTTTTTGTATATATACTTAAGTACTAAATCAAAAAGCTTATTACAGATAATATTATAAATCGATATCTTGATCTATCAATTCATGAATTTCATTTATGTGAAGATGTAAATGCTCTAAATATCCCACAATCATCTCTTCAAGAGTAACTTTAGTTCCTTCAAAATCACACCAGTAACTATCAAGTTTTGTTCTATCAACAGAGTTTATCACCTGAATTATGTGGAAATTATAGAATTTCCAAAGCTGAACTAAGTTGGTCCAATCTTCATTTTGATAATCTTGAAGAGCTATCCAAAGATCATTGTCCTGTCTATAATCAGGGAAAAATAGTAGGTCTTTACTATACTGCAACCTAACCATACGCTGATGATTATTGGATGCTGAATCGATTAAATGACCTAGAATCTGTTTTATAGTGCGATTCTGTACATTCCGTCTTTGAGTTATAACCTCGAGAGGCAAATTGCTTAATATATTTTCCTCTGCTTTAATAACCTGTTCAATACCGGTGGTTATGTGGAGAAATTGATTCTCATGATTGTAATTATTCATACCTTAATTTATTAGTCTAGAGTTTAGTTTTGTAAATATAGATTTTAAACTTCATAATAAATTAAATCAGCTACAATATTTTACTTTATATTACTCATCATTTGTATAATTGCATCGATAAATTATAAAACTCCCTTTAGATGCCACAGCAATATATTAATATAAAAATAAAAGGATAATTATAAAGCATCCTTTAAAACGAATATCCTTGCTAGATAATCTTCTAACAAGGATATTTCTTTGAAAAAATTAGTTTTGTATCACCATCTCATTTATATAATAAACGGATTTAATATGATTTTGTAACAACAAAAACTTTATTTATTTGATATCATTCCAATTATAATTATTTCCTAAATAGCTATATCGACTATTATCAGGATTTATAACCAATTGTTCCACTACAATTTCAGGATCTATCATGATAATCTTTAATTTATGCTTACCTGAAATAGTGTTGAATTTTACTTCTAACCAACGCATGTTATCGAATACCTCTGTTCGGCGAGGCTGTTGACGACCGTTTATGTATCCACTTAACGAAAGTTGGTTACGAGGTGGAAGTGGCTTATGAATCTTGGATAAAGATAGATTTTGAGGAGTATACTCTTTAAATTCATCATGCAATCCCTGACGAGCATCGATAATCTGAATAGGTTGGTCGTCAATCTTAACACCTATGCGAAGACCACGAGCAGGATATACATCTTGTGTTGGCAAGATACCTATAGCAATACGTCCATCATTAGTCAATTCAACTTCATACTCTAAAGCAGGACCACTACCATCTGTAACAGACTTTGCCATAACATTCTTAGCTCCCATGCACCCTTTACTTCTTCCTATATCTGGAAGGAAAATCCAATTATCATCCTTACTTATATAGTTGTAAGCAGCAATAGAATACTCTTTTGTCTCTTTAGAAGCATTCAAATTGTAGTTTATTTTGAAACCAAGAGTCATCGGGTTGCGGTTTGCACTTGGAATGGACCACTCAGTATATCCTATATGGTTGTCGAGCATCATTCCATCCCATTTACCACCGGCTATTCCTTTATTATAATGATCAGTTAGTTTACGATCCTTCTCCATCATCAACTCAATGGCAGCACTGTCACCAATAGTGGCATTATTGTATATTTCAAAAATATTGGCACTTGCTACTGTTGGATAATATACAAGTTGGTAAAAAGCATTTTGCGCCTCTGCAGGAATTTTCTCTTTAAGAGATTCGCAACGAAGTACAAGTTGTTTCCATTGGCTGCTCATATGCAGCATCTCCTCGTAATTGAATATACCTGGATATTGTACCTCAGGTTTACGCATTAGGTTATACTTAGAGTATTTTGCAATGATGTCAGCACACTCTTTTGAATCATTTTCATCAATTCCGAGTACTGATTGTGTAAAACCTTCAAGCCACTTCTGTTCATCACCCTGTTTTATAGCATCCGGATTCCATGCATAGTGCATGATAAAGTCTATAGGCATCTCCTTAGGTTTAAGATCCCCCACGTTTATTATCCAAATACGATCTATTCCACTGGCATATGCTTGATGCAACTGTTCGCGCAGTTTTGGGACAGTAGTTGTGTTTACCCATCGGTCATTCCATGGACCACCATTCATATCAATGTGATAGTAGAGACCGATTCCTCCTTTGCGTTTACGCTCGGTTTCACTCGCCTTGCGACGAATATATCCCCAATTATTATCACAAAACAGAAGCGTTACATCATCCGGTACACTAAATCCTGCATCATAGTAACGCTGAACCTCAGTAAAAATAGCCCAAAGCTGTGGAACAGCATCTTCCCTTCCATATAT
The DNA here is from genome assembly GCA_023415545.1 of Bacteroidota bacterium. Taxonomy (GTDB): domain Bacteria; phylum Bacteroidota; class Bacteroidia; order Bacteroidales; family Bacteroidaceae; genus Phocaeicola. The sequence goes on from JAEZKJ010000170.1 coordinate 4,949, forward strand.
ATCCTTGATAATTTTACGCTGACCTTCAATAACTTTTCCAAGAGTCTTAATATTCTCTTTGTCATCACCATTGCCCATAGCCACATCACCATCACCACGCATACCAATAGTGACAAGATTGTCATAATTCTTGTTTCTCTCCATACCTTCACGGAAAAATTGGTCTACTCTCTCCTTGTTTGAGGCATAGTTCCACGCTCCCACACTCTGTTTGCGGCGTAAATATTCCTGATGTGAACGCATCATTGGCTCGTGATGAGATGTCCCCATGACGATACCCATCTCATCGGCCAGACGAGGAGATTCTTCATCATCTTCGTTGAAAGCAGAGTCCCACATAGCAGGCCAAAAGTAATTAGCTTTCAGTCTCAGTAGAAGCTCGAATATATGTGCATAAGCTTTTGAGTTTATACCACCGAAATGATTAGTACACCATGTGCCAAATGATGGCCACTCGTCATTAATAAAGATACCACGATATTTAACTTTTGGCGAAGGTTGTATTATACGACCACCCTCATACCACACCTCATCCTGGTGTTTCACAGGTGCATCGGCCATCCAATACCATGGTGAAACACCAATACGCTGAGAAATCTCGTATATACCATATATGGTGCCACGCTTATCGCTGCCTGCAATTACAAGATTGCCGTCCACCATATCAATAAGATATGATTCCCACTGTCCTTTTACTTTGCTAACGTCGATTTTCTTCATTTTTATTAGACCATCAATAATAGAACTTTTGCTTATGGTACCAACAATAATGTCTCCTTTAAAAAGTGATTGATTTTTTACGGATGCTGAAATACCAGTGATTTTGCGAACGTCATCACCCAAATCTTTGGCAGCTCGGATTACTCCTTTCCAGTCATTTTTATCAACTACTATATTTGTAGTTTTTCCATCTTTAGCGATACAGAAACCATCACTTTTTGCCTCAGATGTAAATGAAGTGCATAGTACTATAAACAATACGGAAATTCGTTTTATAAAAGTGTTTTTCATGAGATTTTTAATTATTCTATTTTAGTTTCATCATCAAAAATAAAGAAAATCGAACATTCATTAGTTTCATTATTACATTATTTTATATGAATGTTTTATTATCAAGTAAAATACGTTTTTATCTGGACTTAAATTATACCTTTAGACTCCAAACAATTAATTATATGAAGTTTATAATAGAATCGGGTACAATTGATGACATTGACGCATTAGAGAAGTTGTACGATGATCTGAATGATTATCTTTCATCAACAATCAATTATCCCGGATGGAAGAAAGGTGTTTACCCAATTCGTGAAGACGCAGTTGCAGGTATAAAGAATCAAACTCTTTTAGTTGTAAGGCATGAAGGAACTATTGTTGCTTCAATAATATTAGACCATCACCCCGATGAAGCATATAATAATGTTAGTTGGAAAATGGAATTGGACTACAAACATATATTTATCCTTCGCACTTTTGTTGTAAATCCCTTATTTTTAAAAATGGGAATAGGTAAGGCATTGATTGATTATTCAATTGAATTAGCTAAAAAAACAGGTATACAATCTATACGATTGGATGTATATGAAAATAATCTTCCAGCAAATTCTCTCTATGAAAAATGTGGTTTTGAATATATTGATACAGTTGATTTAGGCCTTGGTTGCTATGGACTGGATAAGTTTAAACTGTATGAGAAACTTATATAAATTGTAATCTGTAAAAAACGATATAATATCAAAACCTATACATTTTTTTAAGCATTCATTGATTTTTATTCTATCAACTCAAAAGTTGTATTGTTGCCCGTCGTGCTAATTATTGAAGTAGTTAAATTATCATTAATACAGACAGAGCCAGTTATGTAAGCTGCAAAACTACCCTCATCAATATACTTTGCTTTAATTATGAGTTCGTCTATTTTGTAAGTATAATTAGGGTAATGTCCCTTAGTAGTCACATCGGTAGTAGTCACAATAAAAGAGGATTCAGGATTAGGATCGGCTATTGAAAAGCTTTGAGCTTTACCATCGGCTATAACAATAATCATATCACTAAACTCACCCGAGTGAGATACATATTTACCACTTCGAGGTATGATATTGGTCTTATCACAGCTTGTCAACGCCAAGATCGTCAATAATAAAAGAGGTATTATTTTTGTAATAGCTATCCTTGTGTTCAATGTAGATATAGATTGACTCATATTTTTGTGTTTTATTTCCTGATTGTTCATTAAAATTAACTCCCAAAATTACTATAATAAACCAATATGTAGTACATTTTTACTACTTTTCGTTTGATTAATAACTACTAATAATACGTAATAATTCGATTATTGAACACATATGATCCCATAGTATATGTTGATTTGTAGCATTATAAACACAAAAAAGGCATTTAGTATTTCTACTAAATGCCTTCTTGATTCGTGATCCGCCTGGGGCTCGAACCCAGGACCCCAACATTAAAAGTGTTGTGCTCTACCTGCTGAGCTAGCGAATCAATAATTATATGCTTTCGCATTTGCGGTTGCAAAGGTAGATATTATTTTTAAAATACCAAATAGTAGAATCCTTTTTTTGCAAAAATAATCACCTTAAAGGCTTTTAGACCTATATCATAAACAAAAACAGTATCTTTGTGTTCTCATTACTATCTGTTTTTTTATGAAGAAATTCAAGTATAATATAACAACATACTCAGTAGTATCTATATTGGTACTAATAGTAATTGCTGCATTCCTTATTGGAAATAACTTTATTGTTGATTTTATCAGGAATGTAAATATTGATGTTAGAACGATACGAAATGAATACTTCCCATCTTTTAGTACAGATATTGATGATTTTCTTCAGTTCTTTCCTGCTGTCTTAATGCTGACATTAACATTTTGCAACTATAAGGGAGACATGGGGAATAAACAATTCGCAATATTCCTTCTTATAGCTACAGCGATAACACAACTTACTGTATATACTCTTAAAATATATATTGGTGAGCTGCGCCCTGATGAAAGTGACTATCTCTCCTTCCCTTCCGGACACTCAGCTACAGCATTTATGATCGCTACTATGCTATCTTTACAATATAGAAAACGAAGTATATTTTATTCTATCTTCGGATATTCGTGCGCAATAGCTGTGGCTTTGTTGCGAATATTAAACAACCGACACTGGATATTCGACACCATCATTGGTGCTGCTTTAGGTATATTGCTAACATATTGGGCGTACAGAGTCACAAAAAGAAAATTTTATATAAAATATAAACAAGGTCAATAAAACAGAATCTTTCTACTTATATCAATATTTCTATTTTTACAATTAATATTTCTTTAGCTTATTCATAAAGTATGGCAGTGCTTTGTGATATAGATAAATATATACCTCCTATAATATAATAATCTATAACAGATACAATTATCCATCTTTCATTTGACTCCTTTATAAAAATACACAAAGAAAACCAACACGCTTAACCCTCTAAAATTCAACTCATTAAATAATTAAGCTCAATACATCTCTTATTAAAAATAATTTTTTTTTTATTTTTTTCTCAAAATCATTTGGAAATAATAAAATCTATCATACCTTTGCGGTGTACTATTATACTAATACACTATATTAAAAAATAAATAATATGATAGAAGCTAAGAATTTATCTTTTGCTTACCCTAGAAAAGGGCTTGCATTTTTTAAATCAGGGAAAGACATTTTCCATGATTTGAGTTTTACTTTAGAGAAAGGTAGAATATATGGTCTTCTTGGTAAAAATGGTGCAGGAAAGTCTACTCTGCTTCATCTTTTATCAGGTCTTTTAAATGCTAAAAGTGGTGAAATACTTATGAACGGAACAAATGTACGCCGTCGTTTACCAATCACCCTGAAAGATATGTTCATAGTTCCCGAAGAATTTGAATTACCACCTATATCGTTAATAAGTTATATCGATATTAACGCTCCTTTCTATCCAAATTTCAACAAAGAAGATCTGGTAAAATATCTTCATTTCTTTGAATTAAGTCTTGATATGAACCTAGGAGCCCTTTCTATGGGTCAAAAGAAAAAAGTATTCATGAGCTTCGCTCTTGCAACAAATGTGTCTCTTCTTATAATGGATGAACCAACGAACGGACTGGATATTCCAGGTAAAAGCCAATTTAGAAAGTTTATCGCTTCGGGCATGAACGATGATAAAACCATTCTAATATCTACACATCAGGTTAAGGATGTTGACAAGCTTATTGATCATGTTATAATTCTTGAAGATAGTAAGATTTTACTTAATGAGTCTATGGAAGAGATAAGCAGAAAGTACCTGTTCCTTGAGACTGATAATAAAGAAATAATTGATAAAGCATTGTACACTACACCATCATTGCAAGGAGATTATGTTATTCTTACAAACGAAAATGAAGAAGAGTCACAGATAAATCTAGAACTTTTATTTGGAGCAATAATATCTGAACATGAAAAGCATAACAGTAAAAAATAGGAACAATATGATAAAAGATACTTTTTTTAGTTGGTCAAGAGCCAAACATCTTATTAAAAAGAATATACGCGAGAATTGGAAATCTTACGGTTTGAGAGTTCTAGTAATGTATAGTGCTATGGCTATTGCTATGATATGGAATGGTATATTAATTTATAAAAATACTTATATAAGTTCATCTACTATTGAACCCAGTGCTAGCTTTATGTCGGGTCTTTTTATTTGGTTATTATTTATTTTTGGAACATTAGGCGCTTCATTCATTATGGAAGAACTAAAAACTAAAACCGGTAAGATATCATTATTAATGACTCCTGCTACCTCTTTCGAAAAGTGGTTTATTAAATGGTTCATTTATACAATACTATTTCTTATAGTCTTTACTACTCTTTTCATCTGGTCGGATAGTACTAAAGTGTTAATATGCAAAATAATATTTCCTGCTAATCATAACATAGCCATGTTCAACTTCAACAATATAGTGGATATTGATTCCGATAATTTAAGAACTTTCTTTAATACATGGTATGAACTAGGAATGATTATTTCAGGATATCTATTTACACAATCACTATTTATTCTTGGGGGAACCATATGGCCAAAAGGTGCTTTTATAAAAACCTCTGCTGCTATAACTGCTATAATTAGCATTGCCTTGGTAGTAATATATTATACTTTTAAAGACTCAACATCTATCAATGAAATAAATGCTGATGAAAATATTATGTCTTTATTCTTTATAATAATAATGTCAGCACTAGCTATATTTAACTGGGTTATCAGTTATTTCAGGTTCAAAGAGACAGAAATTATTAACCGCATGTAAACCTTATAAGAGATGATATTTAAAGATAACAAATCAATTTACCTCCAAATAGCTGATAGAATATGCGACGAAATCCTCCTTGGGAAATACAACGAGGATGAAAGGATACCATCAGTTAGGGAATATGCTTCAATGGTAGAGGTAAACTCGAACACTGTGATGCGTACATACGACTATCTGCAGTCGGACGAAATTATATACAATAAAAGAGGAATAGGATATTTCGTGTCTAAAGGTGCTAAAAAGTTAATAAAGAACAACCGTAAAAAAACATTTTTAAAAGATGAGATATTTCACCTGTTCAATCAACTTTATACACTCGGTATAAGTGAAGATGAGCTTCTTACCATGTATAAAGAGTATGTTTCAAAACAAAAAAATGAATTATTATGAAAAAAACTACATACGTATTATTAGGAGTGTTAGTTGCTGCATTTATAATGATTATTATATCTCCTTTCGTTTTTAAATTGTTTGTAAAGGATTATCAAGCGACTATAGATGAGTTAAATATTGGAAACAAAATTGTAAAGAAGGAATACCAAGATATTAAAGCAATCAAATTAAAAAATATTGGCGATATAACTCCTTTTATAAATTATTCTACAAAGATCATTCCTTCAAATGGTGAAGATAAAAAGACGACTATTACTTTGCCTGATTATGAATATTTTAACTCATATAAAAGTGGTGATACACTTGTTGTAACCGTAAATATAAAGTATGATGGTAATCAGATTTACACTACCAATGTTAAGGAGATTAATATAAACATTGCTACTACTAATGAATTAAACTATTTTACATCAGATAATAGTTTTATGACTGATATTAATGGGTTTAAGGGAGATTCTATCACTTTGCAAGCAAATAATAACCGATTAACCCTAAATAAATCACAATATAGAGCAGTAAATTTTAATGGAGGATATTCTAGCTTTACAGCTAAAGAGTCAACAATAGATTCACTATATATTGATGTGGATAACTACATATCGTGGAAATTTGAAAAATGTAAGATAGACACTGAATTTATAACAGGAAGTGGTTATGTGAATAATCACTACAGCGAGGATGAGTGTAAACGAATTGTTTGGATACCTAAAAGCAAAGATGCCAAATTTGTTGTAGATACCAAAGCTATCATTACTCCATGTAAATAATTTGAAAGATTAGTATTTATTAATATTGTTTTTTACATTATCGGATAGAGAATATGAGTATTAGAAATAATATCGTATTCTCTATTTAATTTTGTATATTGCTGCCATACAAAAATAAACTAGTTATCACTAAATTATTAAAGGAGAATTGTATATGGAAGAGAACATGTTAAAATATAAAGAAGTTTTTCCCAATGAAGAGGTTCTAGAGTTTACCCTTGGTAAGAGTTATATCGCTTATAGAGAACTCATAAGCAGACTTTCGGAAAAAAATATCACTACTCAGTGGAACTATTACAATGATGGGAAAAGTTGGTTATGTAAACTGCTTTTAAAGAAAAGGAATCTTGCATGGCTATCAGTATATGATAAATCATTCAATGTTACTTGCTACTTTATGGAGAAACACATTGAAGATATTGATAATTCACATATTTCACAACCCATAAAAGAGCAATTCTATAATGCTAAACCTATTGGGAAACTGATTCCAATGACAATAAAAACTTCTCAAGATATAATCAGTAATGATGTAGTAGAGATGATACTGTTAAAAATAACTCATTAAGTACATAAGCTAATAGTACAATAGTATTATAAATAAAAAGAGTCCGGTGCAATACCGAACTCTTTACCAATAAATTATTAATATCTTGTTTATTTTCGAAGATTACTTCAAACTTCGGGGTTCACATCATTTTGTCCAAACTTTGAAATTCACTTCAAAATATTCTATTGAAGATTTTTTAATACGACAACCGTTTCACCCTCTATAAATCTATAAGCTAATTTATGATTCTATTTCACTAAGTTCCAACCATCGCATACTCTTCTCATCAATTTCATCGTTGAGAAGTGGCAATCGTTTTGATTTCTCGGTAAGTTGGTCAACATCAAGAGTACCACTGCAAAGAGCCTCCTCTATCTCCGCCTTCTCCTGTTCAAGCTGAGCAATCTCCTTCTCCAATCTCTCAAACTCCTGTTTCTCTTTGAAGGTCATTCTGCGTTTATCATTTAAACGTACTTTTGCACTCTTCTCCTCTTGAACCTTAACCTCCTGTTTTTCAACTTCCTCTTTATTCTGTTTCCATTCACGATAATCCGAATAGTTTCCAGGGAAGTCGCGTATATCGCCTTGTCCGTTGAATACAAGAAGATGGTCAACAACTTTATCCATAAAGTAACGGTCATGGCTAACCACAATTACGCAACCTTTGAAGTTTTTCAAATACTCCTCCAACACCTGTAGAGTAATTATATCGAGGTCGTTGGTAGGTTCATCGAGCACCAAGAAGTTTGGATTACGCATCAATATTGTACATAGGTAAAGACGGCGACGCTCTCCACCACTCAATTTATAAACGTAACTATGTTGCGTTTCAGGAGTGAAAAGGAAGTGCTGAAGAAATTGCGAAGCTGTCAATTTTCTTCCATCACCCAACTCTATAACCTCGGCTATGTCGGTCACAACATCAATTACCTTCATCTGCTCATCGAACTCAAGGCCATCCTGCGAGTAATAACCAAAGCGTACTGTTTCACCAATATCTATGGTGCCACTATCAGGTTTCACCTCCCCCATCAATATCTTGATGAATGTTGATTTACCTGTACCGTTATTTCCCACAATACCCATCTTTTCGTAACGTGAGAAAATGTATGAAAAATCTTCAAGTATCTTCAAGTTATCGAAACTCTTATAAAGATGATCGGCTTCGAATATTTTTGAACCAATATATGAAGCCTTGACATCTAACTTCACATTGGCATTATTTGTACGCTGTTTAGCAACCTTCTCTATCTCATAGAAAGCCTCTTCGCGATATCTCGCTTTATGTCCTCGAGCCTGAGGCATACGTCGCATCCACTCCAACTCAGTACGATACAGATTATTTGCTCGTGCAATCTCTGCATTTGTAGCGTCAACCCTCTCTTGTCTCTTCTCAAGATAATAACTATAATTTCCTTTATATGAGTACAGCTGCTTGTTGTCTATTTCAATAATCTCAGAGCATACTCTATCAAGAAAATATCTGTCGTGGGTAACCATCAAAAGAGAAATATTTCCACGGCTGAGGTATCCCTCAAGCCACTCAGTCATATCAAGATCAAGGTGGTTGGTCGGCTCATCAAGGATAATGAAATCAGGTTCAGTTATCAATACATTTGCCAAAGCAACTCGTTTAAGCTGTCCACCCGACAAATGTTTTATCTTTTGATCAAAATTTCTAATTTTTAGCTGAGAGAGAATCTGTTTAGCTTTTCTTTCGTAATCCCACGCCTTTTCATGCTCCATACGAACCAAAAGCTCTTCAAGACCGGGATGTCCCTCTGTCTCCATGCACTCCTCATACTCTTTTATAAGCTGAACAGTGTTGTTACCATGGTGAAAGCAAGCTTCTATAACAGTCAAATCCTCGGGATAATGAGGGTCCTGTTCTAGATATCCCACCTTCAAATCACGTCGGAAGGAGATTGTTCCTTCGTCGTAACCCTCTTTTCCTGAAATAATATTTAGTAAAGTAGTCTTACCACTTCCGTTTTTTGCTATAAGACCAATTCGTTGTCCTTCAGCAATTCCAAAAGAGATTTTGTTGAATAAAACGAGATCACCAAATGATTTGGTCAATCCCTCAATTTGCATATATGGGGTCATAATAGTTCCGAAATTTTCTCTGCTATATTATCAAACTCCTCATTAAGGTTACATTTATTACCCTCTTTAATCTTGCTCCAAATAATATCAACAGGATTAACAACAAAGTCTGTATCTTTAAATCTTAACACAGGATACTCACTATTGCCATCCACTACAGTGGCCCAATCCATACCATCCATCTCATTGATGATAATTGTAGCAAAAGCCATAGCAAACGATGCCCATGGATCTTTTTGTTTAGCATTGAATTTGCCACTATCAATAAGTTTCTGAATATTTACTATGTCGTTCTCCTGAGCAGTAAAATCTTTCGATAACTCCTTTTTGATTGTTGTAACAGCCCAATCATAACCTGCATTGATTTGTTCTATTTCAAGAAGACGAACAGGTATAATCTCTTTTACTCTATCCTTGTTATTTCTAACAATCAATGATTTGATTACATCCTCGGCAACCGACTTATCACCACCTTTACTCACTGTAAAACTACACTCAATAGAGGTATCTTTTTCGCCGGTAATCCATATATGAGAGGTATACCATACACCCTCTTCTTGAAAGCCTTCGCAAATATATGCACACTTCCATCGTCCAACATTAACAATCTTTGCATCGTTGTTGTCGACTTCAAACTTTATGCACTCCTCGGCATATCTATCCGACCTGTCTTTATAAGCAGATATTCTAAAGTTACCATTCCACTTATCAGGATTGTAGAAAAGGAAACTCTCGGGAGTATCTTCAAATTCGTTCCATGTTTGTGGAAGTTCAATAGAGAACCATCCTCCTGGAGATATAAATTTCATACTCAGCCTTTTTATAATTTATTAAAAATTCACTGGAAGAATTTCTATCCAGTAGTCATCAGGGTCGTTTATGAAGTAAAGTCCCATATCATGGTTCTCAAAACATACACATCCCATTTCACGATGGTAATCACGTATCTCATCATAATTACCCTCGACACGAATACATAGGTGACTTTCATTCTCACCTAACTCATATGCCGAGTCATGGTCACGTAACCAAGTCAACTCAAGTAGAAAGCCTGTTGAATCATCAGCCAAATAAACAAGTTCAAAAGAGCCATCAGCAGCTTTTTTCCTCTTTGCTACATGTAAGCCAACAGCCTTTTCATAGAATTCTATACTCTTTTCAAGGTTTGTAACATTAATGTTGAAATGATCAAATCTTCCTTTAACTTTCATATCTATAATTTTACTATTTGTCCACTTTCTGTTATAGGAATGAATTTCACTCCCTTCGATTCAGCTATCTCTTTAAAAGCATTGGCCTTATCGTAATTTGGTGTGAAGTGCATAGGTATAAAGATATGCGTCTTTATTTTATCAATAAATTGTGTTGCACCACGCATATACTCTTTTCCCAATCTTGGGTCGACAGGGAACATCACCACATCAATCTCTTTAACCTGTCGGTAGATGTAGTCGAGTTGATAAAGAAAATATTTTTCACTCTTCTTCCACTCAGCCTCATCACTCTCATCCATCCAATGCCAGTTATTTAAATCGCCTGCATGAAATATCTTTTTACCTTCAGCTTCAATAAGGAAAGAAACGCCCACATCCGTTGAGCCAAAAGCTTTGACTTTTAAGGTATCATCCTCATACTCACCACCCTTCTTTATCCAAAAGGCATCCTCCTCATTAGCACGGCGATGTTTAAGTATATCTTTTGAGAATATGAATTTTATATCATCTCTCTTCTCCCTCCACGAAAGGATCTCTTTATTAAAATGATCAGCGTGAAAATGCGAAGAAAGAACATAGAATTTTCCCTCTCTCTTGAGTATTTTGTCATGAAGAATTCCACTTCCAGGCACTCCATTGTCACCATACTCCTTTGAATCCATGTAGTAATCCATTACCACAGTAAAGCCATCGCCAAGAAGAGCAAAACCACTATGAAATATATAAACCAGTTCCATACTCAAAACAATACTACATTTTGTTTCAAAGTTATGAAAATATATTGATAAAATATGCCATTATTGGATTTTGATGCTTGACTAAAGGTGTAATTTCTATGACTGTTTCTTATAAGTTAATGCAGCTAGAAGATTGAACATAAGTGCGAATCCTCCTAACATAAGGAAATTTGGATATAGATCGGTTATAGTCGCCCCTTTTAAATATACAGAACGCATGATGGTTATGAAGTATCGTGGAGGGAGAAAATTAGTTATATATTGTGCCCATTTTGGCATGGAAGCCAATGGGGTTATCAATCCACTCATTAAGTTAAACAAGACAATAAAAAAGAACATTGCGAACATGGCTTGCAGTATAGTATACGACCTGTTTGCAATAGCTACACCAAAACCTGAGATAGACAGAATCATAAGTACAGAAGCCAAATATATCGTTCCAATACTTCCGGTGGGATATAATCCATAAATCATCCATGCAATAAGCATGCATATTGTTATTATAAATAGTCCAATCAACCAGAATGGTATAAGTTTACCAAGGGTGAAAGTAAATTTGGAAAGAGGCGTCACATTAATCTGTTCAAATGTTCCATTCTCCTTTTCAACAACAATGTTCAGTGCAGGAAGGAATCCACAAATGATAATTATAAGCATTGTAAAAAGTGCAGGTATCATAAAAAAATAATAGTTCAAAGTTGGGTTGAAAAGATTTTGAATAGAGATTTCATCACTTTTTACATTTGGTATTTTATTATTAGTATAACTTAAAACGGTATTACCAATAGAATGAACTACATATTGCATTCCCAAAGCTCCCTTAATAGAATTAACAGCATTCGAGGAAATATCTATTTTTTTAGGTGAAGCCGAATAAATATTACGTTCAAATCTCCTTGGTATATTTACAATAACATCCACCTTCCCATCTTCTAAAGCTTTATAAGCTAAATCATAACTATTAAAAACATTATATACAGTAAAATATTCTGAGCCATCGAATGAGGAAACGATATGAGAAGAGAGTGTTGATTTATCATTGTCAATAACCGATATTGTAAGGTGCTTGACATCCATTGTAGCCACTAATGGGTTAATTAAAATAGTTATGCAGGGAACCAGAATAATTAATTGAAGAATAAAGCGATTTCGAAAAATTTCTCTAAACTCTTTATCTATAAGTATTAATAGCGTACGCATAGCTTATTCTAATTTATCATTAAACCTCTTTAAAGCAATTATAATAATAGGAATAATCATAAGCACAATAATCGATAACTCAAGTAAAATTCCATTAAGTGGCAATCCCTCTATCATCAACTTTCTTATTCCTTCTATATACCAACGGGCAGGAATTATAGAAGAAAAATATTGCAATATTATTGGCATATTCTCAATTGGGAATACCATTCCCGAGAACATTATAACAGGTATAAGCATTGATACAGCCGATAAAAGCATGGCTTCCATCTGACTCTTGACCAAAGTAGATATGAGCATTCCTAATCCCAATGATAGAAAAAGATACAACATTGATATAAAGATGACATTCAATATATTACCCGACATAGGAACATTTAGAACAAATGATGATATTAAAAGAGCTGTAGCCAGATTAAATAAAGATATTACTAAATAAGGAACCATCTTTGCAAATATTATAACAAGTGGGCGAACCGGTGATACCAAAAGTACCTCCATTGTCCCCAATTCCTTCTCTCTTACTATAGATACAGAGGTCATCATAGCGCAAATCAATATAAAGATGAATCCCATCACTCCTGTTACAAAGTTATATGAGGATTTCATTTGTGGATTAAACAGAAGATGAGTTTCAAAAAGAGAAGATTGACTGTTTGTTGGAGAGAGTATATTTTTCAGATAGGCCGAGGATGTAACGGACATATTTGTATTCGAAGCATCCATCTGGAACAAAAGATATGGTTTGGTAGGAATACCCTGATTCTGTTGTTGCACTGACCTCTCATAGTCGGTAGCAAACTCTACAATTGCATCCACCTTACCCTCACGCATCCATTTCAATGCCTCATCATGAGATGCAAATCCTTTGAATGTTACATAAGTATTGTTGGAAAGTTTATCTACTGCCTCATAGATTCCATGAGTACGTGCAGGCGCCACCACTGCTACATTTACATTATTTATATCGGTAGAGATTGCAAAACCAAATAGAGTCATAAGTACTGCAGGTATGAGCAGTACAATAGTCATTGTTCGCACATCACGAAATATATGAAGTGTCTCTTTTTTTACCAGTTGTACAAATCCTCTGTTCATAATCTACTCAATTCGTTTAGAATTACGAGACAACAGTCGAAATAGTTCATCCATAGTTTTCACATGAAACTTCTCTTTCAACTTTACCGGGGTATCGAGTGCCCTAATCTCTCCATCCACCATTATTGAGACTCTATTACAATATTCGGCCTCATCCATATAGTGTGTAGTAACAAATATTGTAGTACCATTATCGGCCGACTCATAAATCATTTCCCAGAATTGGCGACGAGTAATAGGATCAACGCCACCTGTTGGCTCATCGAGGAATACAATCTTTGGATTGTGGATTGTTGCTATAGCAAACGAAAGTTTTTGTTTCCAACCAAGTGGTAAATCGCACACCATAGTTTTCCTCTCATCCATAAAATTAAGTTTGCCTAATATTTGTTCTTCTCTCTCTTTAATTTCAGAACTTGAGAGTCCATAAATAGTAGCAAAAAGACGTATATTTTCCCATACTCTTAAATCATTATATAGCGAAAAACGCTGACTCATGTAACCTATCTCTCTTTTTATTTTTTCACCCTCCTTCATAACATCATAACCTGCCACATTACCAACACCGGATGTAGGATAACTAAGTCCACAAAGCATACGCATAGCAGTAGTCTTTCCAGCCCCATTAGCACCCAGAAAGCCAAATATCTCCCCTTTATAAACCTCAAAAGATATATTATCTACTGCCTTAAAAGAGCCAAACTTTTTGGTAAGATTATTCACTGTTATGATGGGTTCTCTCATCTTTCATCAATTTAATAAATACATCTTCTATATCAGGCTCTATCTTTTTCATGACAAAACCCTCAATATCCTTCATCTGCTCGTAGAATTTGGAATTATCAAAATCCTCACTTACCACCATATGATGATACTCACCAAAAGGATAACAAGCTTTTATTCCTTCATGAGTTCGTACATTGTTCAATAATGCCAACATACTATTGGCCTTAACAGCATAAAGTGACTCTTTGAATCTCGACACAACCCCGTTTGGAGTATCTACAGATAATATCCTCCCCTCATTACATAAGGCAATACGATCGCATCGGGATGCTTCATCCATATATGGAGTTGAGACAAGGACAGTTATCTGTTTAGACTTCAAATTGCTTAGAATATCCCAGAACTCACTACGTGAAACAGCATCAACACCGGTTGTGGGCTCATCAAGAAATAGTACTTTAGGACTATGAATCAATGCACACGATAGAGCTAACTTTTGTTTCATTCCACCAGATAATTGTCCTGCTCTACGATTTTTAAAAGGTTCTATTTGACTATAAATAGGAGAAATCAATTCGTAATTTTCCTCTATACTTACACCGAAAATAGAAGCGAAAAAGAGTATATTTTCTTGCACAGTCAAATCCTGATATAATGAGAAACTACCGGGCATATATCCAACACATTTTCGAATAGATAGATAATCTTTCTTTATATCATAACCATCAATCCTAGCACTTCCTGAAGTGGGATTAATCAGTGTTGTAAGCAATCGAAAGAGTGTAGTTTTACCAGCCCCATCAGGACCAATAAATCCAAAAAGTTCTCCTTGCTTAACGGAAAATGATATATCATATAATGCTTGTAACGAACCATATTTTTTGGATAGATGCTCAACTTCAATAGCATTCATAGAGTTATTATTAAAATTTCACCTCACCGGCAACCCCTATTTTTAGTCGACCATCATTCTTCACAGCTATCTTAACAGCATAGACCAGATTGGCACGTGAATCATTTGTTTGAATAGATTTTGGAGTAAATTCACTCTCACTAGATATCCACATTACCCTACCTTTATAGTTATGACGTTCATCAGATCCGAAGTTTGCAATCACATCTACTGAGTCACCCACTGCGATATCATGTAATTGAGATGATGTGATATAAGCACGTATATAGATGTTATCAAGATTAGCCACCTTCATAAGAGGTTTGCCAATTATAGCATATTCACCCTTTTCAGCATACTTCGTTAAAATAGTTCCTTTAATGGGAGAAGTTATTTTACACTTTTGAATACGGTCATCTAGTGAAGCTATTTGTGCATTTAATGCAACAACGTTATCGTCTATGGAGGCTCTGTTATTTTTAAGAGTTGAGAGAGTTGCACTCTCTTGGCTCTCAAGTTGTTTAATTAGAGTTATAATATCATCTTGTTGTTTTTGAGTTGCAACCCCATCTTTCAACAGATTGGTTACCCTGTTAAGCTCCCTTTTTTGCTTTTCTATCTGCTCACGGAGTGTTGCTAACTGCTTCTGTACATCCGGGCGACTACTTAAGAGTGCAGATTGTTGAGCTTTCAACTGTTTTCTTTGCAAATCGAGTTGCACACTATCAATAGCCCCAATAACAGAATCTTTACTTACATTTTCTCCCTCCTGGATGTCAAAATCTATAATACGTCCGTTTGATTCAGCCGATACGATCACCTCTGTTGCTTCAAATGTTCCTTGAGCATCAAAGTTTGAATTCCCATTACAACTAACCAATCCAAAAATGGCTAAAGAGCCAATAAATATCTTTTTCATCTTCTGTGTATTCTATTGGTTTAAACTATTTTTTAGTCGATAAATTGTTTGTAACAATTCTATTTCATGCTCACTTTGAATTTGTAGAGCCAGCTGCTCGGCTGTAATCTTATTTAACAGATCAGACGTATCTATAACCCCTTGTTCAAGTTGCGATTCTGCCGCAATACGAATAGAACGACGAAGTTTTAATATCTTTTCATCATCACTTACTGTTTTGCGTAATCGCTCAATTTCGCCATCATCCTGAGTAGTTTGAATGTTAGTATTAAATAAAAATATCTCTTTCTGAAGATCTATCTGTTCTTTTGCTAACTTGAGTTTCCTTAATGAATTATGTTGGGTATAAAAAGCGGCTAAATTCCATGTGAGACGCACTCCTATAATTCCGTCAAGTCTCCATCTACTAGACATCATACTTTTGAACATATCCAATCCCGGATATCCATAGAATCCTTGAGCAAAAGCACTCATTATTGGCATCACAGATGCATTAAGTAGTTTTTTTTGAGCATCTATTTTATTTATTTGAGCTTCAAAAAGTTGAATTTCCGGACGCAATGATGTTCGTACAATAGGTATCTGAGCAGTTGGACGCATTAAATTCTCATCCCAAAGTCGTTGTCCGATAAATATCTCTAGCATTTGACGATAGCTGAAACGCACAGTTTTAACTTGCTCTAATTTCTGCTTGATTGATATAAACTCAACCTCCATTTCGTCTACATCCGACTGCATTGCCACCCCATTCTTATAGAGACTACGCACTTTATCAAGGTTTCGCTCAATCAAGTTACTTGTTAACTCCGTCTGTTTAATACGTTCATCAAGAAGAAGAATTCCAAAATAAAGATTATCCACTCTTTGTTGTACTTGATATAGTGTGACATCTACAGTTTTAGACTGCTCATTGGATTCTGCATTGATAAGTGATTTATTAGCACGATTTTTGCCACCATCCCAAATCAGCTGATTCACATCGATGGCTACTCTATATTGATCTTTCTGCATATACCCATTTTCACCGGCCAAATTCAACAAAAGCCCCAACAATTTTGGATATGTTGAAACAGAAGATTGATAAGAAGCTTGGCTAAAGAATTGTAATTGTGGAATCCACGCTTTAGCTGCATTAGCCAAACTATATTGTTCAGTCTTTGAAATAATATCATATCTTTTTATTTCAGGATAGTGCTCATTAGCCAACCGTCTACACTCCTCCAACGATTGTGCTGATATAGGAAGAACAAAGAGAATAAAAACTCCCAAAAGTTTAACTCGACTCATAATATTTTCATTTAATTATAGTCTATACAAGACTAGAACAAATGAAGATATCATCTGTTCAAGTAATATTCAAAGCAGTATTATTCTAATAAATTTCTGCTCTTAATAAATAACTTAAAGAATAGAAATACAAATAGCTATTTCCCTATCGGTTGCACCTTTGAACGGGTATTTTTATCAATTTCGAGGAACATATAGTTTACTTTTCCTGAGTGTATCAGTGAGTCATTTTTTTGATAAATTCTTGTTGCATACTCTTTTGACTTCTCGAATGTAAGTTTTGACATCTGGTTCTTGGACTTACCTGCCATGCTGGAATCTAACTTCTCATCAGGAAAGAAATCATCCATATTAATATCCCCTATCATAGTTGTTTCGAGGAAATTTATCTTTTTATGCGACCTGTCAGTATAATATCCCACAAACATGTGTCCCGGAACACGTACAAGTATAGGATTTATATTTATTGCTTTAAGAAGTGATGCAAATAGTACACTGCCATCTACACAATTTATCTGCGATGAAGCAAGTGCATCGTCCACAGTTCTTACTCTTTGGGTATAGACCACATTCGATGAGAAACTGGTATTTGTTATCGAGCTATATCTGAAATTTCTCTTTTGAAGGACATTCCAAAGAGCATATACCTGACGATCTACACTCTCAAGACCACGATTTGTACCTTGATAGCCGAGAAAACGATTTACAATTCGTGTATCTAGTGCTTCACGCAGGATTTTATCTATCTGTGGATTGTCTTCATTAACATAAGCGGCAAAGAACTCACCCGTATCATGCAACTTCATCTTATGATCATAATAAGCTATTGGGCACTCATTTACACTACGCATAGAAGCTGTCTTTAGTTTCTGAGTTAAATCTTTTCCATTAAGTTCAGCTTTTATTGAGATAGCTACCGGCACTGCCTGCTTATTATCACGAAGTGCTTGATAGTTCCAAATTACATCAGGATAAACAATATACTCTTTCCCTTTTTCGGATAGTATAAATTCGGATACTGATTCAGCAAAGAAAGGTGACTCAGCAATATCAACTCGTAACCTGCTGTTTACATGATTGTTCTTTATGCGTATAGCTATTCCCGACTTAGGATTACCTACATAATCAGAATCTAATGGTTGGATAATAATTGAGTCGGTTGTTGCAGTAGATAAGATTATAGAGGGAAATATATTGCCACCTAAAGGAATCTCTATTTCAAAACTTGATTTAAAAGGATCGGTTCTGTATATAAAAATAGCGAGCATCAATAGTATGATACTTGCAAGTGATATTGTACTCCATTGCCATTTATTCAACTTTTTCATAATTACAACAATTAACCGAACCCTTATATAAATAATACAAGGGTTGACTAAAATAGTTTTAATCAACCCTACTTTATCGTTAAACTGATAGATATTATCTTACAGCAATACTCTCAATTTCCACTAAAGCATTTTTTGGTAACTCCTTAACAGCAAAAGCTGAACGAGCAGGAAACTCTCCACTAAAGTATGAAGCATAAACACTGTTCATGCCAGCAAAAAGCGACATATCAGCAAGAAAAACTGTTGTCTTTACAATATTAGCTGTTGTTAAACCAGCCTCTTCAAGGATAGCTTTAATATTTTCGAATGATTGTTTTGTCTGTTCTTCTATCCCACCTTGTGCTATTTCACCTGTTGATGGAACAACAGGAAGCTGACCGGAGATAAAAATCATGCCGTTCGCCTCTATTGCCTGACTATAGGGACCTATTGCTGCAGGCGCCTTTTCTGTATAAATTACCTTCTTCATAATTTTATAACATTTTATTAAAACAAAGCTAAATTAGTGGTTTTTGAAAAAATATGAGCAACCTTCGAACAATTAATTAGCTTTTTATGTTGATTTAACATCAGAAAGAACAAGTTGTCTCTTCCATCTGATTCACAAGTTTATACAAATAAATTAAAATTATTTTCTATTTTATATTGTGGATATGAAAAAATCATTATTTTTGTAGCCAGTAAGTTTATACTTATCCTTTAAGTAGAATGTAAAACTTACTTCCTTACTAATAAATACTATATCAATTATCCCATTTACAACTTTGAGTATAACATCTCCTTTTAATTTCTTATTCATAATTTTTCAGGAGGATGCTCTCTGTTATGAATTAAATAACATTTCTAAAATACTATATGTATAACATTATTCAATTAAACGACAAAAATTTGTCGGAGTTGCAGTCAATTGCAAAAGAATTGGGTATAAACAAAGCTGAATCTTTTAAAAAAGAAGATCTTGTTTACCGCATTCTTGATGAACAAGCAATTGCCAGTGCTACTCAAAAAGTTGCTTCTATCAAATCTAACGAAGAGAAAAGAGATAGTAAAGCAAAAAAAAGATCTCGCATAAATGTCAAAAAAGAGAGTGACAAAGTGTACACTGCCTCTAAAGACAAAGCTCAGAAAATCGAAGCCAACAACTCT
Organism: Bacteroidota bacterium; assembly: GCA_023415545.1. Taxonomy (GTDB): domain Bacteria; phylum Bacteroidota; class Bacteroidia; order Bacteroidales; family Bacteroidaceae; genus Phocaeicola. The sequence goes on from JAEZKJ010000170.1 coordinate 24,635, forward strand.
AATGGTAACCCACAACCAAAGGCTGCTGAACCGAAAACTATCACAGAAACTACTCCTGCTGTAGAGACTAAAGAGACAGAAAAAGTTGAGAAAATTGAAACTGTTGAAAAGAAAGAGGAGAAGACAACAAAGAAGAGAAACACTAAAAAAAGTGCTACTTCAAAAAATGTAAAAAGCGAACAGAGCAAAAATGACTCTGATAAAGAAACTAAGGAAGTTGAAAAAGAGAAAAAAGAGGAAAAACCTGAACAAACTAAAGCAGCTTCCAAAAAAGTAGAAAAAGTTGAAGAAAAAGAAGAAGTTATTCTTCCAGAACTAGAGTTCGAAAGCGAAGGAGATGATTTTATTCCTATTGAAGATCTTCCTTCAGATAATATAGAGTTACCAAGCGAACTTATAGGTAAGTTTGAAGCTACCAAAAATAGTGCACAAACTCCACAACCTACAAATGCTGTTAATCCTAACAAACCTCAGCAACGTCCACAACGCGATTTTCAGAACAATAAGTTCAACAACCAACCTCGCAACAACAATAATGTTCCTGTAAAGAATAATAAGGAAGTTGAAAACGAAGCTGCTCCTGTTGTTCAACCTGAAAGACGTCCTGTTGAAAAACCTTTCGACTTTGAAGGTATTTTATCCGGAATAGGTGTTTTGGAAATCATGCCTGATGGATATGGATTCCTTCGTTCATCGGATTACAACTATCTATCTTCACCCGACGATATATACGTGTCTCAATCACAAATCAAGCTCTTCGGCCTAAAGACCGGTGATGTTGTCGAAGGTTCTATCCGTCCTCCTAAAGAGGGTGAAAAGTATTTCCCTCTTGTAAAAGTGGAGAAAATCAATGGTCTGGAGCCTAGCCTTGTACGTGACCGTGTACCTTTCGATCACCTCACTCCTCTTTTCCCTGAAGAGAAATTCAAACTTTGTAAAGGGGGATATGGCGATAATCTATCTGCTCGTGTAGTAGATATGTTTGCTCCTATCGGGAAAGGACAGCGTGCGCTTATCGTTGCACAGCCTAAAACAGGTAAAACAATTTTGCTTAAAGATATCGCTAATGCCATAGCTGCTAATCATCCTGAAGTATATATGATTATGCTTCTTATCGACGAACGTCCTGAGGAGGTTACCGATATGGCTAGAAGTGTTAACGCTGAAGTTATTGCCTCTACATTCGACGAGCCTGCTGAACGCCATGTTAAAATTGCAGGTATAGTTCTTGAGAAAGCAAAAAGAATGGTTGAGTGTGGACATGACGTAGTTATCTTCCTTGACTCGATTACTCGTCTTGCTAGAGCTTACAATACAGTATCTCCTGCATCAGGTAAAGTACTTTCGGGTGGTGTGGATGCCAACGCACTTCATAAACCAAAACGTTTCTTTGGTGCAGCACGTAACATTGAAAATGGTGGTTCACTTACAATCATTGCTACAGCACTTATCGATACCGGTTCTAAGATGGATGAGGTTATATTCGAAGAGTTCAAGGGTACAGGTAATATGGAACTTCAGTTGGACCGCAACTTAAGCAACAAGCGTATATTCCCTGCTGTAAACATTGTTGCATCAAGTACTCGTCGCGACGACTTATTGCTTGATAAGAAGAGCCTGGACCGTATGTGGATACTTCGCAAATATCTATCGGATATGAATCCTATCGAAGCTATGGATTTTGTGAAGAGCAGATTGGAAAATACTCGTGACAACGAAGAGTTCCTGATGAGCATGAATTCATAAAACTATAAGATATATTTCAAAAAGAAAGCCGCTACTCTTAAAAAGAATAGCGGCTTTCTATGTATGATTTGAAAAAAAATTCTTGTTGATTCAGATAATATTAAAAAGGGAGATCATCTTTATCATCCGATGCAGCAAAATCTACCGGAGCAGCATTGAATGGAGGGAAAGGAGCAGGCTGATCCATTGCCGGAGCAGGCTGTGCAGCTACACGTTCAACCTTCCAAGCACGAATTGAGTTGAACCATCTTCCATTCCACTCACGTGCATCAATATCGAAAGAGACATTAATCTCCTCACCTATCTGAATATTAAATTGATCTATTTTATCTGCACCGAACACATCGAAACACATCTTTCTAGGATATTGCTCATGAGTCTCGATAACATATTCCTGAACTTTCCATTCATTTCCTGTTTTCGAAACACCTCCACGAGGTTCCAAAACAGCTATAACTTTACCTGATAATTCCATTGTCTTTATATTTTAGAGAATACGAAATTAAGATTTTCATTTTGAGTATACTAATTTTTAAAGATTTTTTTTTCAAGTATCCCTGTACCCAAACAAAGTTGGAATATTAAAAAAATTATTTAACTTTGGGCTTTGAAAACAATTGCTATGCAGTAAAATATTGCCTTACCTTAATCAACCACTCACATTAATTTAAAATTAAAGAACTTTACTTAATCTTTCAGACAGAATATATTGTTGTCTATTATATTTTATACTAGGTTGACTTTTATTTGTAGCTAATATTTACTTTACAAATTTATCGTAAGGCAAAAAAATGGATTCATACCATTGGAAGTTATATGGCTTTTGATTGATTATTAATTAATTTATACGTTATGATTTGCTTCTTCGTTATATTTTTGAAGATGAAGAATAGCATAATATTAATTTAAGATTATGAATTACAGTTTTTTACGTAAGTTCCGACAACATGCCAATTCAAGTGTAGTATTAATTTTCTTCACCATTCTTGCCTTAATATTAGCAAATATATCAGGTATAAAAGAGTGGTATTTTTCTCTTTGGCTTCATCCTGTGACTCTTTCTGTTGGTGATTTTAACTTTTTCAGCCATAACGGGCACTCTATCACCCTTGGACAGATGATAAATGATTTCCTTATGGCAATCTTCTTCCTATCGGTAGGACTAGAGATTAAAAGAGAAATTAAGGTTGGAGAGTTGTCAACAAAAGATAAGGCTTTGCTACCAATTATCGGCGCTTTTGGAGGAATGATAATCCCTGTATTGCTCTTTTATTTGGTATGTCCTAGTAATGCAGCTATGCTAAGAGGTATGGCTATACCTATGGCTACAGATATTGCTTTTTCACTTGGTGTACTTGCAACATTTAAATCTAGAGTTCCTATTGGGCTGAAAATATTCCTTGCAGCTCTTGCTGTGGCCGATGACCTTGGAGGAATTTTAGTTATTGCTCTTTTCTACTCAACCCATATTAATGCCTTTTATCTTATTATGGCCACACTATGTGTAATTGTATTGATTGGAGGAAATATTAAAAATATACGATCAAAATTTTTCTACATTGCCGTTGGTCTAGTATTATGGTATTTTATGCTAAACTCAGGCATTCACTCTACAATAGCGGGTGTTGTTGTTGCATTCTGTATTCCTGCAACATTAAAGAAAGGTACAGGGCACTATCTCGAAAGAATAAGGGAAAATGTGAATAAGTTCCCTGTCATCGAAGTAAATAAACGCCACAACACTATAGTGCTTAGCAATGAGCAGATACACACACTTAAAAGTATTGAATCGGCTGCCGACAAGATGATCAGTCCTCTTCAAGATCTTGAGGACAACCTCCGTTCTCTTATATACTTTGTCATAATTCCTCTTTTTGCTTTTGCCAATTCAGGTATAGACCTATCTTTGATGAGTATTGACAGCCTCTTTTCGGGAGTTAGCATAGCTGTGATTATAGGTTTGGTAGTAGGAAAATTTGTGGGTGTATTCTCATTCTCTTGGATTGCTATTCGTTATAAAGTAGTTACACTTCCAACAGCAGTTACATGGAAAGCTTTTGCCAGTGTTTGTGTTGTTTGCGGTATTGGTTTTACTGTATCTATGTTTCTTGCCGACCTCTCCTATGCCGAGATTGGTCAAGAGGGTGTAGCTTTACTTAATCAAGCTAAATTAGGAGTTCTTTGTGGCTCGGTTATTTCGGCACTTATGGGTTATATCCTACTTAACAAAAACTTACCTAAAAACAATGATTAACTCTTTTTATAAATTCTAATATTTTAAATATCAACACATTTATTATTTTTATTGAGTAAAACAATTTGTCTTATATATATCCAAATTGGTAAAATTTATTGCGATATATGTAATAGTTGTTTTACTTATAATTTTAATAACTTAAAAATAATTATTTATGAAAAAGTTAATCTCGTTATTAGTAGTTCTGTTTACATTAACATTTAGTGTAATCGCCGATAATGACAAAATTATCCCAATAAATGAAATGCCAAAAATTGCTCAACAATTTGTTAGCAAGCATTTTGCTAATCACAAAGTTGTTGTAGTTAAAGTTGAAAGTGAGTTTTTAAGCAAAAGTTATGATGTAATGTTTGCCAATGGCGATAAAATCGAATTTGATAAAAAAGGAAATTGGACAAACATCGATTGCGAACATTCACAAGTACCTAACGCAATTATACCTAAAAAAATTGCTAGTTATATAAATCAACATTTTCCTAACACAAAAATATTACAGATAGAAAAAAATGATCGAAAAGGATATGATGTTGAGTTAAATAACGGTAGTGAATTGGAATTTGACAAACAATTTAGATTGGTTGATTTAGATTAATTGTCAAAGAAGATATTTTATTCAAACAGTACTTGAAACAACCCTGTATATTTCTGTAAAATTCTTTAAAAGTTTTAAAGTAAGTTTATATAAAAACGAAATATACTAATAATCAACTTAAAAAGAATTATTATTAATCATCCTCTATTATATTCCAACGTTTTTTGTTAACTTTGGCAATTAATATAGATTAATAATTAATATTATAAAAGCTATGAAGTTCGTTGTTTCAAGTACTGGTTTATTCAGTCATTTACAAGCTATAAGCCGCGTTATTAATTCAAAGAACACTCTTCCTATTTTGGACTGTTTCTTGGTTGAGTTGAATGACGGAACTCTTTCATTAACAGCATCTGATAATGAAACTACTCTATCAACATCTATTGAAGTAAATGAGTATGACAAAGATGGTCGATTTGCTATCTCTTCGAAAACTATTTTGGATGCATTGAAGGAGATTCCTGAACAACCTTTAACTTTTGAGGTTAATCTTGATACATTAGAAATCATGGTTCAGTACCAAAATGGTAAGTATAATCTTGTTGGACAAAATGCTGATGAATACCCACAAGCTTCTGCTTTAAGTGATTCCTCAAGAGAACTTTCTATAAGCGCTTCGTTGCTTCTTACAGGCATTAACCGCACAATATTTGCTACAGCTGATGATGAACTTCGTCCTGTGATGAATGGTATCTATTTCGATATCACATCTGATAGCATAACATTTGTTGCTTCCGATGGTCACAAACTTGTTAGAAGTATGACTTTTGAGGCTAAAGGTGATGATAAAGCAGCCTTTATTCTTCCAAAGAAACCTGCAAATATTCTTAAAAACCTTCTTCCAAAAGAGAGTGAAGATGTAAGAATCTCTTTCGATGAGAGAAATGCAATTTTCGCTATGGAGAAATATTATATGGTTTGTCGTCTTATTGAGGGACGTTATCCTAACTATAACTCAGTAATTCCTCAAAACAATCCTCATCGTGCTACTATAGATCGCCAGATGATGATAAGTGCACTTCGCCGTGTTTCTGTATTCTCTTCTCAAGCAAGCTCACTTATAAAACTTCGTTTGAGTGAAAATCAAGTTCAGGTTTCGGCTCAGGATATTGACTTCTCAACTTCTGCTGAAGAGGCTCTTTTCTGCCAATATTTAGGTGCAACTATGAATATAGGATTCAAATCTACTTTCCTTATCGATATATTGAACAATATGTCATCACAGGAGGTAATATTTGAACTTGCTGACCCTTCAAGAGCAGGCGTTATTGTTCCTGCAGAACAGGAGAAAGATAAAGAGGATGTGCTTATGCTCCTTATGCCAATGATGCTGAACGACTAAAACTGTTATAAGGCAATGAATTTAAATTTAAAAAACCCGATAGTCTTCTTTGATTTGGAGACTACCGGTGTTAATATAAACACAGACAGAATTGTTGAGATTTGCTATCTAAAGGTTTACCCTAACGGTAACGAAGAGTCAAAAACAATGCGTATAAATCCTGAGATGCATATACCTGAAGCTGCATCGGCTATTCATGGGATTTATGATAAAGATGTGGAAAACTCTCCTACTTTTAAAGAGGTAGCCAAAGAGATTGCTAAAGATATAGAAGGTTGTGACTTAGCAGGTTTTAACTCAAATCGTTTCGATATACCTGTTCTTGCTGAGGAGTTCCTTAGAGCAGGCGTGGATATCGACATGATGAAGAGAAAGTTTATAGATGTGCAGGTTATTTATCATAAACTTGAACAACGTACACTATCGGCTGCATATAAGTTCTATTGCAAAAAGAACCTTGAAGATGCTCACACAGCTGAAGCTGATACACGAGCTACATACGAGGTGTTGAAAGCGCAGCTTGATATGTATCCCGAGGAGTTGAAGAATGATATGGCTTTTCTTGCCGATTATTCAAGTCATAACCGCAATGTTGACTTCGCCGGGCGAATGGTTTATGATGATAACGGAGTTGAGGTATTCAATTTTGGAAAGTATAAAGGTGTCTCTGTAACTGAGGTGCTTCAAAAAGATCCTGGTTATTTCGGTTGGATTATGAATGGTGACTTCACCCTCAATACAAAAAATGTATTGACTAAAATCCGACTACGCGAAACAGGCATGATTAAATAAGATGAAAGGAAAAAAAATCGTATTAGGTATAACAGGTAGTATAGCCGCATATAAAGCGGCTATACTAATTCGTGGACTTATTAAAAAAGGTGCCGAAGTACAGGTAGTTATTACTCCGTCAGGTAAGGAGTTCATCACTCCTATTACCCTATCAGCACTTACAAGTAAGCCTGTAATTAGTGAGTTTTTTTCGCAACGAGATGGCACATGGCATAGCCATGTTGACCTTGGGCTATGGGCAGATGCTATGGTGATAGCTCCGGCTACTGCTGCTACCATCGGTAAAATGGCACATGGCATTGCCGATAATATGCTTATCACAACATATCTTTCTATGAAAGCGCCTGTGTTTATAGCGCCTGCCATGGACTTAGACATGTACAAGCATCCATCAACAACTCACAATCTTGAGATACTTAAATCATACGGAAACCATATCATAGAGGCTGCCGATGGTGAATTGGCTAGTCATTTGGTTGGCAAAGGACGTATGCAAGAACCTGAAGTAATCATTGAAGAACTTGAAAAGTACTTTGCTTCTTCTCTATCTATGAAAGGGAAAAAAGTGATGATAACTGCAGGCCCAACTTACGAAAAGATAGATCCTGTGCGTTTCATTGGTAACTACTCATCAGGTAAAATGGGCTTTGCCCTTGCTGAAGAGTGTGCCAACAGAGGTGCTGAGGTAACTCTTATTGCCGGACCTGTTTCACTTTCAACCAACAATCCTCTTATAAAAAGAGTTGATGTTGAGTGTGCTGATGAGATGTATAGAGCAGCTAAAGAGGAGTTCGAGGATTGTGATGCTGCAATTCTTTGTGCTGCAGTGGCTGACTTTACTCCTGCCGAGAGAGCTTCCACAAAGATTAAACGTGGTAAAGATGATATGTCTCTACAACTTAAACCTACACAGGACATTGCTGCTGCATTAGGAAAAGTTAAGAGAGAGAATCAGGTTCTCGTTGGTTTCGCTCTTGAAACAAACAACGAGAAAGAGAATGCACGTGAAAAGTTGGAAAGAAAAAACTTCAACTTCATCGTACTTAATTCTTTGAATGATAAGGGTGCCGGTTTTAAACACGACACCAACAAGATATCGATTATCGACAAGGAGAATATGACTGAATATCCTTTAAAGTCAAAGAGTGAAGTTGCAAGCGATATTATTGACAAGCTTATTAAAGAATTATAATCTGATATGTTACAGTCAATCTATATACAAAATTATGCTTTGATAGATACGTTGGATATCAATTTCAACACAGGTTTCTCGGTAATAACCGGTGAAACGGGTGCTGGAAAATCAATCATATTAGGTGCCATCGGACTGCTTCTTGGTCAAAGAGCAGATATCAAAGCGATAAAAAATGGTGAAACAAAGTGTATAGTTGAAGCAAAATTTAATATATCATCATGCGACATGGAGTCATTCTTCAAGGAAAAAGAACTTGAGTTTGATCCAAATGAGTGTATTATACGTCGTGAACTTTATGCCAGTGGAAAAAGTCGCGGATTTATCAATGACTCCCCTGCCTCATTGTCACAGATGCGTGAACTTGGTGAGCAACTGATCGATGTGCATAGTCAACATCAAAATATGTTGCTTAACAATGAGGAGTTCCAATTGAATGTTCTTGATATTATTGCCAACGATGAGAAAGAGCTTTCAAAATATGTTGATATATATCAGCAATATAGAGAGGCTTCAAAAAAGGTTGCCGATACTATAGCCAAAGCAGAAAAGAGCAAAGCTGACGAGGATTATATTCGTTTTCAACTTCAGCAACT
>JAEZKJ010000135.1 GCA_023415545.1 Bacteroidota bacterium
AACCAAGTAGTTCCATTACAGAAAGAACCTTTTTCAAGTACTCAAGATTAGTTTTGTTTTGAGCTACTTTTGGTCCATATATATTCTGTAAATTTTCACAAGTTGCAGTACCACTATTTATAAAAAACGCATCGATATTATCTTTAGTAACTTTTAATAAAGATTTTGTTTTCTCTTTAGTTGCAGCTTTGTATGCTTGATCAGCATATGTAGATGCTAAAAGATAATCCTGAATGAATTCCTCTTTGTAATTAGGCTCAGCTTTCAATTTTTTTGTAGCCGATTCCATAAACTCTGTAAGAACAAAGTAGTCAGAATTCTCTTTCTCTGCATTTATAGCTTCTTTAAACATAGAATAAGCAACATTGTTGTCAAAGTTACCCATTGTATAGTAATCGTGAGCTTTTAATGCTATGATAGAACCTTTAGTAGAAGGATTTCTTACATATGTATTAAGAACGTCAAGATATTTAATTCTTTGGTCATAAATACCCATTAATTCATTAAAGTAAGCTTTTTGCTTTGCTGCATCCTTTTCGTTAGCAATTAACCAACGTAGTATTTTAGCACCATTAGTATAAGTACTTACTTGTGCTATAGGAGCATCATTGAAAACATGTTTCCATGGAGTATAAGCATCTTTAAAGTTATTGGTTTTAACGTATTCAGTATAGATACTGATGTTCTTAAGACAATTAATACTGTCCTCTCCATGTCCGAATCTAGAACCATCAGTGACACCTTTCTGTGCCATAGAAGCTGTGACGCCAATAAATAGCATAAACAGCGATGTTATCATTTTTATTCTCATCGTATGTAAATTTAGTTGTTCTCTATATTATGTGTGTTAATCTACTTTATACTTCATGAACCAACGTTCATTAAATGTAATTCCAACGTTCAATCTTAATGAGTTCTCTTCAAGCATGCCTTTAACTTTAGGAGATACTTTAATATATTGACCGGAGATATGAAGCATAGAACGGCTTTGGAAAATAGGTAAAGCTAAACCTGCACTCACGCCATACTCTTTAGCTGCGTCATTGCCATTAACTTTTGTATAGCTATTGCTTATATAAGCACCAACTCTATATCTTATTCTTTTGAAATAGTTACGACTATAAATGTTTGGAATATACTCGGCTCCTAATGATAATCTTGAAAGGTCGGAATAGTATGTACCTTTTATATCATCGTATTTTGATTCACTCCATTTTTGGAAAGTATAATCAGCACCTATTGTTAACTTATTATCTTTTACATATGTAAAACCTGCACCCAATGTATTAGGGATACTAAATGCATTTTTCTTAGTTATTGTACTATCTGATATTGCAGATGCAGATGAACTTATGTAAACTTGTCGGTGTAGATCGTAAGTGCTATTCAAATCATGACCCAAAGAGTAGTAAAGACCAAAGTTAATTCTTTCTGATTTATTAAAATTCAGACTATACTGAGCTCCAAAATCAAGTTTATAATCACTGACTGAGATGTCATTAATTATAGCACTAGTATATGCATTAGCAGTATTAAAAGTTGTAGTAACTGAGTGGTTTATATCACCATAAAGATAGGAGATATTTGCACCAAGAGAAAGATTTTTAAACACTTCATATCCTAGACCTACGAAAACTTGATGTAAGCCACCTGAACCATTGTAAGTGTTAATGGCATTTATAGAATTGCCATCATCATCTTTATCTATCTCTTTAGTATTAGCTAAGCTATAACCAACTGTTGAATATGGTAGAAATCCAATAGTGAAACCTAAGTTTTTCATAAGCCTGAACTGCATAGCTATATAGTCCAGACTTGAATTCTTAGCATTAGTTTGGACACTTCCTTCTTTAAAATTAGTATTCTGCAATCCTAAACCAATATCAAATAACATTGTCAGTGAATCGACAGCACTATATGATGCAGGATTTAAAACATTGATTTGAGAACCGTTACGCAAACCATATCCTATACCACCCATACCTTTACTACTTCCAAAGCCTTGATTTTCCAATTGCCCGAATCCATATCTGGTATATGGAGAATTTGTGCTTGTCTGTGCTAAAGATGTTAGAGTGATTGAGAATAAAGTTAATATTCCAATCAGTTTTTTATAATTCTTCATTATAATGTATTATTCTGTTTAAACCTTTTAATACTAAGAATTTGTCCACAAATATGATACTTTTTAAGTTGGTATCAAAAGAAAATTCATTACCGCCCGTTAAAAAAACCAAAAGTTGAGGATATTTCTTTTTCATCATTGATATATAACCAATAATCTCCTGCTCAATACCCAATGTAACTCCCGAGCGTATCGCAGTTTCAGTATCCTCACCTATTAAAAGCGTTTTTCCCTCTTTTTTTACTAATGGTAAACAATCTGTATAGCTGTTCAACGCTCTAAATCTCATCTCTACGCCAGGAGATATGTTACCACCTTTATAATGTCCTATAGAATCAATGAAATCATATGTTATACATGTCCCTGCATCTATAACAAGTAAATCTCTTTCTGGTTTTATCTCTTCTGCGCCTATTACAGCAGCAATCCTATCCATACCAAGCGTTTTTGGCGACTTGTAGTCGTTTATTATTGGTATGGGTGTAGAGTGTGATAGTCTAATTACATTGAAGTTTAGATTATCTATTTGTCTGTTGATAATGTCGTTTATTTTGACAACAGATGAGATTATTCCTCTACAAATTGGATATTTGTTACAAATAAAATCAAGTTGTTCTAGATTATTGTTCGAGTCATAATAAAGATCAATTATCTCATTTTTGTCGAATACCGCAATCTTTGCACAACTATTACCAATGTCTATAACTAATTCCACGTAATTCTATTTGAGGCGCAAAGTAAACTAAAAAAATAACAACTTGGATAAAAAAAGCTATATTTTGTATGGTGCGTGTAGCAAATTAGAACTATTTTTGTCGCATATTCACACGCAAGTTAAAAAAATGACATAATGAAAAAATGTTTTCTATTATTAATTCTTATTTTAATAAATATAAATCTGTTTGCTCAATCGGAGAAAAAAGATAGTGTTGAAATCAGTTTGCTCACTTGTAATCCTGGTAATGAAATATACTCTCTTTTTGGTCATACAGCAATTAGATACCAGAATTTTGATAGAAACATAGATATTGTATATAATTATGGCATGTTCAGTTTTAAAACTCCAAATTTTGTAATGAGATTTGTTAAGGGGGAAACTGATTATGAACTTGGAATTATTCCTTATTACTATTTTGAAACAGAATATGCAATGAGAGGCTCTTCTGTTTTTCAGCAAACTCTTAATTTGTCATATGATGAGAAGGTTCGTTTAAAACAACTTTTAGATGAAAATTATAAACCTCTGAATAGGGTATATAGATATAATTACTTTTATGATAATTGTACAACAAGAGCACGAGATAAGATAGAAGAGAGTATAAATGGTAAAATTGTTTATTCTCAAGGAAACGAAAATGAATCATTTCGCTCAATTATTCATAAGTTCACTAAGAATAATAAATGGGACGAATTTGGTATAGATCTTTGTTTAGGAACAAAGGCAGATGAATTTATAACCAATAGAGAAAAGATGTTTTCTCCTTTTTACCTATTAAATGCAATGAGCGCTGCTCAAATAGTAAAAGGGGATTCAATACGTCCTTTAGTAAAGAGTGAAAAATATATTGTTGATGTCGAGCCTGATGAGAATGAAAAGGGATTTTTATTTTCACCTTTTATGACGGCTTGTCTATTCCTTATGTTATCTATATACATAGCATATTTGGAGATACGAAAAAAGAAAATCTATTGGGGATGGGATATCATAATTTTCACTCTACAAGGCATAGCAGGATGCATAGTTGCTTTCCTATTCTTCTTCTCTGTTCACCCAACAGTTGATTCAAATTGGATGCTTTTCTTGTTTAATCCTATACCATTATTATATCTTCCATTTATGATTTTTAATGATATAAAAGGGAAAAAAGATATATATCACTATATAAATGTGGCTTATTTAACACTTTTTATTTTGATAATGCCATTTATTACTCAGAAATTCAATTTAACTATATTACCTTTGACAACCTCTTTAATTGTGTGCTCATTGGGGCATATTATTTGCTATAGAAAAAGAAACAAATGAAAGAACGGATATTATCATCACTTTTAATTGTAATCTCACTAACAAATCTTAGTGCGCAGAACAAATCAAATGGTGTACCTAAAATTGTTGTAGGTATTACCGTTGACCAGTTGCGTACTGACTATATTGAAGCTTTTTCATCATTATATGGCGAAAAAGGTTTTAAACGATTACTTAAAGAGGGAAGATTGTATTCAAACGTCGAATTTGATTTTAAAAATATTGATAAGTCATCTGCTACTGCAGCAATATATACCGGAACTACTCCTTCGCTAAATGGAATACTTGGTGATTCATGGTTTGATAGAAATACTCTTACTGTGACAAGTAGTGTTGATGACAGGAACTATATGGGTATATATACCACTGAGTATACTTCAGCTGAAAAACTTAAAGTTTCTAATCTTAGCGACGAGTTGATGTCGGCTACTAATGGTAAAGCTGAAACATATTCTATATCTCCTTTTCGAGAGATGTCTATAATGATGAGTGGACACGCTTCAAAAGGTGCTTTTTGGATTAATGATGAAACAGGAAAATGGAGTGGAACTACATATTATACTGATTTCCCTAAATGGGTATCCAACTACAATGATCGTCAAGGATTGGATTTCAGAATAGGGGATATAGTTTGGATACCTTCTCTGCCTGTTACTCGATATGATAATTTGACTTCACCAAACAGTCAGATTACTTTCAAATATAATTTTGATAGTGAACGAAAGAATAAATATCGCCGACTTAAAACTAGTCCATACGTTAATGACGAGGTAAATAAACTTGCTAACATCTGTTTGAATTCTACTTCTATAGGTAGTGATAATATACCCGATTTGTTATCGTTAGGATATTATGCAGGTAATTATGACCATAAGTCTGTTGCTGAAGCAGCTATGGAGATACAGGATACTTATGTGCGACTAGACAAAAGTATTGCTGATTTGATAGATATGATAGATGGAAAAGTAGGGTTAGATAATGCGCTAATTTTCATCACATCGACTGGTTATGTTGACAATGAACCTGCCGATGATATAAAATTTAGAATACCTACCGGACAATTCGATATAAAAAGATGCACCGCTTTATTAAATATTTATCTTGGAGCGATTTATGGACAAGGTAAATATGTAGAAGCAGATCACGATCAAGAGATTTTTCTAAACAATAAACTTATTGAACAGAAAAAAATCGATAGAGATGAACTTCTTAAAAAAGCCTCTGATTTTCTCGTAGAATTCAGTGGAGTAAAAAGCGTATACTCCTCAAAAGATATCTATTTTGGTGCGTGGAATCCGGAATTGGAGAAGGTACGCAATAGTTATTACACCGGAATATCTGCTGATTTATGGCTTGAGATATTACCAGGTTGGTCTATTGCACGTGAACATACATTAGACTCAAAAATAGTACGTGATATATATACTTCTTCTCCACTATTTTTCTTTGGGTGGAATGTAAAACCTGCTATTATTAATACCCCAATAAAGGTAGAAAAGATCTCTTCTACTGTGGCTCATTCTATGAGGATCCGAGCTCCAAATGCCTCTAAATCATCTCCTTTAATTGACTTGCGCAAAGAATAACTTTATCTGTTTGCAATAAATTAGTTATTTTATTGTATTTTTGCGCTTTATAATATTCTTTGAAAATAAATAAATAATATACAATGGGATTTAATGAATTAATAGGCAAATTGTTTGGAAACAAAGCCACCCGAGACATGAAGGAAATAAAGCCATGGGTTGATAAAATCAAGGCTGTATATCCTGAAATCGAAAAACTTAATAATGATGAATTGCGTGCAAAAACTCAAGAGTTGAGACAATATATTTATGATTCAGCTGCTGAGGAACGCAAGAAGATAGAAGAACTCAAAGCTACTATTGAAACTTTAGAGTTAGAAGATAGAGAAAATATTTTCTCTCAGATAGACAAATTAGAGAAAGAGGTATTAGATAAATACGAAAAAGCTCTTGATGATGTGCTTCCACAAGCTTTTGCTATTGTGAAAGATACAGCTCGTCGTTTTGCTGAAAATGAAGAAATAGTAGTTACTGCTTCTGATTTCGATCGTAATCTAGCAAGTAAAGGTAAAGATTTTGTCTCTATAGATGGTGATAAAGCTATTTGGAAGAATCACTGGATAGCCGGTGGTAATGAAATTACATGGAACATGGTTCATTACGATGTACAGCTTTTTGGTGGTGTTGTTCTACATAAAGGTAAAATCGCTGAAATGGCAACAGGTGAAGGTAAGACTCTCGTTGCTACTTTGCCGGTATTCCTTAACGCACTTACAGGAAATGGTGTTCACGTGGTAACTGTTAATGATTACCTTTCAAAACGTGACTCTGAATGGATGGGCCCATTATACCAGTTCCATGGATTAAGTGTAGATTGTATCGATAAATATCAACCAAACTCGGATGCAAGAAGAGATGCTTATAATGCTGATATCACTTTCGGTACAAACAACGAGTTCGGTTTCGATTATCTTCGCGATAACATGGCTGTAAGCCCAAAAGACTTGGTACAACGTCCACATAACTATGCTATTGTCGATGAGGTTGACTCGGTATTAATTGATGATGCTCGTACTCCTTTAATTATTTCAGGACCTATACCAAAAGGCGAGGATCAACTATTTGAACAATTCCGTCCATTGGTTGAACGTCTTTTCGAAGCTCAGAAAAAACTTGCTACACAGTATCTTGCTGACGCAAAACGTCTTATAGCTTCAGAAGATAAAAAAGATCAAGAAGAAGGTTTCTTGGCTCTATTCCGCAGTCACAAGGCTCTTCCAAAGAACAAACCTTTGATTAAGTTTTTGAGTGAACAAGGAATTAAAGCAGGTATGCTTAAGACTGAGGAGATATACATGGAGCAGAACAATAAACGTATGCATGAAGCTACTGATCCATTATATTTCGTTATCGATGAAAAAATTAATAGTGTAGATCTTACTGATAAAGGTATTGACTTAATAACCGGTAACTCGGAAGATCCTACTCTGTTTGTATTACCTGATATTACTTCTCAACTATCGGCTCTTGAGAATGAGACTTCTCTTACTGAGGAACAGAAACTTGAGAAAAAAGATGAACTTTTAACGAATTATGCAATAAAATCGGAACGTGTTCACACTATTAATCAGCTTCTTAAAGCTTATGCAATGTTTGAGAAGGATGATGAATATGTTGTAATCAATGGACAAGTTAAGATTGTAGACGAGCAAACCGGACGTATTATGGAAGGTCGTCGTTACTCGGATGGTTTGCATCAAGCTATTGAGGCGAAAGAGAGAGTAAAAGTTGAAGCTGCTACACAAACTTTTGCTACTATTACTCTTCAGAACTACTTCCGTATGTACCACAAACTTTCGGGTATGACTGGTACAGCTGAAACAGAAGCAGGGGAGTTTTGGGATATATATAAACTCGACGTTGTTGTAATACCAACTAATCGTCCTATCGCTCGTAATGATATGAACGATAGAGTTTACAAAACTAAGCGTGAAAAGTATAAAGCAGTTATCGAAGAGGTTGAAAAGATGGTTAACGAAGGAAGACCGGTATTGGTTGGTACAACATCTGTTGAAATCTCGGAAATGCTAAGTAAGATGCTTTCTATGCGCAAGATTGAACATAACGTTCTTAATGCAAAACTTCACCAAAAAGAGGCTGATATTGTTGCTCTTGCCGGACAGAAAAGTATTGTTACCATCGCTACCAACATGGCTGGTCGTGGTACCGACATTAAGTTAAGCCCTGAAGTAAAAGCTGCAGGTGGTCTTGCTATTATTGGTACAGAAAGACATGAAAGTCGTCGTGTTGACCGTCAGCTTCGTGGTCGTGCAGGTCGTCAAGGTGACCCGGGTTCATCTGTATTCTTCGTTTCTCTTGAAGATGATTTGATGCGTCTATTCTCTTCTGAAAGAATTGCTTCTGTAATGGATAGACTTGGTTTCAAAGAGGGTGAGATGATTGAACATAAGATGATCTCTAACTCAATTGAACGTGCTCAGAAAAAGGTTGAGGAGAACAACTTCGGTATTCGTAAACGTCTTTTGGAGTACGATGATGTTATGAATAAACAACGTGTAGTTGTATATACTAAACGTCGCCATGCTTTAATGGGAGAACGTATCGGAATGGATATTGTAAACATGATATGGGACCGTTGCGTTTATGCTGTTGAACTAGGAGATTATGAGAATTCTAAGATGGAGTTGTTGCAAACTCTTGCTATTGAACCTCCATATAGTGAAGAAGAGTACCATTCATTGAGTAAAGATGAGCTTGCTGAAAAGACTTTCCAGGTTGCTATGGCAAACTTCAAGAGAAAGACAGAAAGAATGGCTCAGATAGCTACTCCTGTAATTAAACAGGTATACGAGACTCAAGGACACATGTATGAAAATATAATGATACCTATCACTGATGGTAAGCGTCTTTACAATATCTCTGTAAATCTTAAAGCTGCTTATGAATCAGAAGGTAAAGAGATTGTGAAATCATTCGAAAAAGCAATCCTTTTACATACTATTGATGACGCTTGGAAAGAGAATTTGCGTGAGCTTGATGAACTTAAACATTCTGTGCAGAATGCTAGTTATGAGCAGAAAGATCCACTGTTGATATTTAAACTTGAGTCAGTTGGTCTATTCGATTCAATGGTAAGTAAGATAAATAATGGTACTGTTGCAGTATTGATGCGTGGACAAATTCCTGTTCAAGAACCAGAGCAAGTTCGTGAAGCTGCTCCTGAAGAACATACACGCCGAAATCAATATAGAGAGGAAAAGGCAAGCTTGAGTGATCCTAACCAAATGGAGGCTGCTTCCCGTGATACACGTGAGGTAAAACAAGAGCCAGTACGTGTGGGTAAGACCATTGGAAGAAATGATCCTTGTCCTTGTGGAAGTGGTAAGAAATATAAGAACTGCCACGGTAGTAACTAATTAAATATAATTACACAATAATTAAATAGCATCATTTGTTAAATGATGCTATTTTTTATTCTATTATATATAATATACAGTAGATAAATATGTTCATTTACTGTATATTTGAGTTCTTAAAAAATAATATAATCATGAATAAATATGCTATTATAGTTTCATCCCTTATATTTATATTATCTAGCTGTATGTCAATGCGAGAGGTAAGTCTTGATTATCTCAAGCCTGCAGAGGTTAGTTTTCCTGATCAATTAAAAAATGTTGTCATTATTTCTACAATACCGCAAAATGATTTAGATAGCATTATTATAACCAACAAAGGAACAATTGTTGGGGACCAAAATATTTCAAAAAATATCTTAGCAAAAAGAATAGCCGATTCGCACTATTTTGAAACAGTTATAGCTTGTGATTCTGTTATGAAGGATTGTCTTGAACAATCAAATAGTTATCTGTCACCACAGTTTGTCAAGGAGATACTTTCGGATTTTAAAGCTGAAATGATAATATCTTTGGAGAAAATGGATGTTTCAGTTGACAGAATGAAGGTATATCACCCTGAAAATCCTCTTGATGTAATTAGATTTGTTACTAAACCTGAGATAAAGTTCTATATATCTAATAGAAAAGCTCCAGTCTATACCATTTCGCAAAGTGATACTACCTATTATAATGCTTTCGATCTTTTAGATTATAAAACAGCTTTTCTGTATGCATACGATGATGTTCTTAAAAAAAATATTGATATAGTATTGCCTCATTGGGAGCAAGCTGATAGATATTATTATACCGGCGGTACATATGAAATGCGTGATGCTGAAGTGGCAGTTAAAGAGAATGATTGGTCCACAGCATTTAAATTATGGGAAAGTGTTTATACAAACAAAAAAGGTAAATTACGTGGTTATGCTGCCTTTAATATAGCTCTATATTACGAACTTAATGATAATATAAAGGAAGCTTTAAATTGGTTGAACTTAGCAGAAGCTAGCAGTAGTAAAGATTCAGAGATTTATAAAGTAATACAACTTTATAAAGGTATATTATCACAAAGAGAAATTGAATTATCAACGTTGAAGTTGCAAATGAATCGATTCAATTAAATAATTAATTAATTAAAATTGTTTATTTAATTTTTTTCGTATTTTTGAACTTACTATTATTAAAAAATATTATTTAAATATGAAACTTAGCTCTCAATCATCTCAAAATATTAAGAAATCCTTACACGAAGCTCTCGATAAATATGTAAATCTAGAAAGTTTTGCAATAACAGATATACATATTCAGCCGAAGCAGGAGAGTGGAGAGTTGATAATATTCGATGATGACGATTCAGAATTGTCTAAAGTGGTGATTGAGGAATGGGCTGATTATGATGGTGATAACTTCTATAGTAATGTAGAAGAGATACTGCATTGTGAACTAGAAAACTTAGACTCGACTGGCTATATTGATAAATTGTCAATTATCAAACCATTCTCATTTGTAATGGTTGATGAAGATAAAGAGACAATATGTGAGATTTTACTTGTTGACGATGACACTCTATTGCTTAATGATGAACTATTAAAAGGACTAGATGAAGAACTAGATACTTTCTTGAAAAACTTATTGGAAAAATAGTTTCACTTTATGAAACTAACTTATTCATTTTATGTACTATAAAAAATTAATTATTTTTTTAGTTATCATATTTGTATCCTTTTCAAATGTGGTAGCTTTAGCTGGTAGTAGTACTAAAATAATTTCTTTTAATAGTCAAAAAGAGTTGAATAGGGATTCAAT
>JAEZKJ010000083.1 GCA_023415545.1 Bacteroidota bacterium
GATGAAATTTGTCAGTCAGTAGAGTCTATTATTCCTAACGTTAAATACATACGTGTAGGTAGTGAGCTTTCGTGTGATGCACGGTTTCGTAACTCTTTAATAGAGAATAAATTGAGTGAATGTAACAATAGAGCTGATGTGCAAAGAGTTGTTTCGGATTGTCGTGTTTTTATTGGTACAGTTGCAAGTTTATCAGCAAAACCAGAACTTTTTAAACTGAAACGTTTCGATATTTCAATTATCGATGAGGCTACACAGGTTCTAGAACCACAATTATTAGGTATATTATCGACGAAATTTGTAGATGGACGTGATGCTATAGTTAAATTTATATTAATAGGTGATTATAAACAGTTACCAGCTGTAGTGCTACAAAACGATGATGACGCCTTTGTTTACGATAACGACTTAAGAAATATAGGATTTGATTCAATAAAAAAGTCATTGTTCGAACGACTTTATACAAAGTTTTTAAAAGAGGATTACTCATATTGCATTGATATGCTTTGCCGACAGGGTAGAATGCATCCCTTAGTTGAAGAGTTCCCTAATGAAAAGTTTTATGAAGGTAAGCTTGTACCTGTAGGTTTACCTCATCAGATTGAAGAGGTAGAAAATGCTATGAACTTTATTCCTTCAGTGCGTGACACAGACTCTATTTCGGGTAAAAGTAATAGATATGAAGCTAAAATTGTTGCTGGTATTGTAAAACAGATATTTGAAGAATTAGGTGAGAAGTTTAATCCAACTTTATCAATAGGTGTCATTACTCCTTACAGGAGTCAGATAGCAATGATAAAAAAAGAGATTCGTGAGTTGGGTATATCTGAACTTGAAGATGTTTCGGTTGATACAGTAGAGAGATATCAAGGTAGTCAGCGTGACGTTATTATCTATTCATTCTCCGTTAACTATCTTTATCAACTTAAAATGCTTCCCAACACTATTGAGGATAATGGGAAGCTTATTGATAGGAAACTTAATGTTGTTTTAACACGAGCTAGAAGAAAAATCTTTATTACGGGCGTTAAAGAGATAATATGCAAAAATGATATATATAGAAATCTAATAGAGTATATTGAAGGATTATAATATCATAATTATTAAGAAGAGTATGATCTAAAAGTGAGATGAAGCAATAAGGCTAAAGATATTAACTTTATAAGTTCAACATTGCCATGTTTTTAGTAATCGCTTGATATAACAAAACCCAAAAAGTCAGATTTGTATAACTTTTTGGGTTCATGTTTAAGTTCGTTCTAACAGAAATAATCGTTTTTAAATTTTGCTTTATAAACAAGCTCTTTTTTATCTTGTTTCCTTAATTATTCCTGTTTTAAATAATTATAAGGAGTTACTGATAAGCAATTTATTCAAGAACAATAGGTTTATATTTAGGAACTAGTATTTTCATTATTACCCATCCAATTAGGTATGAAACAGCACATACACAGAAGATAATGAAATATCCGGCAGGTTTTCCATAGAATCCCATAAACTCCATTTGAGGATGTAGGAATGTAGCTCCTTGAGCTAATAACTCTTTAGTCATCTCTACCTCTTTACCATCTACTAAAGTTGTTCCTGCAGCATACACAAATAGGTTACCCGCAACAAATTGCATAATCATAGAACCAATTCCACCAGCCATACCACCAATACCTGTCACTGTCGCAATAGCCGATTTAGGGAACATATCACCTACAGTAGAGAATATATTTGCACTCCATGATTGGTGTGCAGCACAACCTAGACCTATCATGATAATAGGTAACCAAGGTGACACGGTACCTAGAGGTTGAGCCAAAAGAACTAGAAGAGGAATAAATGCAAATATTAACATTGCACGCATACGTGCTGCGTATGGATTAAGTCCTGTTCTGTTTATAATTATAGTAGGTAGTTTTCCTCCATAAATTGATAGCATAGTAATTGCGTAAAGAGTAAAGATGAGCGCTATACCTAAACCTTCGGAAGTTTTGATGTTAAACTGAGTGCTAAGATATGAAGGAGTCCAGAATAAAAAGAACCACCAAACTCCGTCAGTAGTAAACTTACCGATTGCAAAAGCCCAAGTTTGTTTATATGAAAACGCTTTCCATAATCCAATTTTTTTCTCTTTCTTATCACTGTTATTATCAACAAGATAATCATCTTTATCTTGCTCAATGTATTCTAGCTCCGCTTTGTTTACATATTTACTATCTCGTGGAGAAGAGTACATAAATACCCAAAGTCCCATCCATATAAATCCTAATACACCAATAACGATAAAAGCCATTTCCCATCCAAGAACTTTAGCAAGATAAGGGATAGTAAGTGGAGCAATTAAGGCACCTATTGATGCTCCTGCATTGAATATAGAAGTAGAATATGCTCTATCTTTTTTAGGGAAATATTCGGCTGTCACTTTAATAGCTGCAGGGAAGTTACCGGCTTCACCCAAAGCTAATATACATCGAGCAGCTAGAAAAGCATACATACTAATGGTAGCTATAGTTACAACTATATCACCTGTAGCACCAATAAGCGCTGCTTTACTTCCTAAACCTGTCCAATATTCAGTGAATATTCCACACATAGCGTGCATACATGCTCCAGCACTCCAAACTCCGATAGCCCAAAGATAGCCTTTCTTTGTTCCCATCCAGTCAATAAATTTACCTGCAAATAGCATGCAGATAGCATAAACTATAGAGAAAACGGATGTAATAGTTCCATAATGACTCTCATTCCAATGAAACTCTGGTTTAATAAATTCGTCCCATGTTAAAGATAGAACTTGTCGATCAAGGTAATTAACTGTAGTGGCGAAAAAAAGCATGGCACAGATATACCATCTGAAATTTGTCATTTTGTCGTTCCCATTTTGGAGTGCTCCCATCGTAGTAGATTTTTATATTAATAAAACACCTTCCTTTTTATTATGAAATAAAAAAGGTAGGTTTATAATTTAATTCAAGTGAGCTCAAAAATAGGTGTAAATATTTATAATTCAAAGGTATTTATTGAATTTCGATAAAAAAAGAATCGTTTTGTTGGTTTGTTGTTATCGTACACGGTTTCAAATAACTAAGACAATAAAATAAAAAGGGTTTCAATTTATATTTGAAAAGCCTCCCAAAAGTTGGATGAAAAAAATGAGGCGCATTTCAATTTGGTATTGAAACCCTTTTTAATAGTAAATGTTTATATAATTATTCTTTAAACACTCTCTTTAAATGAAGGATGCTCGCTTTGGAACATTTTTGCAGCTCTGAGCAGATGTCTCCATATGCTAACAAACTCCTGTGATTCTTGAAGTATGTTTAGATAAACAAGGGAAGTTTTTAAGTTTACATCTTCCTCATGTATCCTATTCATCTTCGCTTTGCGATATTTTGAAATTTTATTCTTTAAATCATCCCCCCTTTTTAATATATCATCCGATTTCTCAAAGGTTCCATTTGCAATAACCTCTTTTGCTTCCCTCATTAAATTAGTTAATTCATCTCTTATAGGGAGTAACTCATTTATTGCCCTTTGGGAAAGTGGACTAAAATTATTATCAACATGTTCCTTACATGGTTCACATATTCTTTTTAAACAATATAACAGCTGTTGGCAACTATTAGAACCGAGATGGAACCAAGTATTTTTCTCTAATGCAATGTAATTATCAATATGTTTTAATGCTAAGATTTCTTTTCTTCTTATGTTTTTCAACAACTCCTTTTCACTCTGGATACGATTTAAAGCTCTTTTTAAACTTTTTACCTCTTCTTTAATAAATCCATCTGTGATAGTTATATAGTTATTGATAGCAAAATCCATCTCTGATATATAATTGTTTATAACATACTTTTTAAGAAGTATCCAGCGTGCCTGTTTATCATCAGTTTGCAAAATTTGTGTTGAAAAATCTTCTTTATTCTTTTCTTCCTTTTTCTTATTGTTGTATCTGATGTGGCTCTTAACAAGAATAAAAATAGCTATAGCAATCATGATATACATAACCGGTAAACCTCCCCAAAACATCAGTAATGTAACTAATCCACATATAGTGAATGCTGCTCCTGCGGTAACAAACCATCCACCAATAACCGAAATAACTCCAGTTATACGGAATACTGCACTATCACGTCCCCATGCTCGGTCGGCAAGAGATGTACCCATAGCTACCATGAAAGTTACATAAGTAGTGGATAGTGGAAGTTTTAATGAGGTACCAATAGCTATAAGAAGACCTGCAAGTACAAGGTTTACAGAAGCACGTACCAGATCAAAAGCAGCACCTTTTTCCATGATCATTGTATCTTTTGAAAAACGACTATTAATCCAATGTTTGGTTGAGTGAGGGATGTAACGTGAAATATTTGAAGAAATATTTAATGTAGTACGGACAATACTTCTTGCTATTGCCGAAGAACCGAACATTTCATCACCTTCGTCCTGTCTTGATAAATCCACTGATGTTTTAATAACATTATGAGCTTTTTTAGATGTCATTAATGAGAAAACCATGATTGCTCCAGCTACAAAAAGGAATATAAATGGAGTTGTTGCAGGACCATTTAGTGATGTCATCAAGAAGTTATTAGGATCGCCACTTCCATTCTGAATATAGTCACTATATGAAGATAAACCGGCTAAAGGTACACCAATGAAGTTAACAAGGTCATTTCCGGCAAAGGCCATTGCTAAAGCAAAAGTACCAAACAGTACAACAATCTTGAAAACATTTACTTTTAGCATGTGTAAAATTTGCATCACTATTGTGAAGAATACAAAGAATACTGTTACAAGTAAAAGTGTGTTTTCATTAACCCATTGTTTATTGGCTGCTGTCATGAATGATGAGTCTTTCACTCCTTTAATCAGCATGAAATATATAATCGAGGTTATAGCTATACCACCAAAGATACCGATTGAATATTTAAGTTTTTTCTTATAATTGAAAGTAAATATTATACGTGATATGTATTGTACTAATACTCCAAAGAACAATGCTATAGCTACAGAGAGGAAAATGGCAATAATTACAGAAAGAGCTTTTTCGGTATTAAGCAAGTCATCAAAACCCAATACACCGGTTGAATCACCGGCAAGTTTAATTAAGGCAAGAACAAATGTACCACCAAGAAGTTCAAATACCATTGAAACTGTAGTTGATGTTGGCATGCCGAGGTTGTTGAATATATCAAGCAAAACCACATCGGTTACCATCACCGCAAGGAAAATAGTTATTAACTCCTGAAAATGATAACTTTCGGGCCTAAATATACCATGTCTAGCTATATCCATCATACCATTGCTCATAGTAGCTCCCAAGAAAATACCTACCGCTGCCACCAACATAATCATTTTAAAAGAGGCTGCTTTAGCACCAATTGCCGAGTTTAAAAAATTTACAGCATCATTACTTACTCCTACCATCAAGTCGAAAATGGCAAGAACGAATAGGAAAATAATAATTCCTAAAAACATTGTACTCATAAAAAATCTATTCTTTCTATTTTGCTGTACAAAGCTATTTTAGGGATATTATATTAAAATGACATAGTTATTACAAAACTGTTACAAAATAGTTGAATATAAATATTATATATCGATTAATATTTCATCTTTTTCTTTAGAAATTATAGAGTGTTTTTAATACCTTTGTATTCCAAATACATAATAAAAAGAATATGTCAGAGGCAAAGAGAATTAAGACCGCACTAATTTCGGTTTATC
This sequence comes from Bacteroidota bacterium, assembly GCA_023415545.1. Lineage (GTDB taxonomy): Bacteria > Bacteroidota > Bacteroidia > Bacteroidales > Bacteroidaceae > Phocaeicola. Next base: position 5,716 of record JAEZKJ010000083.1, read on the forward strand.
ACAAAGAAGGTTTGGACGAAATCATAACAAAACTTCATGAAGAAGGAGTAGAATTCCTTTCAACAGGTGGAACAAGACAGTTTATAGAATCTTTGGGCTTCCCTTGTAAAGCAGTGGAAGATTTGACAAACTACCCTTCTATATTGGGAGGACGAGTAAAAACTTTACATCCTAAGGTATTTGGTGGAATATTATGTCGTCGTGCTTTAGAACAAGATCTTCAGCAGATCGAGAAATATGATATTCCAGAGATAGACTTAGTAATAGTCGATCTATATCCTTTCGAAGCTACAGTTGCATCTGGAGCTGATGAACAAGCTATTATTGAGAAAATTGATATTGGTGGAATCTCTTTGATTAGAGCTGCAGCTAAAAATTATAATGATGTAGTTATAATAGCTAGCCAAGCACAATACAAACCTTTTAGAGATATGCTTTTAGAACATGGAGCAGTAACATCTCTTGAGGAAAGACGTTGGTTTGCTAAAGAGGCATTTGCTGTCTCTTCACACTATGACTCAGCAATATTTAACCATTTTGATGGTGGCGAAGGTTCTGCTTTCCGTTGCTCTTTCGACGATCAAAAGCAACTTCGTTATGGTGAAAACCCTCATCAAAAGGGAGTTTTCTATGGTGATTTGAATAAAATGTTTGATCAAATCCATGGAAAAGAGATCTCTTACAATAACCTCCTTGATATTAATGCTGCAGTTGACCTTATAGATGAATTCGATGAAATAACATTTGCTATTTTAAAACATAACAATGCATGTGGATTGGCTTCAAGACCAACATTGCTTGATGCTTGGAAAGATGCTTTAGCAGGTGATCCTGTTTCTGCTTTTGGTGGCGTTCTTGTTACTAATGCTGCAATAGATAAAGAAACAGCTGAGGAGATTAATAAACTTTTCTTTGAAGTTATTATTGCTCCAGATTACGATGTTGATGCGCTTCAAATCCTTGGACAGAAGAAAAATCGTATAATTCTTGTTCGTAAGGAGGCTAAATTGCCAAAAACACAATTCCGCTCTTTACTTAATGGTGTTCTTGTGCAAGAGAAAGACCTTGATGTAGAGACTGAAGCTGATTTGAAAGTGGTAACTGATAAAACTCCAACAAGTAGCGAGGTTGCTGATATGCTATTTGCAAACAAGATTGTAAAAAATAGTAAAAGTAACGCTATCGTTCTTGCTAAAAATAAGCAACTTTTAGCTAGTGGCGTTGGGCAAACTTCAAGAGTAGATGCATTGAAACAGGCAATAGAGAAAGCTAAGTCATTCGACTTTGAATTAAAAGGTGCTGTAATGGCTAGTGATGCTTTCTTCCCATTCCCTGACTGCGTTGAAATAGCTGATAAAGAGGGTATAAAGGCTGTTATTCAGCCAGGTGGTTCTGTTAAGGATGATCTTACCTTCGAATATTGCAATAAGAACGGGGTAGCTATGGTAACTACCGGTATCCGTCATTTCAAACATTAATAAAGAAAAACAAAATGGGATTATTCTCTTTTACACAAGAAATTGCAATGGATCTTGGCACTGCCAATACCATTATAACATCAAACGGAAAAATTGTTGTTGATGAGCCTTCTGTAGTTGCACTCGACCGTCGCACAGATAAGATGATTGCCGTAGGTGAAAGAGCAAAGATGATGTACGAAAAGGAAAACCCTAATATTCGTACTGTTCGTCCTCTTCGCGATGGAGTGATAGCCGACTTTAATGCTTGCGAGCAAATGATGCGTGGCCTTATCAAAAAAGTTAATATGGGACGTAGGTTTTTCTCTCCATCATTAAGAATGGTAATAGGAGTCCCATCGGGAAGTACAGAAGTTGAACTTCGTGCTGTTCGCGATAGTGCTGAACATGCCGGAGGTAGAGATGTATATTTAATATTTGAACCTATGGCTGCTGCTATAGGTATTGGCATTGACGTTGAGGCCCCTGAAGGCAACATGATTGTCGATATAGGTGGTGGCTCGACTGAAATTGCTGTCATTTCCTTAGGAGGTATTGTTTCGAATAACTCTATACGTATTGCCGGTGATGATTTGACTGCTGACATTCAGGAATATATGAGTCGTCAGCATAATGTTAAGGTAAGTGAGCGTATGGCTGAAAGAATTAAGATTCAAGTTGGTGCTGCTCTTACTGACCTTGGTGATGATGCTCCTGAGGATTACATTGTACGTGGTCCTAATAGAATAACTGCTCTACCTATGGAGGTACCTGTTTGTTATCAAGAAATAGCGCATTGCCTAGATAAAAGTATTGCTAAGATTGAGACTGCTATCCTTAGTGCTTTGGAACAGACTCCACCTGAACTATATGCAGATATTGTTTTAAATGGTATCTATCTTGCAGGTGGTGGTGCTCTTCTTAGAGGACTAGACAAACGATTGACAGACAAAATTAACATACCTTTCCATATTGCTGAGGATCCATTACTTAGTGTAGCTAGAGGAACAGGTATTGCATTGAAGAATGTGAATAGATTCTCTTTCCTTATGAGATGATATTGATAATGAAATTCAATTATTAATGAAAAATTTATTGAATTTTCTTATAAAGTATAATTACTGGTTCCTTTTTATTCTTTTAGAAGGAATCAGTTTTACTTTATTATTTCATTTCAATAGTTATCAAGGAAGTGCTTACTTTACCTCTGCCAACTATATAGCCGGTAATATTTATCAGATTAAAAATGAGCTGACAGGTTATTTCCATCTTACCACTGTTAATAAAGAGTTGGTAAAACAAAATGTGGAGTTGTCACTGCAACTGCAGAACTATCATGATAAGCTTATGGAACTTACTCAAGATAGTACAGCTCTTAACAGGATGAAACAAGAGGCATTGTTGGGCTATGACATTATTGGGGCTAAAGTAATAAATAATAGTGTTACATATAGAGATAATTATATCACTTTAAATCGTGGTGAAGCTGATGGAGTGAAGAGTGAGATGGGAGTAGTAAGTGGGAATGGTGTTGTAGGTATTGTATATCTTACTTCTAAACATTTCTCAATTGTTATACCTATATTAAACTCGAAAAGCAACATAAGCTGTAAACTTAAAAACAACGATTATTTTGGTGCTATGACATGGGATAATAAATCACCTCAGTTTGGATTTATTAATGATATGCCACGTCATGCGGAATTTGTAGTTGGTGATACAATTGTCACTAGTGGGCATAGTGCAGTATTCCCAAAAGGATTACCGATAGGAACAGTGCATAGCATAAATAATAGTGAGGACGGGTTGTCTTTCAAACTTAAGGTAAAACTATTTACTGACTTTGCAAAATTACACGACGTGAGAGTTATTTCAAGAAAAGATGTGAGTGAGCAGACTGATCTTGAGAGTAAAATAGAACAGTTAAGATAATTTTAATGATAATCTATTTAAAAAGAGTAGCTTTATTTTTAGGCTTAATACTATTACAGTCATTAATCCTAAATAATATTCATATCAATGGATATGGGACTCCTTTTTTATATATCTTTTTCATATTGATATTTAGTTCTAATGCCGGAAAGAACACATTAATGTTGTGGGCTTTCTCCATGGGAATTATTATAGATGCATTTTCAAATACTCCCGGTTTAAATGCTGCTTCGGCTACTTTTTTAGCTCTCATACGAAACCCTTTATTACACTCATTTACTCTACATGATAACAATGAGATATTTGATCCGGGAATATCTTCTATGGGTTTATCATCATTTACAAAATATACTATTGTACTTTCACTATTGTTCTGTACATGTTTACAACTTTTAAATTCGTTTTCTCTGTTTGAGCCGATTCAATTATTAATAAAGATATTAGTAGACACTATAATTACATCGATTTTTATACTATGCGTTGATGCTGTCTGGAGGAGATAATTGTGAAAAGAGATTATAATCTTGAAAAGAGAAAATATGTTATTGGAGGAGCAGTAGTTTTTATTGTTCTAGTATTCCTTGTACGTCTATTTTCTCTTCAGATAATGAGTGAGGATTATAAAAAGTATGCTGATAGTAATGCTTTATTAAATAAAATTCAGTATCCTAGTCGTGGAGGAATATATGATCGAAATGGTAAATTGCTAGTTTATAATCAGCCATCATACGATATAACTATTATTCCAAATGAGATAAAAGATTTGGATACTTTGGATTTCTGTAAAACACTTAATATAACACCTGAATTCTTAAGAAAGAGATTTCGAGAGATAAAGGATAAGAGATTAAATCCGGGATATTCTCGTTATACTAATCAGGTATTGATGACACAGTTATCGGCCGAGGAGTGTGGCGTATTCCAAGAGAAACTCTTTAAGTTTCCAGGGTTCTATATTCAACGTCGTTCCATCCGTCAATATACTTATGACTCATCTGCTCATGTACTTGGTGATATAGCAGAGGTTTCAAAAGCTGATATTGCAGAAGATGACTACTATAAAAGAGGAGACTTTATAGGAAAACAAGGTGTTGAGAAGTCATACGAAAAAGTGCTTCGAGGTGAAAAAGGGGTTGAGGTCCTTTTACGAGATGCACGAGGTCGTATCAAAGGCAAATATATGGATGGGATGTATGATAAGACACCTATTCCCGGAAAGAATCTTACTCTTGGCATTGACATAGAACTTCAGTTACTAGCCGAGCGACTTATGCAGAATAAAATAGGAAGTGTTGTTGCCATTGACCCTGAAACAGGTGAAATACTTTGTATGGTTTCAACTCCTACATTTAACCCACGTATGATGGTTGGACGACAACGAGGGAAAAATCATCTTGATTTGGCACGTGATTCATGGAAGCCTTTGCTTAATCGTTCAATAATGGGTGCTTATCCTCCTGGATCGACTTTTAAAACATCGCAAGCTCTTACTTTCCTTCAAGAGGGGATTATAAATACTCATACACAATATCCATGTTATCATGGTTTTGTACATGCCGGATTGCGTGTAGGATGTCACCCACATGCATCTCCTTTATCTGTCGTTCCATCGTTGGAGACATCGTGTAATGCCTTTTTCTGTTGGGGATTGTATCATATGATAGGAAACAAAAAGAAGTATGGTTCGGTACAGAACGCTATGTCTACATGGCGTGATTACATGGTTTCAATGGGCTTTGGGTATAAATTAGGTGTTGATTTACCTGGTGAAAAACGAGGGATGATACCCAATGCTCAATATTATGATAAAAATTATCGTGGTTCATGGAACGGATTAACGATTATATCCATCTCTATCGGACAGGGCGAGGTGACATTGACCCCACTACAAATAGCCAACTTGGGCGCCACTATTGCCAATAGAGGATATTATATTACCCCACATGTGGTAAAGAAAATACAGGGCGAAACAATAGACCCTATTTACTCGGAGAAGCATTACACAAAAGTTAATAAAGAACACTATGAGGTCGTTGTTGAGGGTATGCGCGATGCAGTTCTAGGAGGTACTTGTAGAGGAGCTAATATCCCTGGAATAGAGGTTTGTGGGAAAACCGGTACTGCTCAAAATAGAGGTAAAGACCATTCTGTTTTTATGGGATTTGCACCAATGAACAATCCTAAAATAGCTATAGCTGTGTATGTAGAGAATGGTGGATTTGGAGCTGTTTATGGTGTTCCAATTGGAGCACTAATAATGGAAAAATATTTGAAAGGTGAACTTTCAGAAGAGAGTGAAGTTAAAGCTGAGATGATACAAAATAGAATAATTGAATATGGTGCGCACCAACGTTAATTTATGGAGAAATGTTGATTGGATAACTATTACAATATATTTGCTTTTAGTTATTGCAGGATGGTTCAGTGTATGCGGTGCCAGCTATAATTATGGAGATTTCGATTTCTTTAGTTTTGACTCTCGAGCAGGAAAACAGTTAGTATGGATAGGTTGTTCCCTTGGCCTTGGCTTTGTGCTATTAATGCTTGAGGAGAAGTTGTATGATATGTTTTCATATGTACTCTATGCTTTAATGATGGTTCTGCTTTTTATAACACCATTTCTTGCAGAAGATACAAAAGGATCATATTCTTGGATAAAGTTTGGACCTGTTAGTTTGCAGCCGGCTGAATTTGCCAAATTTGCAACCTCTCTGGCATTGGCAAAGTTCATAAGCTCATACAACTTTTATATCGATAAGAACAAACATTTTGCTGCAGTAATAGCGATGATACTTCTTCCTATGTTCTTAATCGTCATGCAACGTGAAACCGGCTCAGCATTAGTATACTTAGCATTCTTTTTTATGCTTTATCGCGAGGGTATGCCGGGTTCAATACTATTTATTGGAATTTGTGCTGTACTCTATTTTGTTGTAGGTATTAAGTTTAGTACAGAATTTCTTCCTGATGGATATACAGTAATTGGTGAGTTCACAGTACTCTCGCTTATAATTATGTTTACATCTCTTCTGATAAAGATCTACTGTAATAAAACATCCATAGCATTATATATATTTTTCAGTTGTGCTTTAATTATTGGTATAGCTTTATTCGTTAGTAGTTATTATCCTTTCGACGTAACTTTAGTACAATATGGCATATCTGTTATCTTAGTTTTTTATCTATTATTTCTTGCTCTACGAGATAGGATGAAGAACTATTTCTATATAGCTCTATTTGCTATAGGTTCTATCGGGTTTTTATATTCAGCCGAGTATCTCTTTAACGATCTTCTTGAACCACATCAACAGATAAGAATAAAGGTTGTTCTTGGTATGGAGGAGGACTTAACAGGTGCAGGTTATAATGTAAATCAAAGTAAGATAGCTATAGGTTCTGGAGGTATATTAGGAAAGGGCTTTCTTAATGGAACTCAAACTAAATTAAAGTATGTACCTGAACAAGATACAGATTTTATATTTTGTACTATAGGTGAGGAGCAGGGCTTTGTAGGATCAGCAGCAGTGTTGTTGTTATTTATGATATTGATACTTCGATTAATATCTCTTTCTGAACGCCAGCATAGTCGTTTTTCGCGAGTCTATGGCTATTGTGTTCTGAGTATTTTGCTATTCCATATGTTTATTAATATTGGGATGGTAATCGGTCTGGCACCGGTTATAGGCATTCCATTGCCATTTTTTAGCTATGGAGGCTCATCTTTGTGGGGATTTACTATACTTCTTTTTGTATTCTTAAGGATGGATGCAGCAAGGAAAAGAATATAAAAGTTCTTTTTCTTCAAATTTTAATTGGATACTTTCATAAGTTTAATGCCTACATCACTAATTCCTTTCAAATTAGAGTCTCTCATAATATGTCGTACATATATATTAGGCTTATAACTATATTCAACTTTAAACGTTTTGTTTATTATTGAATCGTTTTGATATAATCCAGATATACCAGTACCAATCCATTTCCCAGATTTGTCGGCTAGAATAAGTTGTATGCTATCGCGTTTCACTCCTTTAGAACTTGAAAGATTTTCAGTAATCTCAACCCAAAGGTTTCTATATTTATAATTCGAGTTATGTCTTACGCCAATTTCAATTGCGTAAATCCCTTTTTCCAAAGTTGCAGGCAGTTGATATATAAGGGTATCACCCTTATGCCAACCATTGGTAGAGGTTGAACGATAAGAGTGATATTTAGTATTGTTTTGGCAGGAGGCCATCAATAAAGAGAAGCAAATAATTAAAAAGCTATTTATTCTCATTCTTAGGCTCATTGTTCCCTTTATGATTTTCATTAGCTCTGTTAGGACGGTTATCACGGAATTTATTTTTATGTCCATTATTATTTTTCTGCCCATTATTATTCTGCCCGTTATTGTTACGCTGTCCATTATTGTTTTGTGCAGATTGTCTATTATCGTTTGTTCCTCCCTGCGCTTGGTTCTTGTTTTGGTTATTAGCTTTATTATCAGCTTTGTTCTCAGGTTGAGGACGTTGTCCGTTTTGATTTTGGGGCTTATTATTTTGTTTAACAGGACTATTATTCCCCTGATTATTATTTGCCTGGTTATTGTTAGGCTGGTTATTATTTGCCTGGCTATTGTTAGGCTGATTGTTATTAGGCCTATTATTATGGTCTGAATTTTTTTTCTTCTTCTTATTCTTATTGTTTTTGCTCTTGTCAAAACGAGTCAGACTCTCTTGCTCAACTAAGTCTACCGGTGTAGCAGGCTGTTGCTTAGCTACTTCAACTAAAGATTCTGGTTTTTCCCCACGACGGTTCATATTAATGATATCAAACGCTCTCTTTGTTGATATAGTTACTGCATTTGCAAGGAAGTTTTTATCTGTAGAATATGTAATTACCCCTTTCAATATATCCGCTTTAAAGAAGAAGAAGGTATTGTCGAGAGTTTCAAGTTGAATTTCTCTACTTGGGAATCTCTTTTGAGCCTCTACATAAGCATCAACTTCATAGTTCATGCAGCATTTAAGTTTTGCACACTGACCTGCAAGTTTCTGAGGATTAAGTGAAATGTCCTGAAATCTTGCAGCAGTAGTTGATACCGAACTAAAGCTTGTAATCCATGTAGCACAGCAAAGTTCTCTTCCACAAGGTCCTATTCCTCCAATTCTACCGGCCTCTTGACGAGCACCAATCTGTTTCATCTCAATACGTACATGGAAAGTTTCAGCCAGCACCTTTATTAGTTGACGGAAGTCAACCCTCTCATCAGCAATATAGTAAAATATAGCTTTATTGCCATCGCCTTGATACTCCACGTCACCAATTTTCATGTTCAAGTTTAGATTTTTAGCAATCTGTCTTGATTTAATCATGGTTTCGTGCTCTTTAGCTTTAGCTTCTTCATATTTTTCCATATCCACAGGCTTAACCTTTCTGTAGACACGCTTTATTTCGATGTCAGGTTTAATGTTAGCCTTCTTCATCTGAAGAGGAACCAAACGTCCTGTAAGAGTAACAACACCAATATCATGACCAGGACTGGCCTCAACAGCTACAGTGTCACCTTTCTCTATATTAATTTTATTGCTGTTAAGATAATATCCTTTCCTCGTATTTTTAAATTGTACTTCAACCATATACTGATTATCTGAGTTCCCTGGAACATCAGCTAACCAGTCGTATGTATTGAGCTGTCTATCTTGTCGTCCGCAGCCTTTGCAACTTAAGCAGCCACTTCCGTTCTTTAATTTAAAGTCATTATTCATAATATCAATATATTATTTTTGTATAAGAAGCACTATCATCTTTAATGAGAAAT
>JAEZKJ010000064.1 GCA_023415545.1 Bacteroidota bacterium
TACCATCTTTATTGAAATATAAATAGGAATAGAACACTCCATCTTTAACTAAATATATCAAAACCTTATTCAACTCCACATCCATCTTTCGGATTAGTGAAATAAACAAATCATGGGTAAGTGGCCTTGGAGATTTATATTTAGTCATGGCAATCTTTATTGCATATGCCTCCTGGGCTCCTATAATAATAGGAAGTTTTCTCGTTCCATACTTCTCTTCCAAAACCAATGCATAGGCATCAGCCGGTTGAATGGTAGAAGACATATCATGTATTAAAAGCTCAACCTCTTCCATTATTTATATCATTATTATCATGCTTGTATTTAAATATTATAGAGAATAGTATTGCAACTACAAGTGCATAGCCTGAGAATATAAACCATGAGTGACTCCATCCTTGTACTTGTGGTAAGTTACTGTTGAAATCAACAAAGTGGTTTACTACAGCCTGAGCACCTAAAGTTCCAATAGTAGCACCAATACCATTTGTCATAATTACAAACAGACCTTGAGCACTTGAACGGATAGATAAATCGGTCTCTCTATTTACGAAAAGTGAACCTGATATATTAAAGAAGTCAAAGGCAACTCCATAAACAATCATTGAAATGACAAACATCCACACTCCACTACCAGGATTGCCAAGTCCAAATAGTCCGAAACGTAATACCCAAGCCAACATAGCTATAATCATTACTTTCTTAATTCCAAAATGTTTCAAGAAGAATGGTATTAGTAGGATACACAATGTCTCGGAAACTTGTGAAAGTGAAATCAGTACATTAGCATGTTGTACTCCAAATGTATTTGCATATTCAGGTATTTTACCAAAACTACTGATAAAAGGATTAGCAAATCCATTGGTTATCTGTAGTGACACTCCAAGAAGCATAGAGAAAATGAAAAAGATAGCCATTTTTTTCTGTTTAAAGAGCAAAAAGGCGCGAAGACCCATAGCGTCAACTAAAGATCTCTTCTCTACAGACTTATTAGTTGGACAATTAGGCAATGTAAATGAATATGCTCCTAGAAGAACTCCCCAAATAGAACAGAAGAAGAATTGCATATATGTTTGCTGAAAACCTAAAATATCTGTCAACAACATAGCACATATGAAACCTATTGTTCCAAATATTCTAATTGGTGGGAAAGCTACTACCGGATCTAAGTTTACCTTATCAAGAGCTGTATAAGCCACCGAATTAGATAGTGCCAAAGTAGGCATATAAAAAGCTACACTAAGTGTGTAAAAAGAGAAAAGTGGAGCAAATTGTGTATGAACAGATGAATAGCCATACCAACCTGTAAGTATCATGAAAAATGCTGCAAGGAATTGACATATTCCTAATAGCTTTTGAGCAGGTACCCAACGGTCAGCTATAACACCCATTACGGCTGGCATAAAGAGTGATACAATACCCTGCATTGCATAGAACAGACCTATGTTTTCACCCAAACCAATATTCGACAAATAAGCACCCATTGAAGTAAGATAGGTACCCCAAATAGCAAACTGCAAAAAGTTCATGACTATAAGTCTGAACTTCATCATAGATATGTTAGCATTCATAATCTTGTATATTTAAGCTTTAACTAAGTACAAAGATATAAAACAATTTGTTTTGGGAAAGATATTAATAATTAAAAAAGGGTATCTTAAAAGATACCCATATAGATTAATCAAAATTTTTAAATAATTAAACTAAGCACTTGATTTTTAATAAAAAATTAAGCACTAAACTTTACTCAACATAAAGTACTAAACCTTTAAGATATTCTCCTTCAGGATGGTAAATATTAACCGGATGATCGCCTGGTTGAGTAAGTTGATGCAATATTTTCACGCTACGCCCTGACTGCGCTGCTGCAGTGAAAACTGCATTTCTGAAATTCTCTTTGCTTACGACTTGCGAACAAGAGAATGTAAAGAGTATACCTCCAGGTTTTATCTTTTCGAATGCCTTAGCATTAAGTTTGGTGTAACCTCTTAACGCATTACGAAGAGCATCTTTATGTTTAGCAAATGCCGGTGGGTCGAGAATGATAAGATCATACTGGTCACCCATTTGGTCAAGATATTTAAATGCATCCTCAGCATAAGCCTTATGACGTGGATCACCAGGAAAGTTTAATTCCACATTCTTATTTGTAAGGTCAATAGCTTTAGCCGAGCTATCAACAGAGTGTACTAAGTTAGCTCCTCCTCGCATAGCATAGAAAGAGAAACCTCCGGTATAGCAGAACATATTTAGAACATTACGACCTTTTGAAAAGTGTTCCAAAAGAGATCTATTTTCACGTTGATCTACAAAAAAACCTGTCTTCTGACCCTTCAACCAGTCAACATGAAACTTAAGACCATTTTCAATAGCAATATTATCACTGCTACCACCTTTTATAAAGCCATTCTCTTGACCTAATTCAGCTTTAAATGGAAGAGTTGTCTCTGATTTATAGTATATATTCTCAATAATACCATTCATAACCTGTGAAAGAGCCTCAACTATATCCATTCTATTTACATGCATACCTACCGAATGTGCCTGCATTACAGCAGTCTTTCCATACACATCAATAATAAGACCAGGTAAATTATCACCCTCACCATGTACTAGTCGATATGTATTATTTATAGGGTTTTCAGCCACACCTATCGCTTTACGTAGATCGTAAGCAACAGCTAAACGCTCTTTCCAAAAATAGATATCAATAGTTCGTTGTGAGAATGAAAGTATACGAACAGCAATACTTCCCACCTGAAAATGGCCACATGCTATAAACTCCTTCTTTGATGTATATATGTCAACTATTTCTCCCTCTTCACATTCACCCTCAATGCGTGCTATCGCACCCGAAAACACCCATGGATGAAATCTTTTCAATGACTCCTCCTTACCGGGTTTAAGAAATACTTTTTTGTAAGCCATCTATATTTGTATTTATTGATTCGTTTTCTATAATTCTATAATCGCCACTCTTTTCAAGTTCTTGCAATAATTTGTAAATCTTTATACAAGCCCAAGCATCTGTTGCAGCATATAACTGTTGAGCTTCACTTAATGTGTCCGACTCCCAGTTGGACAGTCTCTGAGATTTAGATATTTTTTTACCGAAAAGAATAGCAAACATTTTTTGCAAACTCTTATCCTCAATACCGAATTTAGGAGCATAATCCTGTAATTCTATCCAGTTACCTAAATCAGCCTTTACACTCTTTCTCTTTCTTAATGAGTTAAAATCATCTTTTAAAGACAATCCGATTTTCAACACATCACCCATCAAAAAATCTTCCAACTCTTTTGGCATTCCTATTATATTCAGACGAAAAAGGAAACATGTATCCATAGTTGAAATTTGAAGAAGCGATACTTTATACATAGTACCCTTCTTGAATGATGGCCTGGTTTCGGTATCAACTCCTACACAGTTTTGAGCATTAAGATAATCTATTGCTTCAAGAGCATCCTCCTTGGTGTAAATTACGAAAATGCGACCGGGGAAGCTAACTTTTTCCATTTCAGAGATTTCAGCTTTGCTTATCTTGTTTATTATATCCCTCATAATAGGTCGTTTTCTTCATCATCGTACACAAAGTCATCATCATCACTATTGTTGCTAAATTTAATGTCGTGTAATGCTTTCATGGCATTCACCAATCTCTGTCCCCAGAACTGAGCGAAATGTTCTTTGCAGATAAACAAGGAGTCATTCATAGTTACATTCAAACCTAATTGAAATACACTTATAAAATCCTTAAGATCTTGATATATATCTGCTAAATCTTCCGATATTGATCGCTTTATAGGCGTATCACTATACTTCATATCCTCTATAAACACATCAAGATAATCATCTTTTTGCGCAAGGATTCGATTAATCTTTCCTCTAACAAATTCATAGTCATCTTCAGTGACAAATGTCTCAGGATCGAACTCTCCCATCTGCTCACACTCAGGAATCAAAGATGCCTTCAAGTAAAGAAGAGGTAACAACTTTAAAGAGATGTCAACAAACTCTTTTGAATCATGTATATCATCTCTCTCAATGAAGAGACAATATTCCGCCGCAACTGTAACAAATTCTATAGAATTTTTATCAAAAATCACTTGACTTTCCATCCTCAATTATTTATGAATTTGATTTGCAAAGGTAAGAAAAAAAGGTAATCTTTGCTCTTAGAATTAATGATTTTAGTGTACATTTGCGAAATAATGTAAATACAAAAAGTAATATTATATATGGCAAGAAAGAAAACAGATAAAGATAAACCCACAATAGACGACTCCAAGAAAAACATTTCAGGCATTCTTAAGAATGAAACAACACACTTCGTAATAGGTCTGATTTCAATAATTTTAGCGGTCTATATGCTGTTGGCCTTTACTTCATTCTTTTTTACCGGCGCTGCTGACCAAAGTATTATTTACAATCAAGAGAGTGGAGAGCTGCTACAAACAGCAAATAACGTAAAAAATTATGCAGGTGCTCGTGGAGCGGTTATTGCTGAGGTATTAATTAACCAATGTTTTGGTATTTCATCATACTTTATAGTACTTTTCTTGGCTGCTGTTGGCATGAAACTAATGAAAGCTTACAAAGTAAGAATATGGAAATGGTTTATGATATGTTCTATACTTTTGATTTGGTTTTCAATAACACTTGGATTTGCTTTCGATGGCCTCGTTATTGATAGTTTCATCTATCCTGGCGGATTACATGGATATAATGTCAGCCGATGGTTTATATCACAAATAGGAGTCCCAGGACTAATATTACTACTTATTACAACTGCTATTCTGCTTCTGATTTATATCAGTAGAAATACTATTAATGTTGTACGTAAAATATTCCATCCTCAAATAAACATTCGTAAAAATGAAAATATTGAGGAAGAAAAAGAAAATAGCTTTGTTGGTGAAACATCTGAAATTGAAGTAGAAGATCCACAGCCAACCTTTTTAAACTTCGAACTTAATAAAGAAGAAGATAATAAAAAAGATATTACCTTACCCAAATCAGAGGATGATATCGAGTTTAAGCCAACC
>JAEZKJ010000014.1 GCA_023415545.1 Bacteroidota bacterium
TTTTTTTAAAGTCACTTGGTGTCATGCCATATTTCTTTTTAAAAGCTATACGAAACGATTTTATGTCGTTGAACCCAATATTAAAACATATATCGGTAATATTATCTTCGCTATTTACTAATAATTCAGCGGCTTTCTTTAGCCTATAATCTCTAATAAACTCACCAGGAGATTGGTCTGTACAACTTTTCATCTTGCGGTAAAGACTCATTTTACTCATGCACATATCTTTACTTAATAGATCTAAATCGTAATTCTCGCAAGTCAAATTCTGCTCTATAAAAGAAACTATTTTCACTAGAATTTCATCCTTGTATAAAGGTTCATTTTCTTCACTCTGCATCAATTCGTTGCGAATTTGTTTTTTTAAGAGAGTACGATTAGCTAATAAACTTTTTATTTGAGCTTTAAAATAATCTTCCGAAAATGGTTTGGAGATATAAATGTCGGCACCCAAAGTGAGTCCATCAATTCTCACTTGTCCCTCTCCCTGTGCAGAAATCAAGATAAAGGCTATGTGACAGGTCATAGGATCACTCTTCAGTTTTTGGCATACTTCAATTCCCGAAATATTAGGCATCATTACATCACAAATAATAATATCGGGTATAATTTTGTTGGCTATATCGATAGCTTGTTGGCCGTTCGTTGCAGTGTATAATGTGTATTCATTTTTCAGAATTTCTGACATATAGTAGAGCATATCCTCGCTATCATCTACCAATAATATCAATAGTTTATTGTTATTTTCAAGCGTTTCAATATTTGCAGATACAGTTTCTACTTCAAGAGGTAGAGTAAATGTAAAGGTTGAGCCATCTCCAAGCATACTGTATACAGTGATATCTCCATTTAAAAGGTGTGACATTTCTAAAGCCAAGTTTAATCCGATGCCGGTGCTGTCTACATTAGTGGAGTTTTCGGCTTGATAATAACGTGAAAATATTTTCGTTTGTTCTTCTGTCGTAATACCTCGTCCATTATCTTTCACTGTAATTTCTATCATTGACTCCTTGGTATCTAAGGTAACTATTATACGATCTTTAGTATATTTTATAGCATTTGACAACAAATTGTATATTATTTTTTCAGTCTTGTCTACATCAAAATTACAAATCAGCACATCAGATTTGTGATTGAATTCAATTTCGATGTTTTTGGTATTCGCCATCTCTTTGAAGTATGATACTAAAGTCTGCATAAAGGAAATTATATTTCTATACTCCTTCTTTACTTTCATACTATTGTTTTCTATCTTGCGTAAATCCAGTATGTCATTAATCAACAGATGTAGTTTATCTGCGTTTCGTTTGGCTATATCAAGTTGCTTGGAAATGGGTGATTGTTCATCAATCTTAGTTTGAATTCGTTCAAGCATACCTAATATGAGAGTCAAAGGTGTACGAAGTTCGTGTGATATATTGGTATAAAACTTCATGCGTGTAAGGAAGAGTTGTTCTTGATATTTCTTTTGCGTTTTCTCTTCAAACAATAAGCGTTTCAAATTATTTCGTTGTTTGAAACGTACAACAAAGCCTATAAGAATTATTATAAGCGTTGTAAAGTAAAGTGCATAAGCCCATGAGGTGGCGTAAAATGGTGGTTTGATATAGATATTCAGCAAAGTCTTTTCGGTCCAACTACCATCTTTTTGCAAATTGTATATATTAAGTTGGTAATTACCAGGTGGTATATTGGTGTATTTCAAACTTAAATTTGAAGGTAATTCATCCCATTGAGTATCCCATCCATTTAGTTTGTAACGTACAAATGATCTTACTTTTGACGAGTAGTTGAAGTCTGTCAAGTCAAATGAGAAAGAATTCATTTGATGCGAAAGAGTTATGTTTTTTGTATTATATAGAGGTTGTTTGAGAATCGTTTTCCCATTGTATTCCTGCGTGTTAACTTCTACTTTTTTATCGAACAGGTACATATCTGTCAGTACAATATTGGTTTCCTGAGAAAAATTATCTAACTCGGAAGGGAAGAATGAAATTATACCATTCACAGTTCCTAAGAAAAGTTCATGTTGGTTTAATAGGAAATGAGCTCCTACAGCAAACTCGTTACTTGGAAGTCCGTCACGCATCTCATATTTAGTCAAGAACCGAGTAGTGGGGTTATAATGAGAAAGACCATTATAGGTGCTTATCCAAAGATAGTTTTTACTGTCTTCATAAATAGAAAATACTATATTGTCTGCCAAACCATTTTCTTCTGTCAGATAATCCCAATGGTTGTTTCGCTGTATACTTACTCCACCACCCCAAGTACCAACTAACAGGTTGCCATGCGAATCTTTTCGTACAAAAGAGATGTCTTTTTCTTTTACTTCTTTATATTCGATTGGGAAACATTGAAATTCATCTTTTCGGCGAACAATTTTCATTAATCCTTTCGAAGCAAATCCTGTCCAAATAGTATCTTTTTCCACGAAAACAGTACGACACATGTTGGAAGATTCATCAGTGCTATTCTTTAATGGATAGACTTTCTCCATTTTGTTGTGCTTATATGCGAATAGTCCATTTGCAGAAGCGCACCAAAGTGTGGAGTCTGCTTCGAGATAAAGAGAAGTGATGAATCCATTTTCTGTCGATTCGTTGATGTGCGAAATACGACTTGTACGTTTGTCGAATAGATACAGTCCCTGTCTACCTGCCAACCAAAGCAGATTCTTATTGGGGTGCGAGCTAATAGAATTAATATTTCCGGTAGGGAATTGTATAGTCTTCAACAATTTATTTTTCTCTCTATCAATGAACAAAAGTTCCCCCTGTTTGGTAGCAATCCAAATGCTGTCCTTGTTCTCCGGATATATAGCGAAGGCGGCAGGAGTGAAATTTTTACCACCAAGTTGATTATATAACCGAAAATTAGTTGGCTTTAGTGATATACATTCTGCTCCGTAAGTTCTTTTCCCCACCCAAATAGATTTAGAGCGATCTTCAAAAAGTGAAAGAACATGATAATTCTGATCTGAATCGAAAGAATCTATTGATCCTCCATTTTTTTCTATATACAATCCATTTTTCGTTCCTATCCACAAATATCCTCTACTGTCAATCAGCAGAGTAGTTATTTCTTTTAAAGGCTGTTTATTATAAAGCAGTACCTGCTCTAAATCATTTTTCACCTGTTTTCTTATTAGCCCTTTTGGAGTAGTGTATAATAAGATATTTGATGGGGAGTGATAATACACTACACTAGATGGTGATGTGGAGTGTCTTATCAAGTTGCGAGTAGTCTCTTCATATTGAAATACTCCTTGAGAAGTAGCAATAAAAATTGATTGTTTTGAGACACCGGAACAGATATCTAATACTTGAGCTTTAATATCAGAGAAGTATGAACACAACTCATGTGTAACAAAGTGCTTAGAATGTGGATTATAAACAATTAAGAGATTCTGTGCAAATGCATAAATTCTGTTTTGTGGTGAACAGTATATTTTATTGACATTGTGCAGAGGCATACTTCTATCTTGGTTATAATATAAGGTAAAGTGTTCGATACTGTTTGTTTGTAGATTGTAACAATCAATTCCCTTTTTTTTATTAGCAATCCAAAGACAATTTGCAGAATCAGTAATTATTGATGTGATCAGATTACTTGAAATGCTGTTTCGTAAAGAATCAAGTGAATGTTTAAATGTAGTTATTCTGTAGCCGTCAAAACGATTAAGTCCATTATTGGTTGACATCCATATAAATCCGGTATGATCTTGTGTTATAGATGATACATCATTTTGAGTTAGTCCATTCTCTATACTGAAGTAATTAATGGAATAATTACTTTTTTTTGATGCGCAAACTACGGAGAAATTGAGCACAATAAGTAAGAGAATGGAAATGATGTGTTTCATAGACTATGAAAGATTTGGTTTTGAAAAATAAATATGCGATAAAAATAGTTTTTTTATATTAAAACGCAAAATAAGCTTATTGTTATTTTTCCCCCCACTATTTGTTATATTTTTTCTCATATTTGATTTACCTTATATTTTATATTTGCGTATAATTTGTATTTTATTTCAGTGAAAAATAAATTTACTGAATTACTACAATTATTGTAACCTTATTAATAATATTAGATCTATTGTTAAGATGAAAAAAAAATCTATTTCTCCCCAGGCTGTTCTACCTGAATGTAGAGGATGGCTTTTAAAAATGTTATTATTAGTGCTATTTACCTGCAATTTTCAATTGTTTGCAAATAATAACGAAGTGACACAACAAAATAAAGTGGTAGGTATTGTAAAAGATACAGAAGGCGAACCTATTATTGGTGCTAACATCATCGTTAAAGGAAAACCTGCTACCGGTACTATTACCGATATTGATGGTAATTTCTCTATTAATGCTCCTGTAGGTAGTGTATTAACAATATCTTTTATAGGATATGAAACACAAAATGTGAAAGTTACAGGTAAAAAGCTTATAGTAACACTTCGAGACGAAGCTAATGCCTTAGATGAAGTCGTAGTTGTAGGTTATGGTTTGGTTAAGAAAAGTGACCTTACAGGATCTGTAGGTAGAGTTAAAGCTGAAGAAATAGATAAGATGCCTGTTGTTAGTATTGACCAAGTATTGCAAGGACGTGTATCGGGTGTACACGTTAGATCTACTAATGGAGAACCAGGTGCGGCTTCAAACGTAACAATTCGTGGTGGTAATTCTATTTCTGCAAGTAACGATCCTTTGTATGTAATTGATGGAGTTATTGGTGCTGGTAATTTGGATGGTCTTAACCCTTCAGATATCGCTTCTATTGAAGTGTTAAAAGATGCATCTTCTATTGCAATATATGGTTCTCGTGGTGCTAATGGTGTAGTATTGGTTACTACCAAGCGTGGAGATTCTTCTAATGGACCTTCTGTATTTTATAATGGATATTATGGCTTGCAAACTCCAGAAAAATTACTTGACTTATTGTCTGGTCCTGAAATGAAACAGTGGCAAATAGAGTCTTCTGCATTCAGAAATGATGCACAACCTCCTTACGTAGATACAGATTTGGTTGCTAACACAGATTGGCAAGATTATATCTATAGAAGAACCGCTCCTATGACAAACCATAATTTAAATATTTCTAACTCAACAAAAAATAATAATTTTTTCTTGTCGTTTAACTATTTCAATCAAGATGGTTTGATGTATAATTCAGGATTTGAACGTTATCAAATTCGTTTTAATGTAGATCAAAAAATAGGTAACTATATGAAGTTAGGTGCTACTATGACTACTTCATTCACTGATAAAGACAACGCTTCTATGAAGAATATGGTGCAGTTACCTTCTACTTTCCCAGCATATAATGAAGATGGAAGTTGGTCTCAGTTTAATCCTATGAATAATAACTATTTTAATAGCCCTCTAGCTATACGTGCATGTGTAACCGACAAAACTCGCCAACTTAGAGCTATGGGTAATGTATTCGTAGAGTTGATGCCTATTAAAAATTTGCTTATCAAATCATCATGGGGATTTAATCTAAGTTATAGTAAACGTAATTTATATCAATCAGCCAATCTTCCACAAAACATCAAGCAGGGTAAATATGGCGTTGCCAGAGTAGAAACGGATTTCCCTATTACTTATCAAAATGAAAACACTATTAATTACCTGATGAATTTCGGTAAGCATTCTCTTGGAATATTGGGTGGTTTTACTTGGCAAAAATATGTGACTGAAGATTTGTTTGCAGGTGCTAATGGATTTACAAATGATTCCAATATGTATCATGCACTTGAAGCAAGTGATCCTAATAAGCGTGAAATGGGTACAGGAGAATCGTCATGGGGTATGATTTCTTATCTGTTCCGCCTAAACTATTCATATAAGAGTAGATACTTGCTTACCATTACCGGTCGTCAAGATGGTTCTTCGAGATTGACAAAAGGAAATCAGTATGAATTCTTCCCATCAGCAGCCTTAGCTTGGCGTGCTTCAGAAGAAAAATTTATAAAAAAATTGAACTTATTCTCTAACTTGAAGTTGCGTGCTAGTTATGGTTTATCAGGTAGTCAGGCAATTGGAGCCTATGCTATTTGGGATAAATTGAGTACTAAAACAACTATTATTGGTAATAATAAAGTTATAGGATATGTTCCAGGTCTTGCAGCAGATGCAAACTTGGGTTGGGAAAAAACTTCACAATTTGACCTTGGATTGGAAATGGGTTTCTTGGATAATAAAATAGCAATTGAAGCAGATTATTATAATAAACGTACTACTGACTTGCTGTTGACTCAAGAATTACCTTATCAAACAGGTTTTAGTTCAATACTCCGAAATATAGGTGCAGTTAGAAATCAGGGTGTGGAAGTGAACATTAATACTGTAAATATCGCAACTAAAGACTTTAAATGGAGTACTAATTTAATGGTTTCATTAAACCGAAACAAAGTTTTGGATTTAGGAGGTAAAGAGTTTTTAGACAACGGAATAGGTTCGCGTATAACTGTTGGTGAACCTCTCGGACTATTCTATGGTCTTAAGTATTTAGGAACTTGGAAAGAAGAAGATATTCCTGAAGGATCAAAATTGATGCCTGGTGATGCTCGTTTTGAAGACTTAAATGATGATAATGTATGGGACGAGCTCGACCGTCAGGTTATCGGTGATGCAGAGCCTGATTTCTATGGTGGATTTGGTAGTGATTTAACTTGGAAAAATTTCTCATTAAGCCTCTTCTTTGATTATAGTGTTGGCAATGACATCTATGATTTAAGTGGTCGTGCTTTGGATTGTGGACATGGTTCTAACCTTTATGCAAGACATAGAGATCGCTGGACAGAGGAAAATCAAGATGCTTACTTACCTAGAGCCGGTAGTTTACATAAAAACTATTATGCAATGTGTATTCAAGAAGCAAATGAAGCCGGTGGTTGCTCGTTGTTCATACATGATGGTTCATTCTTACGTTTGAAAAATGTGAATATACAATACAACGTACCTTTGAAGAGCAAGAAGATTTTAAAATCTTTGCAAATTTATGGTACTGTATCTAATGTATATACATGGACTTCTTATATAGGTTATTCACCTGACGTTGATATAGAGGCTAGTGCTACCCGCCGTGGCTTTGATAGAAATGTATATCCTCAAAGCAGAACTTATTTGTTTGGAGTGAAAGCAAAATTTTAACACCTTAAAATCAAAGATATGAAAAAAATATTTCGATATATATTATTAATTAATTTGATCTGCTCATTTAGCAGTTGCGATATTTTGGAAGTAAAGCCCATGGAATTTACTGCTCCGGATAATTTTTACAACTCAGAAGATGAACTTACTTCTGGCCTTTATGGCGTATATTTCTACATGAACAATACTTATATTGGTGAATATCATAATATTATCTTAGGTGATTTAGGTACAGATGTTACCTACTCGCGTGCAGGAGAATTTGTACCTGTATTCCAAAATTATGATATGGAAAATCCTACAATAGAGTTTTCAGATGCTTGGCAAATTCATTACACAGCTATTGGTGCTGCCAATCAGTTGATAAGTCGTGCGAAAAAATCTGCTGTTGAAGGAGCATATAAAGAACAGATCATTGCCGAAGCAAAAGTATTGCGTGCTTATTTTTATCACAATTTAGTTTTACTTTGGGGTGACGTGCCTATGTGGACAGACGAGTTCGATATTAATACAACTCCTCATTTACCACGTACTCCTAAAGCAAGCGTTATAGCACAGATTTACGATGATTTGGAAACAGCTATTCCTAATTTGCCTGATAGTTATGCTGAAAATCAAAAAGGGCGTATTACTTCATGGGCGGCTAAGGCATTTTTTGCACGTGTAAGCTTGTTGCAAAGTGATTATGAAACTGCTTATGATCAAGCAAAAGATGTAATAGATAATTCTCCTCACAAATTGTTAACAAATTTTGCTGATGTATTCAATTGGCAAAACAAATTTAATGATGAGTTGATTTTTGTAACACCTAGAATGAGAGACGGCGTAAGTAGTGTTATGCACACAAGGGTAAGTCCACAAGCTAACAAAGAGAGTGCGCAATTCGACGCGTTGTTTGCAAAAGGTCTAACAGCTACACGTCCCGATGGAAAACAGGTGTCAACTAGTGCTGAATTATTTCAAGGAACTGCTGTTTTCGTAGCTTTCAATAATTATGTAAAAAGCTTTACTAAAAATGATACTCGCGTAAATATGGTTTCATGGAGCAGTTTGAAAACGAGTGATGGAAAAACTGTCAATTTAAAAGGTATAGGTAAATCCAAAAACTATATTTTGAAATGGGCTGCTTTTGATGAGCCAAATAATAATAGTGGCCGTGATACTCATCATATCCGTTTGGCTGAAATGTATCTGATTTTGGCTGAAGCTGCTAACGAATTAGAGGAGCCTGAAGAAGCTGTTGCAGCTTTGAATAAACTCAGAGAACGTGCATTTGGCAATAGCGATTATAATTATCTATATAATGTAGATGCAACTAAGACATATAACTTAGCTGATAAGGAAGCTATTAAGGAAGCCATTATAAATGAGAATAAATGGGAATTAGGTGCAGAAGGTCTTCGTCGTTGGTATTTAATCCATTGGGGCTATGAATATCTTCGCAGAGCAATAGAACAATTAGGTGAAAATGTAAAAGGATTAAATGCTCTAAAAGAACACCACGTATTGTTTAAAATACCTGCACAGGAGTTTGTTAAGAACCCTAATTTAGGTAGCAATAATCCTGGATATTGATTGATGTTTTAAAATACTATCTAATACTCCATGCTTATTTTATAAAATAAAATTGGAGTATTAGATAAACATCGAATTTAACTAAAAAGAATATGAAAAATAGTGTACTACTAATTCCTTCTTTGTTACTCTCCTCTACAAATATTTTAGCTAAGAATGATTTAACACAAAAAGAAGCACGTCCTAATATCATATATATATTGGCCGATGATTTAGGCATAGGTGATTTAGGTTGCTATGGACAGAACATTATAAAAACTCCAAATATTGACCAACTTGCCGCTAATGGAATGGTTTTTACCAATCACTATTCAGGCTCTACAGTCAGTGCTCCTTCACGTTGTGTTTTGCTGACAGGCAAACACACAGGTCATTCGTATATACGTGGTAATAAACCGGGTATCGGTTATGAGTTTCCACTTGAAAAAAGTGAAACTACAGTAGCGGATTTGCTAAAGAGTGAAAATTATGCCACTGCTTGTGTAGGCAAGTGGGGAATGGGTGGTCCTGAAGATATAGGCTCACCATGGAAACATGGCTTTGATTATTTTTTTGGGTATCTTAGTCAGCGTAACGCCCATAAATACTATCCCGATTTCTTGTGGGAAAACGATCGTAAAATCGAATTGCAAAAGAAGGTTTATTCGCACGATATGATTTTGGAAAAGGCGCTGAACTTCATCGATAAAAACTCAGACAAGCCATTCTTCCTTTATTTTACACCTACTCTTCCTCATGCCGAACTTACTGTTCCTAACAATGACTTTGGTGATTATGATGGAAAGTTCGAAGAGGTGCCTTTCAAACAAGGTAAAACCACTTATGGAGATCAGGAAAAACCAAGAGCCGCATATGCTGCTATGGTGAGCCGTTTAGATTATGCTGTAGGAGAAATTGTGAAATTGCTTCAAAAAGAAGGAGTATTACAAAACACTATTATCATGTTTTCATCCGATAACGGAGTACATCACGAAGGTGGTCACGATCCTGAATATTTTAATAGTAATGCAGAATTAAGAGGAACTAAACGTGACTTGTACGAAGGTGGCATACGTACTCCTTTCATTGTACGTTGGGACAATCATATTGCAAAAGGTAGCACTTCAAATCACGTTTCGGCTTTTTGGGATTTTATGCCTACCGTAGCTGAAATTCTAAATATTAAAGCTGCTAAAGATTGTAGTGGTATTTCATTCCTACCTGAATTAACGGGTAAAGGTGAACAGAAAAAGCATGATTATATTTATCACGAAACTTATGAGCAAGGTGGTAAACAGTCGGTTATTAAGGATGGTTGGAAGCTGATTAGACTCAATATGAACCAGTCCGAGAATATAAAGGAAGAACTTTATTGCCTCGATATGGATACACAGGAAAAAACGAATTTAGCAGACCGTTATCCTAATAAAGTGAAAGAATTGAGAGATTTGGCTAACTCTATTCACACGCCAAGTAAAATATTTAAATGGGAAGCCAAAAACAAAAAATAAATACAGATGAAAAAAAATATTTTTGTTCAGTTTGTAGCTCTTATTTTTGCTATCAGCACAGCTTATTCACAAAATATTAAGCAAAATGTGTCGATCGATACTGAGCACTCGAGTTTAGTCTTTTCGGTAGACGAAAATAACGAACTAATATTTCGTCATTACGGGAAAAAAATGAATCACATAAATGGCTTTTCAAAAGACCTGTTCACTTTGTCGGCTCATCAAAATTTCCCTGCTCTTTATCCTACATATGGCGGACGCAGCTATATTATACCTGCGATGAAACTTACTCATAATGATGGGGTAATTTGTTGTGAGTTAGAACTAAAAGGTATCAAAACAAATAAAATAGATTCGAATGTTACTGAAACCATAGTCGAGCTGAAAGATAAGAAATACGATTTGTTTGTTGACGTACATTATACAGCTTATTATAAAGAAGATGTCATTACCCAATATGTTTCTGTTCGTAATCAAGAGAAGGGAAAGATAAATATTGAGCAGTTGGCTTCATCTTATATACCTCTTCAGGCCAATTCTTATTACTTGACTCACTTCTATGGCTCTTGGAGTAAGGAGATGAACTTGAAAGAAGAAGAGTTGACCAATGGTGTAAAATCAATTGAGTCATTAAAAGGAGTAAGATCTTCACAATGCGAAAGCCCTACTTTTGTTTTATCGCTTGACGGCAAATCAAGAGAGTATGAAGGTGAGGTATATGGAGGAGCTTTGGCATGGTCGGGCAACTATAAACTTTCATTCCAAATAGGTGAAGATAAAATGTTAAACATCGTATCGGGCATGAATCCTTTTGCTGCTGCATTATCACTTAACAAAGGAGAAGAGGTGACAACTCCGGAAATGGTTTTAACTTACAGCAATGAGGGTAAGAACCGTATGTCACAAAACTTCCATAATTGGAGCAGAAAATATGCCTTGGCTCATGGAAATGATTTACGCCCTGTGGTTTTAAATAGTTGGGAAGGTACAGGTGTGAAATTTAATGAAGAGAAGATATGTGCAATGATAGATGATGCAGCTTCGTTGGGTATTGAACTTTTTGTATTGGATGACGGATGGTTTGGAAATAAATATCCTCGTAATACGACTGATGCAGGTTTAGGTGATTGGCAGGCAAATAAGGAAAAGCTACCACGAGGTATAACTTATTTGGCTGAATATGCAAAAGAGAAAGGATTACAATTTGGGCTTTGGGTGGAACCAGAGATGGTTAATCCTAAAAGTGAATTAGCCGAGAAACATCCTGATTGGGTAGTGAAAACTGATAGATATACTCCTTATACCGAACGTAATCAATGGCTTCTTGACCTCACTAATCCTAAAGTGCAGGATTTCATTGAGAAGACAATTGATGATATGGTAGCCATGTCACCTAATTTGACTTACATTAAGTGGGATGCCAATCGCTATGTAAATAATGTTGGGTCTTCCTACTTGCCAGCTGACAAACAAAGCCATTTTTGGTATGACTATGTGAAGGGTTTATATTCAGTATATAATAAAATTAGAAAAAAATATCCCGATTTGTTATTACAAGCATGCTCTTCGGGTGGTGGTCGTATGGATTTTGGCTCATTGAAATATCATGATGAATTTTGGGCCAGCGATAATACCAATGCATTGGACAGAATTTATATCCAACATGGCTCAAGCATGTTCTTCCCAGCTATGGCAATTGGTTCACACGTATCTACCGCTCCAAATCATCAAACCGGTATGACTCTTCCTTTAAAATTCCGTTTTGATGTAGCTATGTCCGGACGTTTTGGAATGGAGCTACAACCAAAAGACATGAATAATAAAGAATTGGAATATTCTAAAAAAGCGATAGAAACTTATAAGCGCATTCGTCCGGTGATCCAGCATGGCGATTTGTATCGTCTAATTTCTCCATATGATGATGTAAATCGTGCATCGTTAATGTATGTTTCTCAAAAGAAAGATCAAGCTATATTATTTGTATATAACACAGGATATCATGAAAGAAATGAACGTTGTATAGTGAAGTTAAAAGGTTTGAATCCTGACGCAAAGTACAAGGTAACAGAAATAAATAAATTGGTTAAATCGGCATTTAAACAATCAGACGTTGTGCTTGAAGGCGAATACCTAATGAATGTTGGTATACCATTTACAATGAACAGGCCATACGAAAGTTGTGTGCTTGAACTTACTGAAGTAAAATAACTTATAAATCAAAAAAGAACGGAATAATGAAAAAAATAATATTTACTGCTTTTCTTTGTGCTATTGCATTATGCAGCTGCAAGTCAGTGACTACTGAAAAGGAATTCACAGTACCTACTCCTCCTATGGGATGGAATAGTTTTGACAGTTACGGAACATATTTGTATGAAGATGCTGCCATGAAAAACTTAGAGGCTTTCGCCGAGAAGTTGGCACCACATGGTTATGAATATTTTGTAATCGACGCAGGTTGGTTTGGCGAATATGATTTAGTTCCCGGGACCTTATATCCAAAAGAAAAACATGCAAAGAATCTGAATATCAACGAATATGGTTTGTTACAACCTTCAAAAACTTATTTTCCTAATGGATTGAAGCCATTAATAGATCGTTGTCACGAATTGGGACTAAAATTTGGTATTCACATTATGCGTGGAATCCCTCGTATATCTGTAGAAAGAAATACTCCGATTAAGGGTACAAATTATCGTGCACAAGATATCGTTGATACTACAAGTATATGCAAATGGTGTCCACAAAATTATGGTGTAGACATGACCCGTCCAGGAGCTCAGGAATTTTATGATAGTTGGATAGCTCAGTTGGCTGAATGGGGAGTAGATTTCATTAAAGCTGATGATATTGTACCTTTCCCTGCTGAAGTAGAGGCTGTAGCAAAAGCGATTAAAAATAGTGGTCGTAATATAGTATTAAGCCTTAGCCCTGGAGGATTTGTAGATGATACCCAACTTGATTTCTTTAAATTGGGAAATATGTTGCGCGTAACAAAGGATATTTGGGATGAGCAAATAGGATTGAATCAATGCTTCAATGCATGGAGAAAATGGCAAGGCAAAGAAGATGCTAATTTCTTTATCGATATGGATATGATCCCATTCGGTGAGCTTCAAGTAATGAGTCCCGTACCCGATGGACTTACCGGTAAAGAGTCGAATGATGAAATTAAGAAGATGAAGAAAGAGGGTAAACTGACAAATATTGAATTACTTTCGGGTAAAGGATTCCATCGTCAGTCTCAATTAACTCAGGATCAAATGTATACTTTTATTACTATGCGAGCTCTAGCTGCTTCACCATTGATGATGGGTGGAAATTTGCTTACTCTCGATGATTTTTCATTAAGTCTTTTGACTAATCCAGAAATGATAGCTTGTAATCAAAATGCTGTAATGGGAGCTTTGAAGTACGATCAAAGTAAAATTGAAATTTGGAACACTCCGAAAAAAGACAGTAATGAGGGTTGGATTGGTATTTTTAATCGTAATACTGAAAATTCTCAGCAATATATAATATCTTCTTCTGAGTTAGGATTGGCTGATGAAAATTATTCATTGAAAGATATTTGGGGCAATTCTGAATTATCTTTTAATCAAGAGGTATTAGTTCCAGCCAACGGAGTGATATTTATTAAATATACAGTTAAATAATTCAATAGGTTTAATATATGAAACGAATAGGAAAAATGCTTGCTATAGCATTATTGATTTCAATGGGTTGGCTAAATATAAATGCAGCTACTATCATAAAAGACATAGTTAAAGTTGCAGATGGTTTCGAAATTCCTATTTCTATTATGGTGCCCGATGGTGATGGCCCATTTCCGGTATATTTCAATGTACATGGTGGTGGATGGCTCGGTGGCACCAAAACTAAAGTACCAAATGCTTCATTAGGAGCAGCAGCAGAAGAAATGTGTGATAATTTGGGAATTGTGATGGTGGGATTGGCTTATAGATGTATGGACCAAAATGGAGATTTTGATAAAGCCATGGAAGATGTAATGGATTCATATAAATGGGTGAAAGAACGTGCCAAGCAATTCAAATGTGATTTCAACAAGGTGGGATTTGGTGGTGGTTCTGCCGGTACACCTATCTCAGCTTTAGCGGCACAATGGATACCTGAATGCAGCGTTTATGTTGGTATAAATGGCATTTACGATTTTACTGCTGTGCCAAGAAATAGATATGAAAATGCAGATGAAAATAAAAGGGCAAAATTTGAAAAAGAACGTGCTATTAAGTATAAGTTATATACACCTGAAGAGCAACGCAGAGCTTCAGCTATCTTTTTCTTGAAAAAAAATCCTCCTGCAAGTCTATTTATTCATGGTGATGCTGACAAAACAATCGATTATAAGCAGAGTGTGAACTTCGCCAAAGCCATTAATGAACATGGTGGAACGGCTTCTGTGTTGATTCATCCTAATGCAGGTCATGCTTTTTATAAAATTTGGAATGCTGATCTTTATCGAAAGAGTTCGAATGCAGTTATGGAGCATTTTGTAAAGTATTTCAACATTAAGAATGCTAATAAAGAAGGCTTTCGCAAAGCTATTGAAAAGACTCTGAGAGATGCAAAAGGAAAGAGCAAGAAAGATTTAAAAGAATCTTAATAAACACATTATGAACCTAAATTGGAAATTATTTTGCCCTGCTTCTATAGGTGTGTTGGCCCCTTCATTGGCGTTGGCACAGCAACTTAACAAACCTAATGTAATTGTTATCATGGCCGATGATTTAGGCTATGGCGACATAAGTTGTAATGGTAGCAATACAATTCACACACCCAATGTGGAAAGATTGACCAATAATGGTGTGCGTTTTACTGATGCACATTCAGTGGCTGCTACAAGCACTCCATCAAGATATTCTTTTTTAACAGGACATTATTCCTGGAGAAGAAAAGATACAGGTATAGCAACTGGTGATGCAGGAATGATAATACGTCCGGAACAATATACAGTAGCTGATTTGTTTAAAGAGAATGGTTATGCAACTTGTGCCATAGGTAAATGGCATTTGGGTATTGGTGATAAAACCGGAGAACAAAATTGGAATGAAAAGATTACTCCAAACTTGTCAGATATCGGTTTTAGTCATTCTTATATTATGGCAGCTACCGGCGATAGGGTGCCTTGTGTCTATATTGAAAATGGAGAAGTGGCCAATTACGATGCCTCTGCTCCTATTGAAGTAAGTTATAATAAACCATTTCCAGGACTTCCTACAGGGAAAGATAATCCAGAATTATTGTATAATTTAAAGCCAAGTTACGGACATGACCAAGCCATAGTAAATGGAATTAGCCGCATAGGATATATGAAAGGTGGCGGAAAGGCTCTATGGAAAGATGAAAATATTGCAGATAGCATTGTATCTCATGCTATTGAATTTATTAGGTCACACAAGGATAAACCTTTCTTCTTATATTGTGCTACCAACGACATCCATGTACCTCGCTTCCCTCACGAACGTTTTCGTGATAAGAGTGGTATGGGGTATCGTGGTGATGCTATCCTTCAATTCGATTGGTCGGTTGGTAAACTGTTGGATGTCCTTGACGAATTAGGTTTAACCGAGAATACAATAGTGGTTTTGACTAGTGATAATGGGCCGGTTGTGGACGATGGCTATAAAGACAAATCAATAGAATTATTGGGCGATCACCGTCCATGGGGTCCTTATCGTGGAAGTAAATACAGTAATTTTGAAGCAGGAACACGAGTGCCATTTATTGTAAGTTGGCCGGGTAAAGTAAAAAAAGGTGTCTCATCGGCATTAATCTCTCACATAGACTTTATGGGTACAATGGCTGAACTGTTAGGTACTACATTGAACAATGAACAGATTTCAGATAGCAAAGGTTATTTAAAATCTTGGCTAGGGAAGTCAAAAAAAGGACGTGACTATGTAATTGAAGCTGCAGGAGCTTTATCGGTATCCGATGGTGAATGGAAATATATCACTCCTAATGACAAGCGAACTTATAACCCTAATACAAGAGTTGAAACAGGTAACTACCCTTCTGATCAGTTGTACAATTTAAAAAAAGACTTGAGTGAAAAGAAAAATGTTGCCAGTCAATATCCTAAAGAGGTGCAAAGACTCAAGAAAATATTACAAAATGAAAGTAAAAACCTTTGATAAAAAATACTAGTCTTATGAAAAAAAGAAACTTTCTTTTATTGATTATAGCCATATTTACCCTTTCGGTGTATGGACAAAGTAAAAATGATAAATCTTATCCGTATGGTGTATGGACTGGTGGTAATATAACTTCTGATATTGTAGACTTGGTTAGAGGAAGAATGGTAGCAAGTCATTGGCGTACCATTGAGCCTGAAAAAGGGGAATGGAATTGGGAATCTATAGAACCTAGAATCAAGCAAGCTACAAAATTAGGTAAATATGTGGGTATGATTATTTATGTTGGTCCCGATAGTCCTAATTGGATTTATGAAAATGGAGTACCAAAAGTAGAAACACCTGATAAGATAAATGTGCGTGGTGGCTCACATAAAGCACGCTTCCCTTATTATCCTTATTATCTTCATCCCAATTATCGTGAGTTTTGGTTTAATCAAATCCGTACCACTGCTGACTGGGTAGCAAAATTGCCTAAAAAGACTCGTGAAAAGATTCTTTTTGTTCAAACTGCTGAAGGAACTACAGGTGATGAAGGTCCTTATAAAGGTGAACCATACGAAAAAAAGTACAGAATCAGTAATGAGATCGGAACTGGTAAAGGATGGGTTGACTTGAAGATAGATGCATGGCGAATATTCCGTGACAAATATACTGCAATGAATCCACCTATTCGCTTATTGATTAATTCAGGCAATCAGCAACAGTATGAAGCTATTCTAGATACATTGGTACCCGATGCTTGGAAAAAATCTGGACACCCAGGTCATATCTATCAATATAATGGCGAAAAAACCTATATAAAGAACAAAAAAGCTGATATTTGGAATCGTTGTTCTAATGGTGAATTCCGTCGTTTCCGCTCAGAAATGGATGAGACTGAAAATGGTTGGTTTAAAGAGAACTATATCCAAAATATGTACTGGCTATGTACCTATAATTTGTATTATGGACTAGATATGTTACTTTTAAGTGGCAAATTAATTGCAGACCCAAAATACCGAGTTAGTTTCGAGTTCTATAATAAGTATGCCGGACAAAAAGATCCATCTGAAGCTATTGGAGCATTTTCGGCTATGAAAGATGTATTGGATGCAGCCGATACTGAACGTTTCCCTGAAAATATATTCGGTAAAGCTATTGACACAAACAAAGAACGATTTGCAGCTATAGCTAAGAAGTATGAAAAGTTTGGTGCTCGTAACGGCGATATCGATCATGCCATAGGAGGTGCTATGAGTAATCGTAAGTCTATAGCCATGAATGATGTAGGTTTTGACTTGGAGCCAGGAAACTATGAGCTTTTCCTTAATCAAATAGATGCTAACGCAACAAGCCAAGGATGGTGGAACGTGGGGCCAAAGAATCAACCTTATGGACGTTTCGCTAGAGGATTTGACGTTAAAAACGGCAAAAATGAGATGTATTTTGCATTGAACAAAAATTTCTTTGCAAAAAATAAAGATAAAGTGGTGAAGGTTCGCGTGGTGTACTTTGATGAAGGACAAGGTAAATGGTCTTTAAACTATGTAGATAAGAATGGTAAAGTACAAAAGGCTATTGAGGTTAAAAATAAAAAATCAAATAAATGGAAAGAAGTTGAAGTTACTATAAACGATGCAGCTTTTATAGCAAATGGTCCTAAAGGATCGGATTTGATTTTGAGAAATGAAAGCCAAGAAGATACAAAATTCCACATGATAGAATTAACACGAAAGAACTTATAACTTATTAGAATAGTTTTATGAGCAAAATACTTATTTGTCTTTTTCTTGCATTTAGCATGTCATGCTGTGCAAAGAAAGTAGTTGATATACCGGCTCCACTTTATGCCGATTCGCATTATTGTGGTTCATGTGACCCGGAGATTCTTTGGAATCCTGAATCAAAGGAATGGATAATTTTCTATACCGGACGTCGTCCTGCTTTAGGACAATCTTCAGCAGTTGGTACTCCAATAGGAGTTTGTACCTCTAAAGACATGAAAAGTTGGAAGTTTCAAGGATATTGTACTTTCGATGGAGAAGGAGGTAAACCTGATTCCGAGCATACTTTTTGGGCACCGGGATGTATTGTAAAGGATGGTATGATTCACATGTTTGTTACTTACAAGGAGGATGCTACTCCACCTTGGGGAACCGGAGGTTGCATTGTTCATTATGTTACTCCTCTTACAGATATTGTCAACGGCTGGAAACGTGTTGATGTTGTAGTTAATGAAAGCAAAAGTTTGGATGCGTCGGTTATCAAATTGCCTTCCGGTATATATCGAATGTATTATGTGGGAGGTACCGAGTATATGCGTAACAAGAAGAAAATGATTCGTTATGCAGAGAGCACTGATTTATATAACTGGGAAATGAAAGGTGAAGTTCAAGGTGATGTTAATAATTTCGATCTTCATTGCTTACCATATCAGGAAGCGGTATATGTTTTCATGTATAAGAATCGTTTCTACATGCTTACCGATCCACATGTAGGTTTGGCTAACTATAGTTCCGAAGATGGTATTACCTGGAAATATCATGGTCAGATTATGAAAGCAGGAACTTCAGAGCGAACTTTGGATTGGGCCCAAGGCAGACATCCTAGTGTTTACGTGAAAGATAAAAATGAAGCATTTATATTTTATCATGTAGAACCTTTTAGAGAAGGTAAAGAGGCTAGGTTACTTGAGAAACATCAAAGATATACTTTCTTGCAAATGGCACCAATTGTTTGTAGTGAAGAAGGAATCAAGGTTATCAGATAATTCTTCACTAACAATAAACTTTAATTGTAGTTTTATTAAAATTCGATCATATTATGAGAAATGCGAATTTATTGCTTAGTGGAACGTTATGTCTAAGTTCGTTGAGTATGGCAATTGCCGAAGAGGTAAAACCTAACGTTATTTTTATAGCAGTAGATGATATGAATGACTGGATTACTCCTTTGGGTGGCCTTCCAGGAATAAAAACGCCTAATTTAGAACGTTTAGCTTCTAAAGGAATTACTTTTACAAATGCTCATTGTGCTGCACCGGCAAGTGCACCGTCAAGACTTTCAGTAATGACAGGTGTTCATCCTGCCAGATCAAATATTATGCATAATATACCTTATGATGGCCCACAATGGAGACTAGAGGATGTAATGAAAGATGTAGTCACTATAGAGCAATTCTTTAAATCCAATGGTTATGAAACTTTGGCAGGTGGGAAAATATATCACACATTAGCTCCACCTTGGCTTACTCTTAATCAGGGTGAAGCTGAAAGTTGGGATTTTTGGTGGCCAAGTGCGTATGTTCCTTCTACCTACCAGATTCCAGCCGCAGAGAAAGTAAAGAATCCAGAAGGCATAAAAGGGAAAAGACCTATTAAGCATTTTACATGGGGACCTATTGATTGCAGTGACACAAAGATGCCTGATTATCAACTTGTTGATTGGGTTAAATATGAATTAAGTAGAAAGAGAGAAAAACCTCTTTTCATGGCTGCAGGTTTCATTAAGCCTCATATTCCTTGGGAAGTTCCTAGACAATATTATGACATGTATCCATTGGATTCAATACCCGATTTGGTAATTAATAATGATGATTTGGCTGATGCATTTGACCATGGCAGAAGAAGTTGGCATAAGTTTGTGATGCAAAATAGAAGTTGGAAAGAGATAATTCGTGCATATATGGCTTGTATATCTTTCGCTGATGCACAAATTGGACGTCTATTGGATGTGATTGAGGCTTCTCCTTATAACAAAAATACCATAATAGTATTGTGGTCGGATCATGGAATGCATATTGGCGAAAAGGAAAATTGGGAAAAATTTACATTGTGGGAAGAATCGACTCGAGTACCATTGATGTTTTATGCTCCCGGAGTAACTAAAGCAGGTACTGTAAGCAAAGCTGCCGTTAGTTTGATAGATATTTTCCCTACTCTAGCAGAATTAATTGGTAAAAAAGCACCTGAAAACTGTGACGGCCATAGTTTAGTTCAACTTTTAAAAGGTAAAAAAGCTAAACATCCGGCTGCAATTACATCCTATAATTTTCAAGCTCCTGCCAATGGCAAGGGATATGCGGTAAGAACTGATAGATATAGGTATATATATTATCCAGGAATCGGTTTAGAAGAGTTGTATGATCACGAGCAAGATCCTAATGAGTTCGTAAATATAGCATATAAAAAAGAGATGAAGGATGTAATCGCTGAGCATAGAGCTATTTTAAGTGAACGTGTCAGTGGTTTAAAGTGGAGTAATGAGTTACCTAAAAACTATACAATTTCTAATAATGGATTAATTCGTAAAAATGATTTCAAATCTCTTGAATTGAATTAATCTAATCTACTTTTTTTTGTTCAAATTAGGTATGGAAAAATATTCCGTACCTAATTTGTAAAAGTAACATACACAAACCATAATACCATGAAAATAAAACTTTTTGCATTAACATTACTTCTTTCTACTTCATTGTGGTCGCAAGAAAATAAAGCAATAATCACCATTCAAGCCGACATACCACAACAAACTATAAGTAAAAATATTTATGGCCATTTTGCCGAACATTTAGGACGTTGTATATACGATGGTTTTTGGGTTGATCCTAAGCTAAATGTTGCAAAAGAAGGGCGAATTCGTATGGATATCGTAAAGGCTTTACGTGATATAAATATTCCAAATCTACGTTGGCCCGGTGGTTGTTTTGCAGATGAGTATCAATGGAAGGATGGAATTGGAGATCCTACAAAACGGCCAAAGATTGTTAATAGTAAATGGGGAGAAGTTGTAGAAGATAATAGTTTTGGTACTGACGAGTTTATGAAACTATGCGAACTCTTAGGATGTGAGCCCTATCTTTCAGCCAACGTGGCTACAGCTTCGCCTAAAGATTTGCGTGAATGGGTAGAATATTTAAACTATTCAGGAGATTCATATTGGGCCAACTTGCGTAAAGAAAACGGGCATAAGGAACCATATGGAGTTAGTTTTTTAGGTATAGGAAATGAAAGTTGGGGATGTGGAGGTAATATGACTCCCGAACATTATTCGGATGAATACAGATGTTTTCAAGGATTTGCATATGATTATTCAGGGCATAAGTTAAAAAAGATAGCTTGTGGACCAAACGATACTGATTATAATTGGATGGAAACATGCTTAAAGAGAATACCTGCTAAAATGTTATGGGGTATCTCTCTTCACTATTATACCATACCAACCGGAGTTTGGAGTAAAAAGGGAGCTGCTACACAATTCGATGAAAAAGAATATTTTGGTGGCGTAAAAAATGCTTTATTCATGGATGAGTTGCTTACCAAACAGGCTGCTATTATGGATATATATGACCCAAAGAAGAAAATAGCTTTGGTTGTGGATGAATGGGGAATATGGACAGATCCTGAACCAAATACTCATCCTCGTTTCTTATATCAGCAAAATAGCATGCGTGATGCTCTTATAGCCGCTTCTACATTGAACATCTTCAATAATCATTCAGATAGAGTGCGTATGGCAAACTTAGCTCAAACAGTCAATGTTTTACAAGCCTTGATACTTACTGATAAAGAAAAGATGTTGTTAACTCCTACTTACCATATTTTTAAAATGTTTAAAGTTCACCAAGAGGCGAATTTACTCAAAGCATGTGCCACTTCAGGCAATTATACTTATGGAACAGAGGGAATACCATCAATTAATGTCTCGGCTTCGCAAGATAAAGATGGCAAAATTCATGTTACAATCGTCAATTTAAATCCTAAGCAAGAATTTTCCACAGATGTAATATTGAATGGTTTTAATGCTAAACAAATAAAAGGGGAAGTTTTAACTTCCAAGTTATATACAGATTATAATTCTTTTGAAAAACCTGATAAAATTAAGATATCACCATTTAATAATTTCAAGAAAGGGAATAATAATACAATAAATGTCAAGATGCCACCTCTAAGCATTGTCGCTTTAGAAATGTTCTAATTGAATTATAAAACCGACATTTGTTTGGTATAGTCTTGATTTATAAAAAAACACTTTATGATAAAGAAAACTTTATTTTTTATTTTTACACTTACTCTATTTACAACAGTTTATAGTCAGAAAGTTGATAAATCGGCTATTCTGTCAGGTGTAAAAGCACGTACCGAGTTAAAGAATCCGGAAGGAATGTATGCTATATGGATCAATAAGAATAATCACTTATTGAATCTTCCTTATATTACAGGTGGGCAGATTGTGCTTCAATGGGCCGACATAGAGAAAGGCCCCGGAGTATATGATTGGTCATTACTTGATGCATGGATGAAGAGGTATAGCGAATTGAATATCAATACAACTCTTCAAATAAATGGCAATAATAAGCCTAAATGGATGTTTAAAGAGATACCTTATTATCCTGCTAAGCTCAGTCAGCAAGTTAAAGACGATTATACGCTAATGTTCTGGCATCCTCGCTTTAAGAAAGCTTATCTTGATTTTATCAAGGCATGGGCCGAACATCTAAAACAAAGCCCTTATCTGAAAAATATCATTGGAGTACGTATGAACTTAAATCCATATGGAACAGAACACCATTCTGCTTCAAGATATGTAAAAGATAAAGGAGATGATTATAGTAAATGGGTTATTCCTGAAGGGGATACTGAAGCTACACCCTGGAATCAAAAAAGTGTGACTCAATATACAAAAGATGTTTTGGATCAATTCGTTAAAGAGCTTTCTCCAATTGTCAAAGTTTTTGTACGAAATGGGATTATCGAGGATTTACGCAAGGAGTATGAAAATGATTTTCGTGAAGGGCGATTAGCCTGGTTTCACACATCAAGTGAAGCGGAATCACGAGGCAATGAAAGACAATACTTGGTTTTCATGGATTATTGCAGGGCGGGCAAAACGTTTGCTTATGCCGAGCCTTGGGCTAGTGCTTGGGGTGAACATGGTGGTGTAAAGGATCCAAGATTCTGTTCTCCTCAACAGTGGAACTATTGGAGAATATTGATGGATATAAATTGTGGCGTTTCTTTTTTGGCAACATATAGCAGCGATCTTGATATTCCTGTTAAAGGAATAAAATTCAAAAAGAAAGTACCACAAATTATGAAAGATGAGTTCAGAAGTGCATTCGATTTTGGTTCCAAGTATGTAGGAAAGCATCGTTATGCAGAAACTACTCCTGGCGTTTGGGCTGCATTCCGTCAATGTGATAGTAGTTTGTGTTGGAAAAAACCATTGCAATTTCTTACAGAAGACTATACGTTATTAACCTTGGTTCAACCAGGCAATTCGGTTGGTGTTCACAATGTTGGTGCAGATGAAAGTCGTTATGGAGCTTGGGCTAGAAAGCTTCCTGAAGGGGGAAGCATGTCAGTAGTTATGCATCCTACTTTTGTTAAAGCTACTAAAGGTTGTCAATTATCTCTTCGTGTTATATATTTAGATGAGGGAGACAACATGTGGACTATTTCTCATGGTAATAAAAAATATAATGTAAAAAATACCAATACCGGACAATGGAAAGAGATGGTTTGGAAAGTAGAAGGCACTGAGCCACTTAATGGAATTGAAGCTAATAGATTAGTAGAACAAGGAATGATTGCAGGAAAGAATAAGAAAGAGATTGCAGCATTAACTCCGGATATAACCATTACTGCTTTAAAAGGAAATACAATATTTCACATGGTCGAAGTATTACGATAGTTTTTACAACACTTTGAAATATAAAAAGTCAATATTATGAATAAAAATTTATTATTAATAAATGCGGCTATTCTACTTCCACAGTTAGCTATAGCTCAATCACCTGAACTTAAGGCTCTTTATCAGAAATACTACGGTGAAAAGCCTAAAAGAACTGTTTCGGAAAATGCACCTAATATTTTGTTCATTACCAGTGACCAGCATCATTGGATGGCGATGGGATATAATGACCCTAAATGTAAAACGCCTAATTTGGATAGACTAGCTCAGCATGGTACTATTTTTGATAAGGCTTATACATGCAACACAGTAAGTACTCCTACGCGTGCTTCTATGATTACAGGCCGCTATCCTAGTCAGCATGGAGCTTATGCGCTTGGAACCAAAATGCCAGAGACTGAATTGTGTATCGGAGATGTTTTGAACGAATGTGGTTATGAAACAGCATTAGTAGGTAAAGCACATTTTCAGCCATTACAAGGAACTGCAGAATTCCCATCGTGTGAGGCATATCCTATTTTACAAGATTTGGATTTTTGGAAAAATTATCATGGCCCCTTCTATGGCTTCAAACATGTTGAGTTAACTCGTAATCATGGAGATGAAGCTCACGTGGGTCAACATTATGGAGTGTGGTTACAGGAAAAGGTGGGAGATAAGTGGAAAGATTGGTATCGTACCCCTACAGGCAATGTTCCTAAAGGACAAAATGGTGCATGGAATATACCTGAAGAGTATCATACAGATGCTTGGATTGCAGAACGTTGTATTGCATTACTTGACCAATACAAGAAAGGGAATAAACCTTTTATGCTTTGGGCAAGCTTTTTCGATCCTCACAAACCTTTTTTAATCCCTGAGCCATGGGCTTCTATGTACAACCCTGATGATATGGATTTACCGGAAACACTACATGATGATATCTCGGATATGCCTTTACACTATCGAGTTACTCGTCAAGCGAAGTTTGACAAATCCGTGTGGGCTGAACCTGGCACTTCTTATCCTGTGCATGGTATTTCACACCATAAATGGACTGAGAGTAGCTTAAAAAGAAATAAAGCTATATACTATGGTATGATTTCAATGATGGATCATTATATAGGTAAAATACTTGATCATCTTGAAAAAAATGGACAGCTTGACAATACACTTATCATTTTTACAACCGATCATGGAGAATTCATCGGTCATCATGGCTTAACCGGCAAAGGAGTATTCGATTATGAAGATGATTTAAAAATTCCTTTTATTGCTTCATTTAAAGGAAAGATTCCTGAGGGCAAAAGAAGTGATGCGCTAATTTCTTTAGTCGACCTCGCTCCTACCTTTTTGAATATGGTTGGAACACAAATTCCCGGTTGCATGACAGGTGTTGACCAAACAGATGTATTATTGGGTAAGAAAGATGAAATTCGTGATCATGTGTTAGTAGAAAATCGCTTTCAAATGACTAAGTTTTATGTATGCACTTATATTGATAAGAATTATAAGTTGACTTATGATATGAATTCGGATGAAGGCGAACTCTTTGACCTTAAAAACGACCCAAATGAAATGGTGAATCATTGGGCCAACCCCTTATATAAGGAAATTAAATTAACCTTACTCTTAAAAGCATTACAGGCAAGAATGAAATCAGAACCTGTATTAATGCCTCGTACAGCGGGTGCCTAATTATAGAGATTGACTTTACTACTCATTCTTAGTAAAGTCAATCTTTAGTTATATGAAAAACGTTAGTTCATATGTTTTGTTGTACTCATGAAATAAGAGTATAATTAATGAGATTATACAACATTTTGAAACAATCCCTGAGAAAATCAGTATATTCCATGATTATAGGAACATGCCAATTATCTCAGGGATTCTTCTTTTAAGAATAAATTTTAACTTACACTATTTAGAGTAATAATGGTTAGGATTAAAGAAACAAACTGTAAACTTTTTCCAGCACTCATCAAAGATTATGAAGAATTCTTCAAACCAATGATTAGTTCATATAAACTATACATTGGTTTATATAAACTATACATTAATCTATATAAACAGAGCTATAGTTTGAAGATAAGTTTTAAAAAATGTCTCTTTTACTAATTGATATAGACTTTTTTTGTGTTACATCACCTAGAACTATAACCACTGCTTTCAATCCACATACTGAAAAGCGTTACATCTTTATCTATTCATACTGAAATGGCCACCAAGCATTCCCGTTATTATACTTGTCATATTCCAAGCCAGTATATGGTAAATTCTCGATAAT
>JAEZKJ010000172.1 GCA_023415545.1 Bacteroidota bacterium
GAACTTTTTTGAGAAAATAGAGGAACAATACCTAAAGCAAGAAGAGGTAGTGCAAAAGCAGCAATATCAACTTTAAAACCAAACAAGGAGATTATCCAAGCTGTAACCGTTGTACCAATATTTGCACCCATTATAACACTTATGGATTGCGTTAACGTAAGTAGCCCGGCATTGACAAAACTAACAACCATTACAGTAGTTGCCGAGGAGGATTGTATCAGAGCTGTTATTAACGCTCCAGTTAATACACCAGTAACTCTGTTACGTGTCATTGCCGTTAAAATGTTTCGTAGGCCATCTCCGGCGAACTTTTGAAGACCTTCACTCATTATCTTCATTCCATAAAGGAACAGGGCTAATGAGCCAAGTAACTTTAACAAATCATAAAATGAATATTCCATTTCTTGCTATTTTTTATAGAAAGTAACAATCTATACCATTATTTAGTATCTTGACTGCACTTTTCTATTTCATTAAAAATTAAACTATGTATGATTCAAATTTGTTGCAAAAATAATAATATTCTTAAGAGTTTCCCAATAGGAAGTTCACTTTTGGAAATTTATAAAGGTTTTAACCTAAATCTACCATATGGTCCTGTAAGTGCTAAAGTTAACAACAAGGTCGAGGGACTGAATTTCAGAGTATATAATAACAAAGATATTGAATTTTTAGATATTACTAGCGCTTCAGGAATGCGTACATATGTGCGTTCTTTATGTTTTGTTCTGTGTAAAGCTGTAGAAGATATTTATCCATGTGGCGAAATTTTACTTGAGCATCCTGTTTCAAAGGGTTATTTCTGCAATCTTCAAATAGGAAGAGAGATTACACTTGATGATGTATCAAAAATTAAAAAGAGAATGGTTGAAATTATTAATGAAGATATCCCATTCCATAGATTTGAGAAACATACAGATGAGGTTATTGAACTTTTCAAAGAGAAGGGCATGATGGATAAAGTTAAACTGCTTGAAACATCGGGTAATCTATACTCATTTTATTATACTTTACAGGATAGCGTTGACTACTATTATGGTTCCCTATTACCAAGTACAGGTTATATAAAACTATTTGATGTAATAAAATATTACAATGGTTTACTTCTGATGGTGCCAAACCGAAAAAAACCTGACACTTTAGAAGAGGTTATAAAACAAGAAAAAATGCTCGACGCTTTTAAAGAGTATAGGAAATGGAACAAAATTATTGGAGTTGGTACTGTTGGTGAGTTCAATTCTGCTTGTATCAATGGCCAAGCCACTGAACTTATAAACATTTCGGAAGCTCTTCAAGAGAAGAAGATTGCCAATATTGCCGATGTAATTGTAAATAGAAGCAATAGCGACAAAGCAGTAAAACTTGTTCTTATATCGGGACCATCTTCTTCAGGAAAAACTACGTTTAGCAAACGCCTTTGCGTACAACTTATGGCAAGTGGGTTTAAACCTTATCCTATATCACTTGACAACTATTTTGTTGAACGTGAAAAGACTCCTCGAGATGAGAATGGTGATTATGATTATGAGTCACTATACTCACTGGATTTGGAGTTTTTCAATGAACAACTTCACTCTCTTTTAAGAGGCGAAGAGATTGAGTTGCCTACTTTTAACTTCTCGAAAGGTAAACGTGAGTTTAAAGGAGAAAAACTAAAAATTGACGATAGCATGGTTTTGA
This sequence comes from Bacteroidota bacterium, assembly GCA_023415545.1. Classification (GTDB taxonomy): domain Bacteria; phylum Bacteroidota; class Bacteroidia; order Bacteroidales; family Bacteroidaceae; genus Phocaeicola. The sequence continues at coordinate 1,681 of JAEZKJ010000172.1, forward strand.
TTTTAGAGGGAATCCATGCTCTTAACCCGGAATTAATACCAAATATTCCCAAAGAACATACTTTCAAAATTTATGTTTCCGCACTTACTACTATTCTACTTGACAATCACAACTATATCCCCACAACCGACAACCGACTGTTAAGAAGAATTTTACGTGACTATAAATATAGAAACTACTCGGCTGAAGAAACCATAGCCCGATGGCCAAGCGTTCGAAAAGGTGAAGAGAAGTGGATATTTCCATATCAAGAGAACGCTGATGCTATGTTCAACTCTGCTCTTATTTACGAACTTGCAGTGCTTAAAGATTATGTAGAACCGATTCTAAGAATGGTACCAAATAATCGACCTGAGTATTCCGAAGCGCATCGCTTACGTAAGTTCCTTGAATATTTTGTGCCTGTTAAGGATGGAGATCTTCCTCCTACATCCTTACTTAGAGAGTTCTTAGGAGGTAGTAGTTTTAGATATTAATATCATTGCTGCTTTGCTAAAGTTTTTATAATTAGTTACTAATGTTTTAATCATTAATTCAAAAAGAAAAAAGTAATAGATCCTGATAACTTATTAATTTCACAATGTGAGTTATCAGTTTCACATTGTCATTCATCTGTTTCACAGTGTGAAATGGATGAATGACAATGTTTTTTGATTTTATGTTCGAAGAGTTTGAAACAAGTTATTACGTTTTCTTTATAATAATCATTCAATAATTTATATTACACTATAACTATTGAATAATATTCAACAGATATGAAAATAATGATTAATTTTGCACTGTTGAAACAGATGAATTAGAGATATGGTGGAAAGATTTAGTCAAGTACAGACACAAAATCAACAACAGGTACAGACACTCTCCCCCCAGCAAATAATGGTGGTG
>JAEZKJ010000026.1 GCA_023415545.1 Bacteroidota bacterium
GTATTAGGCATATTCGGTAAGTCAAGCGACATGCGTGAACTTGAAACAGCTGTTGCTATTGGCGAAGATAAGATGGCTATTCTTGCTGACTTGATGTATGACTACAGAATAAAGAAATATGTAGGTGCTTATGCAGCAGTTATGGGTGGTGTTGACGTAATCGTATTCACAGGTGGTGTTGGTGAAAATCAATCAACTTGCCGTGAGGGAGTATGTGAAGGCTTAGAATTTATGGGTGTTAAACTTGACCTTGAGTTGAATGCTAAAATCCGTAGCAAAGAGACTGTTATTTCTACTCCTGACTCTAAAGTTAAAGTTTGCGTTATCCCAACTGATGAAGAGTTGATGATTGCTAGCGATACAATGGATATCCTAAACAACAAATAATATTTAAGATATTACATATATTAAAGAGGGCACCCCATTTATTTAAGGGTGCCCTCTTTTCTTGTTTATATCACAATCGTTTAAGCAAAAGTGAATATGTATTTTTTTAATAGCAACTTATTTATAGATATACACCCCAAAAGTTGAAATAACTTTTGGGGTGTATATTATTTATTAAAAAGAGTTCTATTATAGTACACTCTCTCCCTCAATATATTGCTCAAGGAATATGTTTTCACCATCGAAAACAGCATAGGAGAATTCATTTATCCAATCGCCAAGAATAATCATTGATGATGATTTGCTAAGCATCAAGTTTAGCATGATATGACGATGTCCATAGATAAAAAAGTTTATATCCGGATGAGTTTTTAAATAATTCTTCGAAAAGAGTACCAATGGTTCATAAGCTTCTCCTTGATATTCAGGTTCTTTTCCATCCACTCGTTTAAGCCTGCTATGCTTTGCCCACTCAAGGCCGAAGTTCATGCTCCATCGAGGATGAATGCAGGAGAACAATTTTCTTAATGTTTTACTATGAAAGATTCTCCGTAACAGTTTGAACTTTGGGTCAAGATCACCTAGTCCATCACCATGAGCCAAGTAAAACTCCTTACCATAAATCTCACATGTCACAGGTGAACGATGAACTATCATTCCACACTCCTTCTCAAAGTAGTCAATACACCATATATCATGATTACCAATAAAGAAGTGTACCTCAACTCCCATATCTGTAAGTTCAGATATTTTTCCTAAGAAACGTGTATACCCTTTAGGAACAACAAATTTATACTCGTACCAGAAATCGAACATATCTCCCAAGAGGTACACAGCAGCAGCCTTATTCTTTATGCTATCAAGGAATTTAACTAACCGTCTTTCCTGAGTACGGCTATGCTCTATAGCTCGTGAACCTAAGTGTGCATCCGAAAGGAAATATATATTTTTCATGTTTTATAACGTATAAAAACTCAATTACATAAAACCAAGTTCCAGTTTCGCCTCATCGCTCATCATATCTTTATCCCACTCAGGTTCGAAAACCAAGTTGATAACCGATGATGTAACTCCCTCAATTGAATCAATCTTTTGACGGACATCCTCCATAATAAAATCAGCTGCAGGACAGTTAGGAGCAGTAAGAGTCATATCTATCACCACCTCACCATCATCATGAAGATCTATATTATAAATTAACCCTAAGCTATATATATCAACAGGTATCTCAGGATCGTAGACTGTTTTAAGCATCTCTACGATTCGCTCTTCTATTTTTAAACGTTCATCAGCATTCATAATCATGATCTATTTATAATGCAAATTTAATCAAATTCTATATTCTTCCCTCATCAGCATAACTATAAAAGTTTCCATCTGTTAATATAACATGATCAAGCAAACGGATATTCATAAGTGTTGCTGCATCACGTATCTTAATCGTTATATTATCATCATCCTGACTTGGGTTTACATTTCCCGATGGATGATTATGACAAACAACCAACGATGTTGCCCTTTTAAGCAGTGCATCACGCATTATGCAACGTACATCAACAAGCGTTGCGGTAAGTCCACCCGAGCTGATCTTTACCTTTTCCAATACTTTTGCACTTTGATTCATTAAAAGTATCCAACACTCCTCAATACCGAGATTACGCATCTGAGGATAGAAAAAGCGATATATATCATCCGAGCTGCGTATAATGGTAGCCTCATGAGGTGAAGATTGTGATCTTCTTTTTGAAAGTTCCAAAGCTGCTAATATAGTTATTGCTTTAGCCGTTCCAATACCTTTAAAAGAGCACAACTCTTCAAGAGAAGCTTTATCAAGCAACACCAGATCATTGTGAAAATGTGCTAGAATCTTCTTCATTAACTCCACAGCACTCTCATCTCTATTTCCTGAGCCTATCAGTATAGCAAGTAGTTCAGCATTTGAGAGACATGATGCACCATGCATGCTCATCTTCTCACGTGGTCGGTCCTCTATGGACCAACTATTGATCGATAATTTGTTGTTCATATTATGAAATATATTTTAATAATGAACAACAGGATGTAACTAAAGATTGCTTACTTATAAAAATTCTTATTGAAAGCCGAAAATTCTTCCTCTTTCATAATAATACGTTTCCAAAAAGCAGAAATAAATCCTGTGCCGTACCCTATAAGTTGTATAAATGCAGCTAGTACAGAAATTAATCCTACATATATATTTTTGTTGCTTATTGAAGAATCAATAAATATTATTAGCGAATAGAGCAGTAGCAGTAGAATAAAATACCAACAAAACATACTCATAACCAATAAAGCAAGTGTACCAATAGTAAATAAGGCCGGCAACAGATGCACTAATTTTAACGATTCGGGATACTTTTTATATAGATTTATACGTGCAATACCTGAATTGTGAACCTGCTTAAAAAACTTCCTAAAGTCAGTTCTTCTTTTATGCCATACCCAAGCATCTTGAAAAAGCAAACATCTATATCCGCTCTTGAATATACGTATGCTAAAATCGATATCTTCTCCGAATCTCATCTTCGAAAATCCTCCAAGTTTAGTATAAACTTCTCGTCGAACCCCCATGTTAAAACTGCGAGGATGGAATTTCTCCATCTGCTTCTTACCACCACGAATACCTCCTGTTGTAAAGAAGGATGTCATAGCATAGTTTATAGCTTTTTGTACATCGGTAAATGAGTCGTGAGCTTTATCTGGTCCACCAAAAGCGTCACAAGGATGCTCCTCAAGACTCTTCTCTACCATCTCTAAATAAGTGTCCGGTAAAATACAGTCCGAATCGAGTATAATAATATACTCTCCATTAGCCTTTGTCACACCATAATTCCTTGTATCGCCGGGGCCGGAATTTTCCTTAAAAAAGTACTCTATATTGAGATTATCCTTATACTTTTCAACAATATCCAAACATGGCTTTTGCGAACCATCTTCAACAATAATAATTTCAAAATCCTTATGTGTCTGTCGGCTTAAACTATCAAGCAGTTCGTCCACCTCATCGGGACGATTATAAACTGGAATAATAAATGAGTATTTCATCGCTTGTTGATTTATAACAAAGGAAAATAAAAAAGGCGGAGCTTGCAAGAAGTTCCGCCTAATATTATTAAAAAGCTCTATTAAGCTTTAATACGACCAACGTATGAACCATCGCGAGTATCGATTTCGATAGTTTCTCCTTCTGAGATGAAAAGAGGAACACGAACAGTTGCACCTGACTCAACAGTTGCTGGTTTCAATGTATTAGTAGCAGTATCACCTTTCAAACCTGGTTCAGTGTAAGTAACCTTCATCTGAACTTTTACAGGCATATCAGCATAAAGCACTGTTTCAGTAGAAGCATCGGATACTACATCAAGTATCATACCTTCTAACAAGAAATCAACACCATTGATAAGGCTCTTAGCAATTGGAATTTGATCGAATGTTTCTTGGTTCATGAATATATACTCTTCACCTTCCATGTAAAGGTATTGGTGAGGACGACGCTCTACACGCACATCTTCCAACTTCTCTCCAATATTGAAACGACGTTCTAAAACGTAACCATTTACAACATCTTTCAATTTTGTACGCATGAAAGTATTTCCTTTTCCTGGTTTCACATGAAGAAAGTCAATACAGAAATACAATTTACCATCCATACGGATAGCTGTTCCAATTTTAATGTCTTGAGCATTAATCATAAAATATTCTTTTTATATTTGATTATTATTTAGAGACTATATAAAGCAATTCAATGCTATTTCAAATGCAAAAGTAATGTAAATCAATAAAAAACGCAAAGGTAAATAAGCAAAAAATGATTCAACTCTTTGTTTATTTCAAAAAAGTAACTAATTTTGCAGCCCGAATATGAGTGAAAAGGAATAACATAAAAAATAGTATATACAATGAAAAGAACGTTTCAACCTTCGAACAGAAAGAGAAAAAACAAACACGGATTCCGTGAAAGAATGGCAACTGCTAATGGTCGTAGAGTACTAGCTAGCCGTCGTGCTAAAGGTCGTAAGAAATTAACTGTTTCTGACGAATATAATGGAAAATAAGAAATTATTCTTCATAGAATGAAAAAGGAGTAAAGCTGATCACTTTACTCCTTTTTTTATTTTATTTTACCACCGGCATTTCATCTTTCTCCCATCCTGTTATTCCTTTATCAAGGTGGTAAACTTTAAAACCTTTCTCAACAAGGATATTAGCAGCATTTCGACTTCTTCGGCCACTTCTACAATACAAAGCTACCGGACGATTGGTATCAAGTTCCTTATCCACCAAAGAGGAGAAATCAGGATCATAAATATCAATATTTTTACTACCTTGGATATGACCTTGTGAAAACTCGGCTGCAGTGCGAACATCAACTATTTGAATATCTCTATGTTCATGAATAAGATTATTAAATTGAGAAGAGTTAAGATTTTCAAACTTATCACTCTTTTGACCTATACAAGCCCATAATCCTATTGCAAGTACAAAAACAAACAGTATAAATAAGCCTAAACGCATCATAGTCATCAATTATTAATAATAAAAAATACTATTTACAATACCATTATCATATGTATTAATATTAACCTCTATCTCATCGCCTTTGTTTAAAATATTTTTATATGCCCAAAGAGGGATTGATAAATAAACAGTACGATAAAAAGCTAAAACATCATTATTATTATCATGATAAAGAGTTATGGTGAGTCGTTTTATATCACTATCGTCGATTTTTGATAATGAGTTTTCAATAAAGCTATATTTATGACTTTTATCTTTAACTAAAACATTCAATATGATATTTACATATTCGCCTGCTCTCCATATACTCTGTATCTTTACCGGGTCAATCTTTATCTCTTTAAAGTCTGAAGCTTTCATCGGAACAGGAGCCAAAACTCCCTCGCATGTGTATAAGGTGGCTGTATCTTCGTTAGGTATTGTACCTGGAACAAATTTTGATACAGCTCGATAAATAGTATCCGCTGAAAGTCCTGAAAGTCCTTTCATTGGTGGCACTTTCCAACTTTCACCGCTATCGGTAGTAAGCAGATTAACTGTACCGGCAGAATCGGTAGTAAGATCTACAAACTCATTTATTATATCAGGGTAAACAAACTCCTCCTCCTCGCTGCATGAGGTGAGGAGTGTTACGGATAATATTACAAATGCTATGTTCCTAAAGAGTTTTTTCATTTGCTTATTGCAACTAAATGATTTATCAAAGGATTGGCATACATTATCAATATCTTCTCCTTAAGGAATTCATAATCTTTATTCTCCAAATCGATTTTACCAATCTGATTATCAATATATTTCATAAAATCCTCTTTCTCTTGAGATGTATATTTATCTACAAATCTATTTTCATTTTTCAATACATCATATGCAATATAGTTTATGGCATAGATACGGTAGTTTAAATGAATATAGTAATCAATCTTATCAGCAATTATTGTATAAATCTCATTTTTACCTACAGAAGGGTCAATATTAGCTATAAAGTCATTCAAACATGGAGCAGTTTGGAAATGAATTTTTCCTTTATATCCAAACAATCCTGTCTTCATATTGATAAGATCATCTTCAGGGCTCTTTACATGTTCAGGATTATCGCGTTGTTGTTGCATCTCTTTAGCCTTAAGATAATCACAAGGATCATACTCATAGGAAATTGAAAGTGGAACAAGATTTAAATCGATGAGTCTTTCCGCTACACTACCCTCTCCTCCCATAGTCATCATTTTCAAAACACTCTCCTGGGTACGATCGTCGGAATCTTTAGCTCTACCCTGTCTTTGTGCAATCCAAATATTTTCATGCTTATGGTTTATAGCATAATGCATATATCTCGACATAAGAGCCGAAGTCTCTAATTTCTGTCGTATGCTCACTCCACGTTTTACAATAAACGACTTATTAATGCGCACCAATTTCTTTATCCATGGGTAGATAAGTAGGTTATCACCTATAGCTATCTCGACAGTATTGAATCCATTGTCGATAAGAAGCACTGACAAGAAAGCAGAATCGAGTATAATATCACGGTGGTTAGATATAAATGTGTAGTTAATGCTTTTATCAGTTATCGAGCTACAATCCATATCCATTCCATTACCCTGCTCCTTAACCAGTTTCCACAGCATATTATAAAAAAATGCTTTTTGGAAATCAAGATTTGTTTTGCATTGTCTCAACTTATGAGCAAGCATCTCAAAAGGTACATCAGGAATAATCGATTCAGTGACAGCACGGAAATCAGGATCTGCTATCAGTTCCTCGAATACCTGAGGTAACTCCTCGGGATTATAAGGACGAATCTCGTCAAATTCGGCTGGCATTTTCATAATATAATTATTTTATCAGTTAAACTTATTTTCTATAATATCACTTAATACATCCTTGATATCCAATCCTGCAGCTCGTACCTGTTGAGGGATAAAGCTTGTAGGAGTCATACCCGGAGTTGTATTAATTTCAAGAAGATTTATTTTCTCACCCTCTGTGATGATATAATCAATACGGATAATTCCATTACATCCTAAAATATCATAAATAGCAGAGGTTAGAGTACGCACTCGCTCAGCAGTCTCCTCTTTAAGACGTGCCGGAGTTATCTCCTCTACCTGACCATTATATTTAGCATCATAATCAAAGAACTCATTGCTTGTCACCACCTCTGTAATAGGGAAAACAACCGATTTATCCTTTGTTTTATAACATCCACAAGTAATTTCAGTACCCTTCATAAATGCTTCAATCATCACCTCATCACTCTCATTCATAGCATTCTGAATGGCTTGTTGAATCTGTTCAGCGCTTTTCACTTTTGTAACGCCAAAACTCGATCCACCGGCATTTGGTTTAATAAAACATGGAAGACCTATTTTGTTCACTACATCTTCATCACTTATCTGTTGTCCCTTACGAAGAAGAATTGATTCAGATACCCTGATACCAAAGCTTTTCAGATACTGGTTACAACTGAATTTATTGAATGTTATAGCCGACACAAGTACATTACATGTTGAATATGGAATATTTATCATATCAAAATATCCCTGTAGGAGTCCATTTTCGCCTGGAGTTCCATGTATTGTTATATATGCAAAATCAAAATTCTTTTTCTTACCATTCTCTATAAAGCTGAAATCATTCCTGTCAATAGAGGTTTTTTCTCCATTAGGCAGATTTACCTCCCAACGTCTTCCCTCCATCTCTACGATGTAAAGATTATATTTTTCTTTATCCATAAAAGAGAATATTCCTTGTGCGCTGCGCAAAGAAACCGGAAGTTCACTTGAGTCTCCTCCAGCAACGATTGCAATAGTACGTTTCATAACTGATCTCTGTTACTTATATAGTTTCTCCATTTGTCTATCAATTCTGTCATGTCTTGAGGCAATTCGGATGTAAAGTACATCTCCTCACCTGTAGTGGGGTGTACAAATCCTAATGTCATAGCATGTAGTGCCTGACGAGGACAACTCTCGAAACAGTTATTTACAAATTGTTTATATTTACTGAAATGTGTTCCTTTTAAAATATCATCTCCACCATAACGAGCATCGTTAAAAAGAGTATGACCTATATGTTTCATGTGTACCCTTATTTGATGAGTACGTCCGGTCTCAAGAATACACTCAACCAGAGTAACATATCCCAATCTTTCGAGCACACGATAGTGTGTTACAGCATGTTTACCTACCTCCGGGTCACTCATAACCGCCATTTGCATGCGATCTTTTGGGTTACGTGCTATATTTCCTTCAATAGTACCTTCATCCTTCTCAACTGTTCCCCAAACTAAAGCTCTATATTTACGTTTAGTGGTTTTATTGAAGAATTGTAATCCTAAACTTGTCTTTGCATTTGGTGTTTTAGCTATAACAAGCAGACCGGAAGTATCCTTATCAATTCTATGCACTAATCCCACTTGTGGGTCATTTGGATCGTACATAGGATTATCTTTTAGATGCCAAGCAATAGCATTAACCAATGTACCATGATAATTGCCACATCCGGGATGCACCACAAGACCTGCCGGTTTATTTATAACCATCAGTTCGCTATCTTCATAAACAACATCAAGGGGTATATCTTCGGGAATAATATCATTTTCATAGCGGGGGCGGTCAAGCATAACAGTTATGACATCCTTAGGGCGCACCTTATAGCTACTCTTGACAGGCTTACCATTAGCCATCACAAATCCGGCATCAGCAGCATTTTGTATTCTATTTCGTGAAGAATGAACAATACGTTCAAATAGATATTTATCAACACGAATAGGCGATTGCCCTTTATCAACAACTACTCGGAAATGCTCGTAAAGCTCGGTTGAACCATCATTAATAGGTTCAATATCATCCAGAGTATCATCTATTTCATCAAACTCTTCTCTCATCATTTGTGAAAATTAAAACCACGAATCATCAGTTTTAGTTTCGCTTGGGATATCTCCTTCGCTCCCATCCATATTCATACTATCCATAAGTGTAGAATCTTGTTGAACTACATCACTGCCATTACCGGCAATAATAGTAAGAATAGCCTCTCTAGGTACTCGGTCACCGGCATTAAGTTGACGACCTTTATATGAAAGTCCATATACCCAATCTCTCTCTCCACTAATAAACTCCGGTTCGGTGAGTTTAAAGCCCATGGCTTGAAGTTTTGCTTCTGCTTGACGCAAAGAGCTATTGTCAACAATATCAGGAATAGCAATTAATGGCACTTTGTCGGAGTTGATAGTAACATATATTGCTCTTCCTTTCTTTATTTTAGAACCTGCAACAGGATTTTGCTCTATAATTGTTCCTGCAGGAAGATTTTTCTTGTATACAGAATCTATAACTACCACTGATAAATCACGATTAGATAGCATCACTTCTGCTTCATCAATATTTATATTCTTAACATTTGGAACATCAATAGCCTCTCCATGTCGAGTATATGAGTCAAGCCACTCCAACGTAGAGAAAATAGCTACTACAACAACCACTACCATCGCAATGATATTTACCCAGAAAAAACGGTTGTTCTTGAATGAGAAAAAATCTTTAAATGTTACCATAAAAATGAATTTATGGCTTCAAAGATACTATAAAATCATTTCTATTCCTACAATATATTTTTTTTATACAATAATTTAGCTGTAAAGAAAGATTGATTTTATCTTCTTGATTTTAGTAAGTTTTATTGAGAATATTGGGAGAGTTGAAAAAGAACATGTCAACTATAATAGTATTATAATTTAATTATCGTAAACGAATGTAGGAATAATACTCTTTCGAGTAAAATTAGTATGGTTTAAAAAACAAACTGCAAACTCTGTCATGTATTCTTCAACTCATTGAAGAGTATTTTGCATATTGCAATGCTGATTGTCTATTTCACAATGTGGTTTATCTGTTTCACAGTGTGAAACAGATAAACCACAACGGAAAACAAAGAATAGTATGTAATGTTTTATAGAAAACTTTACAAAGTCTCAAGCATTCTTTTTAGAACAACTGTAGCAGATATCTCACGATTAGCAGCCTCAGGTATTACAAGTGAAGTTGGCGCTTCGATAACATCATCGCTTACAATCATATTTCGTCTAACTGGAAGACAGTGCATAAAGAATGCGTTGTTAGTAACCTCCATATGTGCAGTATCAACTGTCCAGCTCATATCTTTTGATAAAATCTTACCATAATCTTCCGGATTTGTTACTCCGGGACAAGACCAGTTTTTAGCATAAATAAAATCTGCTCCTTCGAATGCTTTCATCTGATCGTACTCCACTTTTGCTCCACGAACAAATTTTTCATCAAGTTCATATCCTTGAGGATGAGTAATTACAAAATCAACATTTGCCTCATTCATGAAATCAGCGAAAGAGTTTGGCACTGCTTGAGGAAGAGCACGTGGATGAGGAGCCCATGTAAGAACAACTTTTGGGCGCTCAGTACGTTTGTACTCCTCGATAGTTATCAAGTCGGCAAAAGCTTGAAGAGGATGACCTGTAGCAGCCTCCATAGAGAATACAGGTTTACCTGAATATTTTATAAACTCACTAAGTACCTTCTCTGTATAATCATCTTCACGGTTAGTAAGTTGTGCAAATGATCGTACACCAATAATATCGCAATATGATGCCATTACAGGAATAGCTTCGAGCAGATGTTCACTCTTATCACCATCCATTATAACACCTCGTTCTGTTTCAAGTTTCCATGCACCTTGATTTACATCGAGTACAATGACATCCATACCTAAATTTCTTGCAGCTTTTTGTGTACTTAATCGTGTACGTAAGCTATTATTGAAGAATATTAATAGACATGTCTTGTGTTTTCCAAGGTTTTCATATTTATAACGATCATGCTTTATTTCAGCAGCCTCGGCAAGGGCTTTATTCAAATCACCCAAGTCCTTTACATTTGTGTAGTATCTCATAATATTAATCTTATTTTTATCTTATTTGTCCATGTCCCTCAATGATCCACTTGTAAGTGTTTAGCTCATTAAGTCCCATAGGACCACGTGCATGTAGTTTTTGAGTACTTATTCCAATCTCTGCTCCAAGCCCAAACTCTCCTCCATCAGTAAATGAAGTTGGGACATTAACATATACACAGGCTGCATCTACAGCACGTTGGAAAAATGAAGAAGCTTCTTCACTCTCTGTAATTATACATTCACTATGTCCTGAGCCATATTCCGAGATATGATTGGTAGCCTCCTTTATATCTTCTACTGTCTTTATAGCCATTTTATAATCAAGGAACTCTGTCCCGAATGTATTTTCATCGGCATGTAACAGCAGTTCTTTAGGATAGAATGACTCCATAACACCATAAGCCTCATCATCAGCATAAATAACCACATTATCATGCTGCAAGCCACTGCAAAGAGAGGGTAAATCAGCAAGTCTTGCTCGGTCAATTAACACACAATCCAAAGCATTGCAAACACTTACTCGTCTTGTCTTTGCATTTTTGATAAGCATCATTCCTATCACAGCATCACCATCCTGATGAAAATAGGTATGGCATACACCTGCTCCTGTCTCAATAACAGGGATTTTAGCATTATCACGCACATAGTCTATTAAACCTCTACCACCTCTTGGAATAAGAAGATCAACATATTTGCTAGCATTAAGAAGTTTCGTTGTCGACTCATGACCGGCAGGAAGCAAGAATACAGTATCTTCATTAAAGCCATGTTTTATTAAGATAGATTTTATAACATTCACAATGGCACGATTGGAGAAATCAGCATCACTACCACCCTTTAATACGCATGCATTACCCGACTTCAAGCATAAAGCGAATACATCGAGTGTTACATTTGGACGAGCTTCATATATTATACCGATAACACCAAATGGAACGGATACTCTCTTAATCTCCATACCATTGGGACGAACACATTTTTCAATCACACGACCTACCGGTGAGTGAAGTTTAGCAACCGAGCGAATACCTTGAGCTATATCTCCAATCCTTTCAACAGTAAGTTTCAAGCGGTCGTACTTAGGATTTGTTGGATCCATCATCTCAAGATCTCTCTTGTTTGCCTCTAAAATTACTTCTGCACTATCTTGAGTTGCATCAGCAAGATCATTAAGAAGTGCATTTATTTCCTCCTCAGTATGAAACTGCAACAATGTGGCAGCTTTTCTAACTTTTTTTAATTGCTTATCAATATTATCCATAGTTTAAGTTAATCAAGATATAAATAGTCGTAATGAACAACAGGCTTATAACCATGAAGGCCTTTTATCTTATCTATTTCAGAAGAGCTATACGATGCTCTACCAACACCAATCTGTTTATTTTTACTATCAAAAATTCTAACAATATCATCTTTTTCAAAATCACCTTTCACAGCAACAATACCTACTGCAAGAAGACTTGTTGCTCTTTTACCCATCAAAGCTTTTACAGCCTCCTCACGAAGATGTATTTCACCTTTAGCAAATCCTTCACTATGTGCAATCCACTTCTTAACACTCGAAACACTTTGTTCCTCGGCAATAAATCGTGTACATAAAGTTGTGTCAGGTGATTTAAGTAGGTCGAGAAGTATGTTATCTCTCTTTCCATTGGCTATTATTACAGTTATACCTTCATCGGCTACTTTACGAGCAATAGTAGTTTTTGTCAACATTCCACCTCGTCCAAATCCAGATTTCTCGGTCTGAATAAAGTCAGAAAGATCTTTTCCTTTAGCTACTTCACGAATAATCTCCACTCCGGGATTTCCAGGTTTTCCATTATATATACCATCAATATTGCTTAATATAATAAGAGCTTCCATATCCATCATTGATGCTATCATACCCGATAATTCATCATTATCGGTAAACATAAGTTCAGTTACCGATATTGTATCGTTCTCATTTACAATAGGGATAACACCATTTTCCAACATAACCATCATACAGTTACGCTGATTAAGATAGTGGCGACGTGTTGAAAAATTTTCCTTCGTAGTCAATACTTGACCTACAGTAATTTTATGCTCACGAAAAAGTTCATAATATCTGTTTATAAGTTTAGCCTGACCTACAGCCGAAAAGAGCTGACGCTGATCCACACTATCCAATTTTTTTGACGGTTTTATCTCACTCCTTCCCGAAGCAACTGCACCCGAGGATATAAGTATTATCTCTACACCCTGCTTATGGAGTTCAGCCAACTGATCAACAAGAGCGGACATGCGTGTAACATCAAGTGTTCCGTCTTTTCTTGTAAGCACATTGCTTCCTATTTTAACAGCTATCTTTTTGAAGTTATTTTCCATATTCTTTCTCGTTAAGAAGACAAATATAAAAATTTATATGCCTTTAACTTTGATTTTATAACTTATTATATGAAAAACAGTTTTCTTAATCTCATATTTTTTCACAAAAGTTTTTAAAATGTAAATATATGACTATAATATGCACAATATCATCATTATAAATAGTGTATATTTGCCCATAATATCTAAACACCAATACATGAAAAAATTATATCTAAGCATCTTAACATTGATGCTTACATTTCATTTTACCGGATGTAAATCGAGCCAGGATAAAAACTTAATAGATTACACCCAGTATGTAAATCCATTTATAGGTAACGCTGATAATGGGCATACTTTTCCCGGTGCAACAACTCCTTTTGGTATGATACAAACTAGTCCTGTTACAGGTGCTGTAGGATGGAGATATTGCTCGGAATATGTATACGGCGACTCTTTAATATGGGGATTCACACAGACACATCTTAACGGGACAGGATGTATGGATTTAGGTGACCTTTTGATAATGCCTGTAAATGGGGAAAGAGTGAAAGCACTTGAAGAGTACAGAAGTAGCTTTAAAAAAGAGAGCGAACAAGCTACCCCTGGATATTATTCCGTTGAACTTGATAAGCCTAATGCCAAAGCGGAATTAACAGCTACTACTCATGCTGCTATGCATCGTTATACTTTTCACTCACCCGATTCTGCATCTCTGCTTATAGACCTTCAGCATGGCCCTGCATGGAGTGAAAAACAGTATCATTCGCATGTTAAGTTTTGCGAAACAAAATGGGAGGATGAGTATACTTTGAGTGGGCATGTAAATAATAGTGTTTGGGTAGATCAGGACTATTTCTTCGTAATAAAGTTTAACCATCCAGTTATAGATACTCTCAATTTACCAATGCTTGATGGAGAGAAAGGAAAAAGAATTATTGCAACATTCGATTTAAATAAAAATGAACAACTTTTGATGAAGTTGGCACTCTCGACTACTAGTGTAGATGGAGCAAAGAAAAACTTGATGACTGAGATTGTTGATTGGGACTTTGACAAAGTAAGAAAAGATGCTAAAGAGAGTTGGAATAATTATTTAAAAAGAATAGAGGTTACCGGAACTGATGATGAAAAGATAAATTTCTATACTAGCTTCTATCATTCACTTATACAACCTAATCAGATATCTGATGTTGACGGGATGTATCGAAATGCTGCCGATTCTATAGTTAAAGCCGATAGAGGAGCATTTTACTCTACATTCTCTCTTTGGGATACTTATCGAGCTGCTCATCCATTCTATACTATAGCTATTCCTGATAAGGTCGACGATTTTATCTCTTCTCTTATAGAACAAGGTGAGGTACAAGGCTTCCTTCCTATATGGGGATTATGGGGGAAAGAGAATTACTGCATGATTGCCAACCATGGAGTTTCGGTTGTTGCTGAAGCTTATAGAAAAGGTTTTAATGGGTTTGATGCTGAACGTGCTTTCAACATCATAAAACGTACTCAAACTGTTTCACATAAGTTGAAGTCAAACTGGGAAGATTATATGCAATATGGTTATTTCCCAACTGATAGGACAGCTGCCGAATCGGTATCTTCAACTCTTGAATCGGTTTATGATGATTATGCTGCAGCCGACATGGCAAAAAGAATGGGTAAAAAAGAGGATGCTGAATATTTTGCTAAAAGAGCAGATTTTTACAAAAACTTATTCGATAAGCAAACAGGATTTATGCGTCCACGAAATGCTGATGGTAGTTGGAAATCACCATTTAATCCAAGCATGGTGGGCCATTCGGAGAGCGTAGGAGGTGATTATACTGAAGGTAATGCTTGGCAATATACTTGGCATGTACAACATGACATCCCCGGACTAATTGAGTTATTTGGAGGTGAAGAGAATTTTACTACAAAACTTGATTCACTTTTCACACTGGAACTAAAGACAGATCAGGCTGATGTCACCGGACTTATAGGACAATACGCACATGGAAATGAACCAAGTCACCACGTTGCATACCTTTATGCTATGGCAGGTAAACCTGAAAGAACTCAAGAGTTGATAAGAGAAATTTTTGATAAGTTTTATAAACCAAAAGCTGATGGCCTTTCGGGGAATGACGATTGCGGACAGATGTCAGCATGGTATATGTTATCGGCCATGGGATTCTACCCTGTTGATCCTGTAAGTGGGAACTATATTTTGGGAGCACCTCAGTTGCCAAAAGTTATTGTTAATTTGCAAAATGGTAATAGGTTTACTGTAACAGCTAAAGATATATCTAAAGAGAACAAATATGTTAAAGGTGTTACATTAAATGGTAAAACATATAATAAAAATTATATTTCACATGAGGATATAATGAAAGGTGGAGACCTTGTTTTTTATATGACAAACAAGAGATAAACATCTAATAAACAGAGAGATAAAAGAGAGTCATTATGGCTCTCTTTTTTATTTTAACATTGATATAAAAGGACAAAATTCTTCTTAATATTAAAAAACTTAATTCTCGTAAAACAATCATAAAGTAAAAAGCGTTTTACTGAAAAACAATAAATAATTTAAATATTAATTATCGAAAATCAGAAACTTTATGGGAAGAATACGAGAATTCCTACATTGCTTGTTGGTTATAATGTTTATATCTACAATCACTCCAGCAAGATCAATTGGAAATGAGAGTAATGGCATAAATGTGATTCAGCAAAATGGCGATTGTACCGGTATAGTAAAGGATGAGGCAGGTGAAGCAATTATAGGTGCTTCAGTTTTAGTAAAGGGGACTACTAATGGAACAATTACAGGCATTGATGGTGATTTCACTCTAAAGGATGTAAAAAAAGGAAGTACAATAGAGATATCCTATGTTGGTTATCATCCTATTGAAATAGTATGGATTGGGAAACCATTAGAAGTAACCATGAAAGAAGATACCCAAACATTAGGTGAAGTAGTTGTCACGGCAATGGGTATAAAGAAAGATGCAAAGAAATTAGGTTATGCTGTTAGTACAGTAAACTCTAGTGAACTTGTAAAAACCGGTGCTTCAAACTTTGCCTCAGCAATGTATGGAAAGGCTTCAGGAGTTCGAATTCAAGCGGCACCAGGTAGTGGAACTTCTTCGGTTTCTATCTCTGTACGTGGATTAAGTTCTATGACAGGAACCACCCAACCACTTATTATAATGGATGGAGTACCTATTCATAACGGCGATGCAAATAATAGCGATTATTGGTCAAACCAGCGAGTAGAGTCAAATGGTTTGGTAGATATAAACCCTGATGACATCGAGAGTATTTCAATTCTTAAAGGTGCTGCGGCATCAGCTCTTTATGGCTCCGAAGCAGCAAATGGTGTTGTAATGATTACCACAAAATCAGGAAAAGGCGCTAATGGCGTTAATGTAGAATTTGGCGCAAACCTTACTATGGATAAAGTGGCTTATATGCCCGAAATTCAGAAACAGTATGGTCCAGGATATGACAATGCTTTAATCGGTGCATATGGTAATGATTATGAAAAAGAGAGTGGTGGCTTCATAAATACTAGGACAAACTATCAAGGACAATCAGTAAAATCACTTCGAAATACATATTACAATTGGGGACCTGCTTATGATGGAAGTGATGTTTACTATTTCGATAATACTATGAGAGCATATAACCCAATTAGTGGGGATCCATGGAGTAAAATATTCAGAACCGGTTGGAATCAGACTTACAATGTAGCTCTATCGACAGCAACCGAACGTGGAAACGTACGTTTTGCATATACATTTATAGACAATAAAGCTACACAGTATAACTCAAACAATAGTAAGCATAACTTCGCACTAAATGGCTCTATAAATATAACTCAAGGAGTAAAACTTGACTATTCAGCCAACTATATGCGTCAACATATCAAAAATAGGGCTTATAGAATAAGCCGTTTGGTGACAAACTATGCCGGTATGTTCGGAGGTTTTAATGATATAGATTATATGCGTACTCATACAATAACCTCGATGGGATATCTTAATGTTATTCATGGTAACCAATCACCAACTCCTGATGAGGATTTTGCTTACGGTTGCTTTGGCTCATATAGTGGTCTTGTTCAGGAATATTTTTGGAACATATTAGGAA
>JAEZKJ010000087.1 GCA_023415545.1 Bacteroidota bacterium
ATTAATTCTCTTTATCAGGATCAATAAATGTATTTTCGATGTGAAATACCCGTTTCACACTGTGGTTTATCTGTTTCACACTGTGAAACGTATAAACCAAACTACAGTTTAATCTTTAAACCATTCAGAGTACATAATATATCCGTTAGCAATCTTCTTATTCAACTCAATGCTTTGCTCTTCGGGTATGTGCTTTATAAACTTTGCAGGAACGCCTCCCCAAAGGGTGTGAGGCTCTATTTTTGTGTTGCTTAAAACAAGAGCTCCTGCTGCAACAATAGCACCTTCACCAACTTCCGCATAGTCCAAAATTGTTGAGCCCATTCCTATTAATGCACCTGAACGAATGTTCGCCCCATGAATAGTAACATTATGTCCTACCGATACATCATCGCCAATTTCTACTGTTGATTTTTGGTATAAAGTATGGATTACTGTACCATCCTGTATATTTACCCTGTTGCCAATTTTTATTGAGTTAACATCTCCTCTAAGAACAGCATTAAACCATATGCTTGATTGGTCTCCAATTTCAACATCTCCAATTATTGTAGCATTATCTGCTAAATAGCAATCTTTTCCAATTTTTGGGGTGAATCCTCTTACTGATTTTATTAGTGCCATATTATATATTTTTTACTATAGGTGATGTCTCTTTTTTAAGCCACTCTTTCTCATCCTCAGATAGCATAGGCGAGAGTTTTGAATAAACTTCTGCATGATAATCGTTAAGATATTTAATCTCTTCCTCACTCATAATGTTTATATCTATGCCTTCTTTATCTATCGGACAAAGAGTGAGTGGTTCTAATTTATAAAAATCTCCAAACTCTGTAGTTTGAGATTTTACTATATGCATTGTGTTTTCTATTCTAACCCCATGTTTACCTGCTTTATATATTCCGGGTTCATTGGTAACAGTCATTCCCGGTACTAGAATAGCAGGCATATAATTCATTCGAAATTGATGAGGCCCTTCGTGAACATTGAGGAAATGGCCAACGCCATGCCCTGTACCATGCATATAATTCATTCCTCGTTTCCACATAGCCATCCTGGCAAAAGCATCAAGTTGAGTGCCGCAAGTACCATGAGGGAACTCAGTCATAGATAGATTTATCATCCCTTTTAGAACAAGTGTGTAATCTTCTCTCTCTTCCTCGCTTATTTCTCCTAATATTATTGTCCTGGTTATATCAGTTGTTCCATCAAGATATTGTCCTCCACTATCAAGAAGCAACATCCCTTTAGGCAAAATAGTTTTATTGCTCTCTTCGTCAGCTTCATAGTGAACAATAGCGGCATTCTCTTTATATCCTGCTATAGTTCCAAAGCTTTCACCCATAAAGTGCTGTTGTTGGCTACGAAACTCAAATACTTTTTCAGTTATAGAAAGTTCGGATTCTTTACCACTTTTTACAGCCTCTTTTAACCATTTTAGGAATTTTACCATCGCAACGCCATCTCTTATCATAGCTTTTTGAAAGCCCGCTATTTCAGTTTCGTTTTTAATGGCTTTCATTAAAAGAATTGGTGAAGGAGCTATTGTCACGTTTTTCTTTACTATATCAAAAATTCCCCCATTTATATTTGTAGGGACTTGAATTTTTAGATTATCATGTGATATTGCTTTTAAATCCTCTGCAATACTATTGTATGGTCGTATTTGTATATTCTGCGAAAGCAGATACTCTTTTACCTCATCATCCAACTTATTTTCGTCAATATAAAGTATTGCACCCTGTTTGCTTATAATAAGATAACTTATAAATAGTGGATTACAATGAACGTCACTGCCTCTTAAATTTAGTGCCCAACATATTTCATCTAAGGCTGATACTATAAGAATATCTTTATTGTTGCTCACTAAATAATCTCTTATTGCGTCTATTTTATCAATAGCCGAAATCCCGGCGAATTCTATATCATGAATAAATACTTTATTTTGTGGTATAGATGGCCTATCTTCCCATATTGTATCGAATGGGTTATCAGTAAATTGTAAACTAATATTCTTTTTATTTAGTGTACTGTTAATTTGTTCTATATCCGAAATACTATTACACCAAGGATCGATACCTACTTTGTCTCCACTTTTTAGCTCAGATACCAGCCATTCAGGTATTGAGGGAGTTCCAGGAACTTTCTCTTTAAAAAGTTGAATAGATGTATCTTCAAGTTGAAGTTCGGCTTGAATAAAATATCTTGAGTCGGTCCAAAGCCCTGCTTTGTTTAATGTTATTACTATCGTTCCGGCCGATCCGGTGAAGCCTGATAGCCATTTTCTACTCTCCCAATGAGCAGCAATATATTCACCCGAATGAGGATCAGTACTTGGAACAATAAAGGCTTGTATATTGTTGTTGCGCATGAATAGGCGCATTTTTTCTAACCTTTGCTTTATGTATTGTGTCATATAGATATTTGTTATTTACTGATATATACAAAGATAATATTTATATGTTATTTAAAATAAATATTGATGGAAAGTTTTGAGAATAAAGAAAGTATGATTAATTTTGCGCCGCAATTTGACTGAAAATATATTTAGTAACTATATAATAACAAATTAAAATGATTGTAGTACCAGTAAAAGAAGGCGAAAACATTGAGAAAGCCCTTAAGAAGTTCAAAAGAAAATTTGAAAAAACAGGTGTTGTAAAAGAATTAAGAGCTAGACAACAGTTTGACAAGCCATCTGTTATCAACAGATTGAAAAAAGAGCGTGCTGTTTACGTTCAGAAGTTACAACAAGTAGAAGAATAATTGCTTCTATTTTTTTGAACAATTGAATTCTTTTTATATATTCGTTGCATAATGATTAAGCAACGTCTCTTATGTTAATAGAGTCTTTTCTAAAATATCTTCGTCTTGAGAGAAATTATTCTGAGAAGACTATTCTAAGTTATGGAATAGACTTAAAAGAATTTCAAGTTTTTTTTAAAGAGAAGAGTGAGGATATAGATTTTATCACATTAGATTCAGATTTAATTCGTCTGTGGATTATAGATTTGATGGATCGTGGGTACACTTCGACCTCAGTAAATAGGAAGTTGAGTGCCTTACGTTCGTTTTATCGTTTTTTGTTACGAAGAGGACTTGTAGAGATTAATCCTACATTGAAAGTAACATCTCTGAAAAATAAAAAACCTCTGCCTGTTTTTGTTAAAGAGGCTGATATGGATAGAATCATAGAGAGGTCGAATTTTAAAGAGGGTTTCGAGGGGTGTAGAGATAGGCTGATAATAGAGATGTTCTATACAACCGGAATGCGATTATCCGAGCTTATTGGTCTTAAAGATCGAGATATAGATTTCTACAGCTCTACTTTAACAGTTCTCGGAAAGAGAAATAAACAGAGAATAATCCCCTTTGATGTTGAATTAAAGCGTGATATAAGTGAATATATTAATGTAAGGGATGAATATCTTACAGGAGGGAACAAGAGTGGTTCGCTTTTTGTTTTGAAGAGTGGAGAAGCAATGTATCCCTTAAAGGTTTATAATTTAGTGAAACGCAGTTTGGCTAAATTTGTATCTATAAAAAAGAAGAGTCCTCATGTGTTAAGGCATACTTTTGCCACCTCGATGTTGAATAATGAAGCATCGTTGGAGTCGATAAAAGAGTTGCTTGGGCATGAGAGTTTAGAGACTACTCAGGTTTATACGCATACAACATTTGAAGAACTGAAAAAAATATATGAACAAGCTCATCCCAGAGCGTAAAGTAGGAGGTTATTATGGAACTAAGAATTCAAGCTATTCATTTTGATGCTTCAGAGAAACTTCAAGATTTCATTCAAAAGAAGTGTAGTAAGTTAGAGAAATTTTGCGACGATATAAAGAAAGTGGAGGTGTTATTAAAAGTCGTAAAACCTGAGAGTGCAATGAATAAGGATGTTAATATAAAAGTATTGGTGCCAAATTCTGAGTTTTTCGCAGAGAAGGTAAGTGATACATTTGAAGAGTCGGTTGATTCATGTATTGATGCACTTTCAAAACAGTTGACAAAGCATAAAGAAAAGCTTCGCGGTGTTTAAAAAATTGCCGAAAAGTTTTTGCTAATTAAAATAATTGTCTAACTTTGCAGCCGCTTATCCCTTTGTTGGGAACTGGCTGCAAATGTTATTAAGCCTCTTTAGCTCAGTTGGCCAGAGCACGTGATTTGTAATCTCGGGGTCGTTGGTTCGAATCCGACAAGAGG
>JAEZKJ010000089.1 GCA_023415545.1 Bacteroidota bacterium
GAATTCTATGAAGGAAAACCGGCTGCAACAACACGTACACTGGGTAAAGGTACAATTACATATGTGGGAGTTGATACGCAAGATGGCTCTTTAGAAGCTGATATACTTAAAGAACTCTTTACAAAGAAAAATATTACTATAGAAAATTTACCTTATGGTGTTACATTAGAATATAGAAATGGGTTAGGAATTGTACTAAACTACTCGGATAAGAGTTATAATTTTGAACTTCCTAAAGGTGCTAAAATATTAATTGGAGATAATAATATTAAGACTGCCGATGTATTAGTATTTTCATTTAAGTAGTTATTTATTATATTATTGATAATAAAATTTATTTGTTGTGTATAATAGTCCGGAGTAATTAATTTTATTCCGGACTATTTTTTATACTATTTCCCTGTTCTTTACTGTATGATGTCCAGATACAAAAAAAGAGAATGATTCTATTTAACTAGAATCACCCTCTACTTTAAAAACCAACCTAATCTTAAAATATCTAATTTACACCTATAGTTTAATTCAATTTATAAATTTCTGTTCCAGCAAGAAGAAAACACCCTACTCCAAAATCTTCGAAATCAGGAGTTTTGTCATATTCTACAGGTTGATTATCCTTAGGTTCCTTACCTGTACCTTGAACATATCCAAGAAATCCATTTTTATGTACAGCATCTTTGACTAAAGAATTCCAAGCCTTTAATGCAATAGGTAAATACTCATCTCTATCAAGAATTCCATTTCGTATTCCCCAAGCCATGCCATAAACAAATAGTGAAGTACCTGTAGTCTCTTTACCTCCAAAATTTGACTCATCATGCAAACTTACATTCCAAAAGCCATCACTGCGCTGACACTTTTTTAATGCTTTACTCATTATTTTAAAGTCGCTTATATAATTTTTACGATGAGTTTCATTGTTTGGAATTTCATTCAATACTCTGACTAATGCAGCATATACCCAACCATTGCCACGACTCCAATAGCAGTTTTTGCCATTTGGTTCCTTGTAAGGAGGATCAAAATCTTTATCTCTCCACCATAACCCATCATTTATATTAAACATTCCATTTTCACCATCAATATTGCGTGAGTAGGAGTACATTTTCCACATTTTATCATAATACTTTTCCTCACCGGTAATATTTCCTAGTTTTGCAAAAACAGGCATGCCCATCTGAATGGCATCAATCCAATCCCAATCATCTATTTGTGGAGAGTTAACGATCATATCTGCATTTATCTTTGCATTTTGGAGCATTTTAAAATCGTTAGTTATTCTGTACATATCAATGTATGTTTGACTACAACAATAATTATCAGCATTTCTTGTTGTTACTCCATCACGAGTATCCCAATTGTGAAACTCTCCCCAATCATATATATATTTAAAATATTTTTCAAGAGGATATATTTTATAAAACTCCATTAATCCCTCATAATAAACGGCACGTGTCCATAAGTTACTGGAACGTACTCTATTCACAAAAGTTGGTATTCTTGGATCGGGCCATTTTGACATGAAATATTCATTAACACTTACTAATGTAGAAAGTGTTTCTTTTTTATTTGGAATATCTTGTGCTTGTGAATTAGCTAAGTTTAATGATAAAATAGAGATTACACCTATTAAAATTTTTTTCATATATATTATAATTAAATTTTATCCAAAAGTAGATATGATGACAAAGCAATACAATGTAAATAAGTACAATTACATTGAATATTATTCATTAACTCAATTAATTTCATAAAATCATTAATAAACTTTTTAAATACCTATGACAAATTGGTTTTAATTATTAAATATTTTGTCAAGAACAATCCAGATTACAGAAAAAACATGTTTAAAGTTATTTAAAGGCAGAAACTACCAATTATTTACTCCTTTTATGAGTCCATATTCTACCAAAAAATAATAGTAAAGAGTTTTCTTTTTCTCCTTCATTAATAATCTATTTCATTATATACCATTTTTTCTATGCAATGTGAACAATATTATATTTCGTTGTTATTAAATAAACTTACTTTTGGGCCAATAAATGAACATTCATCTAACATATTTTAAATCTAAAAATTGAAAAACGAATGAAATCTAAATTCTATGTTAACAATAAAACACTCTATGGTGTTTTGATTTGTACATCACTATTAAGTGGTAATAACATTGTAATTGCTGCCGATAATTCGACTTCATTACAAACTGTATTACAAAATGTACAAATAAAAGGTAGTGTAGTTGATGCTTCCGGTGAACCAATTATTGGTGCCAGTATCTTAGTTAAAGGTACTAATAACGGAACAATTTCGGATATCGATGGTAAATTCCAAATCAATGCACCAAGTGATGCTACTTTAGTTGTATCATATATCGGTTATGTATCTACATCTGTTAAAGCTGCTCCAAATTTAAAAATCGTTTTAAAAGAGGATTCAAAAGTTTTGAATGAGATTGTAGTAGTAGGATATGGTGTACAAAAAAAGAGTGACGTTACTGGTGCCATGGTAAGTGTAAATAGTGATCAACTTAATACACGTCCTGTTAGTAATGCATTTGAAGCATTACAAGGTAAAGCAGCGGGTGTAGATATCACTTCAAGTGAACGTCCAGGTACTGTAGGTTCTATACGTATCCGTGGTAATCGTTCAATCAGTGCATCATCTTCTCCTCTATATGTTGTCGATGGTGTTCCTTTGAGCGCTGGTGGTATAGAATCAATCAATCCTCGTGATATTGAGTCTATAGATATTTTGAAAGATGCTTCCTCAACAGCAATTTATGGATCACGTGGTGCTAATGGTGTTGTTCTTATTACAACTAAACGTGGTCAAGTAGGTAGATTATCTATGAATTACTCCGGTTCTGTTACTGTAGAAAATCTAGAAGATAAGTCACCTGCAATGAGCGCAAGCGATTATATTACTTGGCGTAGATGGGCTTACTATAACTCTGACCCAACACGAAATCCTCTAGGAAATCAACCAGATCAAGTGAAAGACCAATCATATTTCTCAGGTGATGATTATGCATTAGCTAATGTAAACAAAGGCTGGGAGAATGGTAAATGGGATGGTTCAAAAGTTCAAGATACTGATTGGGCAGGACTAGTAACCCGTACCGGTATAACAACCGAACATACTCTTAGTGGAAGTGGTGGTACAGAAAATGCACAAGCATTTTTCTCGGTTGGCTACCTTAATAATAAAGGTACTCAAAAAGGACAAGATTATTCAAGATACAACTTCTCTATGTCCGTTGATTTAAAACTTAAACCTTGGTTTAAAATGGGTGGTACAATCAATGGATCATGGTCAAACCAGGATTATGGATATTCACGTACTGGTCAATCATCAAGTTCCGGTCCTACAGATATTTATAATGCTGCAAAAGCTATACCTCGTTACGGTGTAATATATGATAATGAAGGTGGAATTATAAATAATCCTTGTGGTTCTGTTACTAACGTTTATACTGTAGTAAATGAATGGTCAAAATCAAAAGATAATCGTGAGTCATTCCGTGCATTAGGTAGTTTTTATGGAGAATTTGATTTCGGGAAAATGTGGAAACCCTTGGAAGGATTAAGTTATAAAATCTCTTTTGGTCCTGATTTCCGTCATTATCGTCAAGGTATTTTCATTAGCAAAGACTCTGCAGTAAAGATGGGTTCTAAGAACTATGCTAAATACTCAACAGATCGTTACCTTTCATGGAACTTCGATAATCAGATTAACTATAGTAAGACATTTGACAAACATAATATTAATGTAACACTTCTACAATCTGCATCAAAATATAATGCTGAAAGTGGTTCGGAAAGTGCTAATGCTATTCCAAATGAAAATTTTGAATGGTACAATATGGGATGTATAGATATTACTGATGCTTCAAAATATGGAGCAGCTATGGGAACTGGATTGAGCGAAAGCCAATTAGCTTCATACATGGCTCGTGTAAACTATTCATATAATGATCGTTATCTTTTGACTGTTTCAGGTAGATATGATGGTTCATCTTATCTTGCTGAAGGCCATAAATGGTGTTTCTTCCCATCTCTAGCTTTAGGATGGCGTATTGATCAAGAGGCATTTATGAAAGATGTAAAATGGGTTAATCAATTAAAACTTCGTTTTGGTGTTGGTACAACCGGTAACTCAGCAGTTGGTCCATATTCTACTCTTGGTAATATTCAGGATTTCTATGTTCCTTTTGGATCAACTTTAGTTCCTGCATATGCAACTAATGAACCATATTATACATCTTCTTCTGTTAAAATGGCTAATAAAGAGTTAGGTTGGGAAAAGACAACTCAGTTTAACTATGGATTAGACTTCAGCGTTTTGAATAGCAGAATCAGTGGTACTATTGATGTTTATAATTCATATACTAATGACCTATTGTTAGCAATGAGTATTCCTACTCTTACCGGTTTTTCTTCTACTAATGCAAATATTGGAAAGACTAAAAACTTTGGTGTAGACCTATCTTTAAATGTTATTCCTGTTAAAATGAAAGATTTTGAATGGAACTCAACATTTAATGGATCTTATCAAAAAGATGAAATCGTAGAATTAGCTAATGGAAAAGAGGATGATATATCAAATGCTTGGTTTATTGGTGAGTCTATTGGCGTAGCTTATGGTATTGATAATTGTGGATTATGGCAAGCAAGTGAAGCTGAAGAGATGGCTAAGTTCAATGCTAACGGTCATAAATTCGAAGAGGGTATGGTTAAACCTAAAGATCAAAACGGAGACTTTAAAATTGATAGTGAAGACCGTGTAATTCTTGGTAACAACACTCCACATTGGGTATTGGGATGGTCAAATAATTTCAGCTACAAAGGTTTCGAACTTGGTATTGAATTAAATGGTCGTTTAGGATATATGGTTAATGCAGGTGCTGAGGGACAATATGGTATGTATAATCAACGTGAAATAGATTATTGGACACCTGATAATAAAGATGCAGAATACCAAAAACCTATATACAATACTTCTGGTGGTGATGCTTTTTCAAGTTTGTTAGGATTTAGAAAAGCTTCTTTCATTAAAATTCGTAATATCTCATTGAGCTACAATTTAGATCAAAAAATTATTAAAAATATTGGAATATCATCTCTTAAGGTATATGCGCAAGCTAAAAACATTGGTAATCTTTACTCTTCTGTAGACTTTATGGACTTAGATTTAGGTACTACTTATTATAATAGAGGATTTACTTTTGGTTTACAAGTTGGCTTTTAATAGATTTTAAATATTGAATAATAAATACGTCATGAAAAAATTAAATATACTATTATATACTTTAGCATTATCGGCAGGCTTTAGTTCTTGTAGTGATAGCTTTTTGGATGAAGAAAATAAAGCATCATATACAACAGATTATTTTAAAACCTCACAAGGTATTCAGGACCTTGCCACAGCGCTTTATGGAAATATACGTTGGCACTTTGGTTATGAGTGGGCCTATGCAATAACTCTTTACGGAACAGATGAGTTTACTAATGGTTCCGATTTAACTTCTGAGCCATGGAATACATATGATAGCCGTTTGAATTCTATGAACTGTACTACAGCTAATGGTGCAGCAAATAATAACTGTCCGGGTATCTCTGCTCTTTGGGATCAGATGTATTATGGTATCTCTTCGGCTAATGAAGTTATCTCTTCGGCTAGTTATGTATCAGATGAGAATATACGTACTAAATGTGAAGGAGAAGCTTATTTCCTTCGTGGATACAATTACTATCGTCTATTTGCTCAATATGGTGGAGTAGTGTTACAAACTGAATCTGCTCAAGGTGTAGTTAGAAACTTTACACGTGCTACAGCTGAAGTGACTTTGAATCAAGTTATTGCAGACTTTGAACAAGCATACAATAAATTGCCTATCGATCGCTGGCGTGGTACAGGTACATGGACTAAGTACACAGCAGCACATTTCTTAGCAAAAGCTCTACTATATCGTCAGTCAGAGCGTTGTGCTGATTGGAATAGCAAATATGATGCTAAAACAGATTTAGAGAAAGCAATTGCACTTTGTGATGAGGTTATGGCTGCTTGTCCTATTGAATCAAATTATATCAATCTTTATGCTAAGTGGACAGGTATAGACTGTAAAGCTGAAGAATCTAAGGAAATTTTAATGTCATGTCAACATAGCTCTTCTGCTGTAGGTCGTTTCGGTAACCGTACATACAACTATTTTAACCCTCAGTTCTCAAACTTCTCAGGAGGTTTTGTTCAAAGAGGACAATATATCGGTGGTATGGACTTTCAACGTTGTCGCCCTACAGAGTATAGTTACTCAATATTTGATAATGTGAATGACTCACGTATGTGGAAAACATTCAAAACTGTTTATGGTATGAATAACTATAAAGCTTTGCCTGCAAATGTTAAAGCTCTTGGAGTTACTGATGAACAACAACCGGTACTTGGTGATGAAGGTATTATCTTTATTCTAAATAAAAAGGATGATCCTCGTTTCCAAAACGAAACAACATATGGAACATTCGGAAGAGGTGATGTAGCTCACTCATTTGTTAATCCAACTACTAATAAGTGGGTTCCTAATGCATTCCCTGTATATCTTAATGGCAAATATGTTTTGAATACTTACGGCGTTAGTGGTAATCCTTCACAATCAAATGTATTCTGTGGAATCAACAAAACAGATGATGGTACTCGTACAGGTGAAAAAGGTGACTCATATCGTGATGTTATTATGGCTCGTACAGGTGAAACATACCTTATTAAAGCTGAAGCTCAAGTTCGTCTTGAGAAATTTCAAGATGCTATAAATACAATTAATCAGCTTCGCTCACGTGCAGAATGGAAAAATGGTGAAAACCGTGAATATTATACTGATGGTTCTATGGCTTTCCTTAAGAGTTATGGAGGAGATGCAGATAATTCAACAGCTACTGCTAATTTGAAGAAATGTAAAAATGAAAAGGGTGAAAACATTGACAACACAGCAGCATTCAAAGCATCATTTTTACAACACAGTACATATTATTTATCAACTGGTATTGAAAAAACAACTGCTCCATCATCTCTTCAAATTACCAGTTACACTAAACTTCCAACAGAAGATGAAGCTATTCTATCATCACTTGGTGTTAGTGGAAATAAAGAACGTTTGATAAACTTCATTCTTAATGAACGTACACGTGAATGTCTTGGTGAATGGAATAGATGGGAAGAGTTAAGCCGTACTAAAACTTTAGTTAAACGTGCAAAACTTTTCAATCCTGAGTCGGCTAAGAATGTAGCAGAAAAACACATTCTTCGTCCAATTCCACAAACATTTATTGACCAACTTCAAAATGAAGATGGAACAAATCTTACTGATGAACAGAAGGTTGTTTGGCAAAACGCAGGATATTAATTAATACTCTTTTTTTAAAAAAACAGACCTTTTTTATGTTTAGAAAAGGTCTGTTTTCTTTGGTACATAAACACAATATCTTTAATTTTATTAAAATAACTTGAATAGAGGTTGTTAAAAATAAAATGAAACTTTAATAATAACACAAAATAATTTTTGAGTGTAAATGAAATACATAATTTTTATAACTATTTGTTTGTTCACTTTTGTTGATACATGTAATGCTCAGTTTGGAAAAATATCTGAATCGGAGATAAGCAGTTATATTGATGGTGATACAGGAAATAAAATCATTGTTCTTACAGATACTTTGAAAAATGATCGCTTTCTCTATCAAACAGATCCAATGTGGACATATGATGGTAAATATTTACTTTTCCGTTCTTCATCACGTGGTAATGACAAGATGGTTGAAGAGATTACTACAAATGGAGAAAAGCGCAAGTGGATGCCTACACAAATCTACTTCATCGAAATTGAATCGGGTAAAATTATTCAGGCTACCGAAGGTAGAAATTTAGGAAGTGTTTATTTAGCCAATAATAGTAATCGAATGTTCATAAGCCGTATTGAAAATGGTAAATGGAATATGTATGTAATGGATTTAGATAAATTTTTTAGTGATGCTAAAATAGGTAAAGCTAAAAAACAGAGCAACTATGAAAAAATCATTGGTACATTTCCTAATGATATGGGTAAACCTGGTGGATACGCTGTAGATTGTAATGATGATTATGCATATATAACTGTAGAACGTGAGGGGAGTGAAGAAGAGAAGAAGATAATGATGGAGAATGTTTTTCGTCCCGAAGGAAATCAGCCTCTGAAAATAGAACCTATCTTGAGTGGAGTTAGAAAAATGAATCTACTTACAGGTGAAGTTACTAAAGTCATTGATACACTGTTTAAAATTGGTCACATTCAAACTAGTAGATTTACTCCTGGTGAAATTGTATTTTGTAATGAAACAGGTGGTGATGCGCATCAAAGAATGTGGTTCTGTACCTCTGATGGTTCAATATTTAAGCCTTTGTATAAAGAAACTCCTCTTGATTGGGTTACTCATGAGACTTTTGCATCTAAAAATTACGTTTACTTCAATGTATTGGGATTTCAACCACGTCTACGTAAACAAGCATCGGGTATATTAAGAATAAATCTTCGTACTGATGATGTCGAACTATTAGGACAAGTAGAGATGGATAAAGATCGTTGTGCTATTGAAGGACAATTAGTGGGCCGAGGTTTTTGGCACTGTAATGCTAGTAGCGATGATAAATGGGCTGTAGGTGATACTTTTGGAGGTAATGTATGGTTAATAAATAATGAAACCGGCGAACGTCACAAATTAGCTTCTGACACTAAAATGAAACCTGATCATGCCCACCCAAGTTTTAGTCCCGACAACTCGAAAGTTTTATTTCAATCAGGTCATTTTACAAATGGGAAAAGACTTAATCTTATGATGATAGATATTACACAAATACAAAAGTGATTAAAAAATAGAATTTATTATTGAGAGAAAAATATACAAAAATCGGTAGTATGAAGAATAAAATAATATACCTTCTTCTAATCATTACATTGCTATTTGGACATCAAGCAAGTGCTCAAAATAGTATATCTGCACCAATGACAGATGTTAATCAGGTAGTAGATAATAGTTTGGATAGTTTAAATATTGCGCTTTCTGCACGTCCGGTGCCTGGTTCAAGTAGAAAATTGAATAATCCGGTTCTCTTCCTTATTGGTAATTCAACTATGCGAACAGGTACATTAGGTAATGGAAATAATGGACAATGGGGATGGGGATATTTCGAACATGAATATTTTGATGAGAACAAGATTTCTGTTGAAAATCATGCTTTGGGAGGAACAAGTAGTCGTACATTTTATAATAAACTATGGCCAGAGGTGTTGAAAGGCATTCGTAAAGGTGATTGGGTTATCATTGAGTTAGGACATAATGATAATGGACCTTATGATAGTGGTAGAGCTCGTGCATCTATACCTGGAACAGGCATAGATAGTTTATGTGTTCAAATTAAAGAGACAGGGGTAAAGGAGACAGTCTATAGCTATGGAGAGTATATGCGCCGTTTTATTAGTGACATAAAAAAAATAGGTGCTCATCCCATATTAATGTCATTGACTCCACGTAATTCATGGGAGGACAAAGACAGCACAATTATTATGCGAGTGAATAAAACTTATGGTAAATGGGCAAAAGAGATAGCTAAAAAAACTAATGTACCTTTCATTGATTTAAATGATATCACTGCACGAAAATTTGAAAAGTTTGGCAAAGATAAGGTGAAGTATATGTTTTATCTTGATCGCATTCATACAAGTGAGTTTGGTGCACGAGTGAATGCTGAGTCAGCAGCAGAAGGTATTCGCAATTACAAAGGTTTGGAGCTAGCCAAATATTTGAAACCAATAGCAAAAGATAACATAACAGGAGCAACTCGTGTTAATGGACTTCCAATGTTATTCATTGTTGGAGATAGCACTGTTAAAAACCAAGATAATGATAAAGATGGAATGTGGGGTTGGGGAAGTGTAATTAATGAACTCTTCGATACAAGTAAAATTAAAATTGAAAACCATGCTATGGCTGGAAGAAGTGCTCGCACTTTTCTTGATGAAGGAAGATGGGATAAGGTGTACAATGCTTTACAACCCGGAGATTATGTACTAATTCAATTTGGACATAATGATATAGGTGATATAAATATTGGGAAAGCTAGAGGTGAATTGCCAGGCTCGGGCGAAGATAGCAAAGTTTTTAAGATGGAGAAAAGTAATAAGTATCAGGTAATATATAGTTTTGGTTGGTACCTACGTAAGTTCATCAGAGACGTTAAGGAAAAGGGTGCTACAGCTATTGTTCTTTCTCACACTCCAAGAAACATGTTCGATAATAGTAAAATGATTCGTAACACCACTTCGTTGGGAAAATGGACAAAAGAGGCTGCTGAGGCTACAGGCGCTGGTTTTATTGATGTAAATGAGATAACAGCAGCTAAGTTTGATAAAATAGCTTATGAGGAGGGACTTCGTATAGTAAACGAATATTTTAAGAATGATCATACTCATACATCGTACAAAGGTGCTATATTAAACGCTAACAGCATAGCAGAGGGATTGAGATGTATCAATTCTCCTCTAAAAGATTATTTGAAGTAGAACTTGAATAGTAATGTATACTATAAAGTTTTAATAATTTTATTAATAATAATGATTAACACATAATATTCTATTTATGAATTTAAAGACTACAATAGCTTTAGGAGCAATGTTATTAATGACAGGCCACGGAGTCTATGCACAGAAAAAGAAATTGGTAATAAATGATTCCAATACTCCATTACATCTATTGAAGCCGGATTATAAAGTTCCTTACGGAGAACTTTCAGTAGATGATGTAAAAGCTGAACTTGATAAAGTTCTTAATTATCTAAAAAACAGTACTCCAACGAGAGTTACGGATAAAAAGAGTGGAAAAATAATCGCCGATTTTACCAAAATTGATGAAAACTCACAGTTAGAGAGAGGTGTTTTTCGTTTAGCCAGTTATGAATGGGGTGTAACATACTCAGCTATGTTGGCTGCAGCTCAGGCTACAGGTGACAATGAATATTATAAATATGTTTCAGATAGATTTAAATTTTTATCAGAAGTTGCCCCATATTTCAAGAAACTTATTGACCAAGGAAAAAGTGTTGATCCACAAATGAAGCAGATACTCACACCTCATGCTCTTGATGATGCAGGAGCTGTTTGTGCGGCTATGGTTAAGTTTCAAATAAAGGATAAATCAATTGATCTCTCTTCATTGATAGATAACTATATGGATTTTATCATGAATAAAGAGTATAGATTGTCGGATGGAACTTTTGCAAGAACACGTCCACAATTAAATACTGTTTGGTTAGACGATATGTTTATGGGAATTCCACCAATTGTTGTATATTCGCAGATAGCAAATGATCAAAATAAAAGATACTTAAACGAAGCTGTTCGTCAGGTATTGCAATTTGCTGATAGAATGTGGGTACCTGAAAAAGGACTTTTCCGCCACGGATGGGTTGAGGGTATGAACGAGCACCCATCGTTTCACTGGGGAAGAGCTAATGGCTGGGCTATATTAACATTGTGTGAAGTTCTTGATGTTTTACCTGAGGATTATCCTCAACGTGAAAAAATAATGAAACTTTACAAAGACCATGTACGTGGATTGGCTGCTCTGCAAAGTGGAGAAGGTTTTTGGCATCAGCTTCTTGATCGTAACGATTCATATTTAGAGACATCGGCTACAGCTATATATGTATATTGCATAGCACATGGTATCAATAAAGGATGGATAGATGCAATGGCATATGGTCCGGTTGCTCAGTTAGGATGGCACGCAATTACTACTCAAATAAATAGTCAAGGACAAGTAGAAGGTACATGTGTTGGTACTGGCATGGCTTTTGATCCGGCTTTCTATTATTATAGACCTGTTAATGTATTTGCAGCACATGGTTATGGACCTGTTATATGGGCAGGAGCAGAGATGATAAACCTTTTAAATCGTGAACATCCTAAAATGAATGATAGTGCTGTAATGTATTATCGTACAAAGCAGAATACAAGTGAACCGATATTTCATGTAATAAGTGATAAAGAATAATTTTATAATATTGAACTTTTAAAAATTTAATGCTATGAAACGTGAAGCTTTTAAAATGTTCCTCAAACCAGGATTCGAGGAGGAGTATGAGAAGAGACATGCAGCTATTTGGCCGGAACTAAAACAGTTGCTTTCGGATAATGGAGTTTATGACTATTCTATTTATTGGGATAAAGAGACAAATATTTTATTTGCATGTCAAAAGACAAAAGGTGAGGAATCGTCACAAGATATGGGAAATAATCCTATAGTACAAAAATGGTGGGATTATATGGCAGATATTATGGAGGTAAATCCTGATAACTCTCCTGTTACGATACCACTTCCGGAAGTTTTTCACATGGATTAATAAGAAATAAGATTAAAAATTCAGAAAGATGGTGACTAAAAAATTAACTTTTTACATGGGAAATCCTAGTAGAGCAGTTATGATAATCATAGTCAACATCAATTATGGAAAGGCTCCAATAGGAGTTAATATAAATCAGGGAATGACAATGCCCCCAAAAAGTAAACTAAACTTTTTGGGGGCACATTATTCTAACGAGGAAACTTATTTGTAAACATGACTTCTGAGCACCCTCAATTTGTATAATATAACGATTACTAAAAAAATCTATATTCAGTTGGAGTCATCGATGTGATTTTAAAGTGGACTTTTTAGTCACCTTATTTTACATTATCACTTTCAATCGGTTTCTTACAGTAATTTCTGTATTCAGTTGGAGTCATCGATGTACTCTTTTTAAAAATAGTAAAGAAATGCTCTATTGAAGAGTAGTTTAGTGTATAACATATCTCTTTTATCGGTAATGAAGTCTCTACAAGTAGCTGTTTTGATTTACTAATCTTAAGTTCCTGAAAATATTTGGCCGGAGCATAACCTGTATACTCTTTAAAGACTTTTCTAAACCATGAGTAACCAATATTTAGTCTATTGGCAAGCTCTTTTACATCTATATCCTTATCAATGTTTTCACGCATAATAATCTTAGCGCTTTCTATTTTTTGAGCAGCATTATTAATCTCATAACGTTGATTGTTGAATATATATAATAGTTCACCAATGATATGAAGGGCTATACCTGATATATATTGTTGATAACAACTTTTTTCCGCTTCAGCCACTTCAAGAGCCTCTACAAAAAGAGAAACTAACCCTTCGTTAATTCCAACTGATATTATCTGATTATCTTTCTGTATAGCAGATTTGCGAAGCAACATATCAGCTATTGTACCTTCAAACCCTATATAATATTCATTCCATCCTGTCTCAACAGAAGGAGAGTAGCTATGCCATTGCCCTGGGAAAAGCAGTATCATTGTTCCTATTGAGATATCCCTTATAGTAGTTAAGTCACTTTGGAACGTTCCTGAACCTTTAGTTATATAAACTAATTGATATTCATGCAATACTCTTCCTTTTTGTGGAGAAAAATAGTATGAATCAGGGTGATTCTTTGGTGGATAAATGCTTCCAGGTGCAATGGACTGGAAGCCAACAGTAGTAACAGAGAGCCCATAGTTATGATCTTTAATACTATCTATGAGATATTTGAATTCTGTTGCGTGTTCTTTATAGTTCATACTATATATGGTTTTCCATTAGTATTTGTAAAAATAGTAAAAATTATGGTATGATAGATAGATTTGGTTTTGCAATTTTAAATCATTGCTTAAATGAACAAATACATATATATAGCAAACAAGCTTATAACCATTAGCTATGAAAAAAATAAAGAAATAGTATATGGAAGAAGATAGTACGTTACTATTAGTTATAAATATTTTAGTTTAAACTGAGTTATATTCATAGTTGTTCTTCAATAACACTATGCACTAAAGGTATTTTTGTAAAAAAATATACCCCAAAGTCACAATAGCAACTTTGAGGTATAATCATTTAAATCAGTAAAAATTGAAGTTATTTCATTTGTGACACTATACGTGCAACAGTGTTAGTGACATTGTTAGAAGCAAAATCGTGTTGCATTGCCACTTCTAAAGGTACTTTTTCTTCAAGGATAGGATAAATTGCTGCAAAACCCATAGCATCGAGACTTTCACAGCGCTCCACACATCCTCCGATGGCTACAACAGGGATACCTGATGCTTTTGCACGAGCCAAAACGCCGGCTGCAGTCTTGCCTTTAGCTGTTTGGAAATCAACTTTACCTTCACCGGTTATCACCAAATCAGCTCCTTTGATTGTTTCATCAAAATTTATAGCATCGAGCACCATGTCAATACCTTTTTTGAGTGTCGCATTTAGAATGGCACGAAAACCACCACCCATACCACCGGCAGCTCCAGCACCGGCCACGGGCACGATATCAATACCATATTTTGCTTCAACTACACGTGCAAATGATGACATACCCTCATCTAAACGATTTACCATATCTTTATCGGCTCCTTTTTGAGGTGCAAATACAAATGCAGCTCCTTCAGGACCACAAAATGGAGTATCTACATCACACGCCACTGTAAACTTGGACTCTTTAACAGCTGCCGACACTTGACTGTCATCAATCTCAGCAATATCTTCTAGTCGTTCACCACAACATTTTTCAATTAGGTTTCCATTTTTATCAATAAAACGATAGCCCATAGCCTGTAACATACCTGTAGCTGCATCGTTTGTGGCACTACCACCTATACCTACCAGAAAGTTACGGCAGCCACGTGAAATAGCGTCCATGATTATCTCGCCTGTTCCGTATGTAGACGTCAACAATGGGTTTCGTTCCTCTACTTTCAATAAAGGTAAACCGCTTGCCGAAGCCATTTCAAGAATAGCAACATCGCCGGCAATACCATATTGAGCTTGGATTTTGCGACCTAAAGGGTCACTAACCTCAACTGTCACAATCTTTCCGCCAAGGGCATCAACTATTGCGTCAACAGTACCCTCACCACCATCAGCAACATTTACCTTTACTACCTCACATTGAGGTAATACCATTTTAATTCCTTTTTCTGCACTATTCGCTACATCAGTAGAAGAGAGCGAACCTTTAAAAGAATCTGAAGCGACAACTATTTTGAACATAAACTTATAATGATTTTAATTCATAAACATATAAGTGATAATACTTCCTGCTGCAAGAACGAAACCAACTAATGTTTCATAAGGAATGAGTTTTAATCTCTCTTTTACACTGAAGCCCATCGAGCCTCCAGTAGCGTGGAAGAATGAACCATGAGGCAAATGGTCGAGTGTTGTAGCGCCGGCATTAATCATTGCAGCACCCCATACAGCAGCTACTCCTGCAGCAACTATTGCATCAGCAAACGATGCAGATGCAATAGTAGCACCGGCAGTGGTTGACGCCGTAGCAGCCGACATGAGTGATCCTGCAATAGGAGCCATAAACGTACCTCCATTGCTCCAGCCTTGAAGAATGTTTACCAATACATCTTTAATATTTGATGCCTTGATGATACCTGCAAGCGTTCCTGTACCTACAAGCAATATAGCGATTCCTGACATTCTTTCTAATCCATAGGAGAGACATATGGACATTTTCTTGAAATTTCCAGTAACCAATATTCCCACAATACCACCCATTGGCAATGCAATCATTGGATCGACAACAATTCCTGCAATAGGACGCAATGCTAGCAATACGATTGTAACTAAAGGTCCTAGTAGACTTAACCATAATGATGGTAATTTTTCATCATCCTCTTCTACATGATCTGTTTCCATAAGTTCGCCTTTAGGAATGAGAGGTACAATAACAAATACTGTAACTAAAAGACCAACTATTGCAGGCAATATGCCGGCACCCATAACAGAAGATAATGGTGCGTCAAAGTTTTCCGCCGAAATTATAGTATTTGGATTGGGTGAAATAATATTACCACACTTTCCACCACCAATAATCGCAAGCAACAATTTAAATTTTGATAGGCGTAACTTACTTCCCATAATAATTGCAATAGGAGCAATAGTTATAACGGCCACATCAACAAATACTCCCATTGCGGTTAGTATCATAGCTGACAACGCAAGCGCTAAATAGATGTAGCGTTGTCCTAAAGCCTTAATAATACTTTTAGCAATAGTCGATGCCGCACCTGTTTTTACCAGCATTCCGGTTAATACTCCGGCAGCGATAATTCGTACGATAGCAGGTGTAATATCTTTTACACCTAAAATCATTTCGGCAACAGTCTTTTCAAGTCCCCATCCGGCCAATAATCCACCGGCAGCGGCACCAAGCATCAAACTGAATACCGGTGACACTTTTCTCACAATCAACACAATTGAAAGGCTAAGCCCTATAAGAGCTGCAAGAGCACTACTCATAATTCTTATTCTTTTTACGTTTTATAAATATAATAATATATGTTTTTATTGTATTAATTAGATTGTAATACTATCATGCAAATGCATTATTATCGACTTCTTTTACTGTGTTATAGCAATCTATATCAAGTCGATAATGTGTAAACTGTTATCTCCAAAACCTAACATTTAGAAATAAAGATTAACAAGATCAAAACGATTTAAATATTGAATCAAGATATCTGGTATAAATTCCTTTATGTCGTTACAAGTTCAATTTTCAACGTATGTTCAATAGCTGAATAAAATCTATAGTACTTGGAATTATAAAATGTATAAATCACCATCTCTAACACACATGGTGAAAGTTACAATAAATATATATCACCAGATTAGTCTATAAAACATCAACAAAAAATCATTTTTAGATATTAATCTTATGGTTATTTCTTGATTGCACAAATATAAAAAAAGATACACTTAGCTCTATTTTTTACTACTTCACTTTAACTTAATTAGTTGGTTTTTAACTTATTATAAATCACTAGGGTATCACGTTAATAGAATAAATATATTGTTAAACATAGAGTTTTTAGATTCAATTGTAGGCTTAAAAAACAGACATTGACTATAGTTGTTATAAAGAGTATATAAACTTAATAATTATTGATAGAATTATTAAACTATTCTTTTACCTTCTGTTTGAGGAGATATTAAGAATCAAAAGTTCTTTTATTAAAAATTACTTGTTTTTCTAGTCTATACTATTCAACACAATAGCATTTATAATGTTAAAGTATCTTCCATTTATATCATCCATTTTAATAGAATCATAACAACCATAAGTATATCACAAAGAAAAAATGTTTAGTCTATTGATAATAGATGATTTAATATCATTTTTTGCACTATTTATCTCAAATATTACAATGATTTCATATTATATGATAACTACATTTGATAAATATAACATTCTATTTATTAAAAAGTTAACATACAATCATACATATGCGTTTTCCTTCCATTAATTTGTTACTTTTCATAATCTCTTTGAATTGTCAAGCGCAAAATAATATTTCATATGACAAAAAGAGTAAGGCTACTGATTTTGTAAATCTCTTTACCAGTAATGAACATAATGGAGACATCACACGTACTTTGAAATACATTCCTGATGGGGAGGATTTTGTTTCTATTAATGGTAATAATCGATATACTCGTGCATTATACGGAGGGCATACCGAATGGCGATTGGAAACGAGTGATCGACCTATATTCGCTACATATGTAAAAAATGATTATCGAAATATTAGCTTTCGTATAAAGCTTCCAAATGGTAATACAACTCTTTTAGATGAAACCACATGGTGTGAATCTCGCTATACACCTGGTTGTAGAAAATATAGATTAAAAGATAAATCTTGGGGAATAAATAGCACTATTGAAATCACAGTGGTCGTTGGGCAAAATGAAGAGAGAGCGTTATGGAAATTTTCATTCATCAATTTCCCAAAAAGTTCAACATTAGAAGCTCTGAATGCCCCCACAAAAATAAAGAAATTGTCACGTAATGGGGATATGGGAGCAGACCCCATAAATTGTTTTGATGCTGTGGAGGATATAACATTAATAGAATCAATAAAATCTCAAATTGGTACTAAACACTCGCTTTATATC
The DNA here is from genome assembly GCA_023415545.1 of Bacteroidota bacterium. GTDB lineage: Bacteria > Bacteroidota > Bacteroidia > Bacteroidales > Bacteroidaceae > Phocaeicola. Next base: position 18,046 of record JAEZKJ010000089.1, read on the forward strand.
TCCATATACAAAAATAAGTTGGAGCTGATTGATGGTTTATCTTTATACAATAAGTATGAAAATGGTCGTAAAGCTTTAGCTAATCGCATAAAAATTGTTACTCCCGATCCATATATAAACACTATTGGTGGAGCTATATCTGTTGCAGCCGACGCAATTTGGAATGGACAAGTCTGGTTGCATGGTGCTGTAGGATGGCGTATGCCGTTAAATGGTTGGAGAGCTGTTTATGCAGGTGATGCTTTAGGATGGCATGATAGAGCAAGAACTCATTTTAATGCTTATGCTGCCAGTCAGGTTAAAGATATTCCAAATTCTATCCCACATCCGGCGCAAGATTCAACTCTAGCCCTTGCACGTTCATTAAAAAAATGGGGTACTCCTCAATACAGCAATGGTTATATATGTAGAAATCCATATAACAGTAGTCAGATGCATCATTATGATATGAATTTATGTTACATAGATGAGCTTCTATGGCATTTAAATTGGACTGGAGATTTAAAATATGCACGTGAAATTTGGCCTGTAATTAAGTTACATTTAGAGTGGGAAAAACTCAATTTCGATCCGGATAATGATGGGCTTTATGATGCTTATGCTTCAATATGGGCAAGTGATGCCCTTTATTATAATAGTGGAGCAGTAACACATAGCTCTGCATATAACTATAGAGCAAATAAAATGGCTGCTATTATTGCTGAAAAGATAGGTGAGGATCCTGCTCCTTACAGAAATGAATCAAATAAAATAATTAATGCTATTAATAGTCGTCTATGGCTTAAGGATAGTGGATATTGGGCGGAGTTCCAGGATTTTATGGGATATAAACGACTTCATAAAGATGCAGCTATTTGGACTATTTATCATGCAATAGATAGTGAAATAGCAACTACTTTTCAATCTTATCTCGCAACTAAATATATAGATAATAAAATACCACATATCCCAATATATGTAGACTCCTCAAATATCCCGGATAATATTGATCCTTATTGGGAAAAACGTTATAAAAGTGTTTGTAATGATATTAATAGTGCGAAATACTCAACAATTTCTACTTCAAATTGGATGCCATATTCGTGGAGTATTAATAATGTTGCTTTTGCAGAGATTATGCATAGTGCTCTTTCTTATTTTCAAGCTTCACGTATAGAAGAGGGATATAAATTAATGAAAAGTGCAATTCTTGATGGCATGTATTTGGGAAACAGTCCTGGCAATTTTGGACAGGTTAGCTTTTATGATGCAGCTCGAGGAGAATGTTATAGAGATTTCGGTGATGCTATCGGTATAACATCTCGAACATTGATACAGGGATTATATGGTATTATCCCGGATGCAATAAACAGTTCTCTAGTACTTAAACCCTCATTTCCTAAAGAGTGGAAATTTGCCTCAATACAAACTCCTGATATTGAATTCCGTTTCAAAAGAGAGGGTATAAGCTCGAAAAACAGGGAGGAGAAAGCTATATATAATATAACACACCATTTATCGAAGATTGAAAAGATAGATTTACAAATTCCTGCATATTATTCCCGAATAGGTAAAATAACCATAAATGGTAAAATAATTAATTGGAAATTGGTTGAAAATTCAGTTTCAATTCCAATTATATCTTTATCTTTCAAAGCATTACCTAATCAAAATAATGAAATATGCATTGAATGGAAAGGTGAGAAAATTGATGACAATAACACTATAAGTTCAAATAGTAGTTCGAAAAATAGAGTTGAAGGAAGAGTAAATTTTGTCTTTAAAGAAATTGATAATATGAAATGGTGGGTTCCTACTGTTTTAAATAAAAGTGAAGATGAAAGTTGTGATTCTTTGGCAAAGCAATCAGTAATATTGGATAATATCATTGAGGAAAGATGTGAACCAGTAGCTATTGATAGTCAGTATAACGCTTCAGTAACTGATATTTTTAAAAATGAATACTTATCTCCTCGTTCTCCATATACTACATTGCAAATACCCAAGCAGGGAATAGGTGAGTGGTGTCACCCTTTGATGAGTGCCGATATTGATGATTCAGGATTACGTATGAGCAGTGAAAATGATATTATAAAAACTGAAATTGGTATTCCGTTTCGTACCGCTAAGTATGGTAAAAATATAGTATATACATCGCTGTGGGATAATTACCCTGATAGTACGACAATAGCTTTAAATGGTAAAGCTACAAATGCATATCTATTAATGGCAGGAAGTACCAATCATATGCAGTTTCATATGATAAACGGAGTTGTCCGAATATACTATAGTGATAACAGTTTTGAAACTTTACCACTTATAAACCCATATAACTGGGCTCCTATAGAGCAACTTTTTTTTGAAGATGGTAAAGCTTTCAATCGTAAATCTGCTCCACAATATCGTCTGCATTTGAAGAGTGGTAAGGTTAGCAAAAATTTTGCTCAAGAGTTGGGATTATCCGGGGTTTCACAATATATAGATGGTGGAGCGGCTATAATATTAAAAGTGCCTTTGGATAGTAAAAAGAAACTTTCGCATTTCACATTAAGCACGATATCTAATGATGTGGTCATAGGTATTATGGG
>JAEZKJ010000175.1 GCA_023415545.1 Bacteroidota bacterium
TCAAGTTAATATAAACCACTTCAATATTTGCTTTCTTTAAAAGGTTTACCCCATCTTCAAGTCTATACTTTTCCGAATAGACTACACGTTTAATCCCAGCTTGTATAATGAGCTTTGCACATTCTATACATGGAGCAGCTGTGACATACATGGTAGCACCATCACTACTATTGTTAGAACATGCAATCTTAGTTATTGCATTTGCTTCAGCATGTAGTACATATGGTTTTGTTAATCCATCGCTATCTTCACATATATTTTCAAATCCGGCTGGAGTACCATTGAATCCATCCGAAATAATCATTTTGTCCTTTACAATCAAGGCCCCAACTTTTCTACGTATGCAATATGAGTTCTCAGCCCATATAGCAGCCATACGTATATAGCGTTTGTCGAGTATAAATTGTTTTTCTTCCTGTATTGTCATTTCCTGTGATTAAACTGTATAAATGTATTTTTACCTTCAGGAGCAAGCTGAATAAAAGCATCTGTTCCTTTATAGTATTTTACCTTTTTCAATGTCTCAAAATATAATTTAGCCATTGCCGAGCCGGTAGGTTGGCTATCATAACTTATTGTTATATATCTTTTTTTACCATCAGCACTCCATTTACCCGATAAGTTTCCGCCATTAGCAGAAGCAGTAAATGAGCCATCTTGCTTAAAGAGTATAGTAAAGTCTTTTATCTCTTGAGCTTGAGGAGTTTCAGGTGCATATAAAACTCTAGTATTTTTAGGAGTCTGATCATTCCAGTTACTTGTTTCATAGAAGTTCAAAAGAGTCCAAGTGCCACTACAAAAAATAGCATTTATATCATCCTCATCATTACATCCTGTAATGAAAGGTAACATGCATAAAAGAACTAAAACATACTTAAATTTCATAATTTCATAGGATTTAGTTAATAATATTGTTGCGTTTTAATAAGGCATCAATAGTTGGTTCTTCACCTTTAAAAGATTTGAATAGTTCCATTGGATCCTTAGTACCACCCTTCGAAAGAATATTTTCTCGAAAAGCAGAAGCAACAGAAGAACTAAATATTCCATATTTCTGAAATAGAGAGAATGCATCGGCATCAAGTACCTCAGCCCATTTATAACTATAATATCCCGCAGCATAGCCACCACTCATAATATGTGAGAAATGCACAGACATACAACAATCATCTATAGCTGGAAGGAGCTTTGTTTTATCAAATACCTTCTTCTCGAATTCAAAAATATCACCATCAAATTTCTCTTTTCTATCATACCATGCCATATCCAAATAACCCAAACTAAGTTGACGGATAGTTAAGTATCCTACATTAAAGTTTGAGGCATTCACTAAATTCTGAATGATTTCAGAAGAAATTTGTTCACCTGTTTTGTAATGTTTCGCAAATGTATTTAAAAAATCCTTCTCATTTGCGTAATTTTCCATTATTTGAGATGGTAACTCAACAAAATCCCAATAAACATTTGCTCCACTTAAGCTTTTGTAAGTTGTTTGTGAAAAAATACTATGAAGGGAATGACCAAATTCATGAAGAAGAGTATTCACCTCCGTGTAGCTTAGTAAAGAGGGAGTATCGCCTACCGGTTTGGTAAAGTTCATTGTTATAGAGACATGAGGACGATAATCATTATTATTATCTTTCCATTGCTCTTGATAGTTTGTCATCCAAGCCCCCGGACGTTTACCTTCTCGTGGAAAAAAGTCGGCATAAAGCACAGCTAAAAAACTACCATCATTATCGAAAACTTCATATGCTTTAACATCTTTATGATAAACCTGGATATCTTTATTCTCTTTAAAATTTATACCATAAAGTTTTGTTGCTAGTCCAAAAACACCACTTACTACTTTGTCTAACTCAAAATATGGACGAAGTTTCTCTTCGTTAATGTCAAATCTGTTTATCCTGAGTTTTTCAGAATAGAACGCCCAATCCCAAGGCATAAGTTTAAAATCGTCACCTTCTATCGATTTAGCAAACTCCTCTACCTCTGCTACCTCTTTTTGTGCTACAGGCATGTATGCTTTCATCAAATTGTCGAGCAGTTTGTAAACATTATCACTACTCTTTGCCATTCTATTTTTTAGCACATAATCAGCATAGCTATCATATCCCAAAATATTAGCAATCTGTAGGCGTAAATTAACAATCTCTTTTACTATTTCTATATTGGAAAACTCATTATCATGAGTACACCTTGTATTGTAAGCAATATATAATTTCTCTCTAAGTTCTCGTTTAGCACAATATTTCATGAATGGAATCATGCTTGGTGCATGTAAAGTAATTATCCAGCTATTCGAAAGTTGTTTTTTATCAGCTAACTCTTTCGCTTCTTTGATTACATGTTCGGGAACTCCTTGAAGTTCTTCTTCATTATCAATTATTAATTGGTAACTGTTTGTCTCTTTTAAAATATTATGTGAGAACTTTAGTTTAAGAGATGCCAACTTTGAAGTCAACTTACGATAAATGGCTTTATCATGGTCATTAAGATTAGCTCCATTACGTGAAAAAGCATCATAAGTTTTCTCGAGTAGCTTCATCTCTTCGGAGTTAAGAGATATAGAATCTTTGGAGTCGTATATCTCTTTTATCCTTTTATATAAATTATCATTTAATAAAATATTATTGCTATGCTCGGAGAGGAGTGGCATTAACTTTTGTGCCAGTTCATCAAGTTTATCATTTGTTTCCGCACTTAGTAAATTTGAAAAGATAGTAGATACTTTTTCAACCAATTCACCTGATCTTTCTAAAGCAACTATTGTATTTTCAAATGAAGCCTTCTCTTTATTATTAATAATTCCTTCAATAGCAATATTTTGCCTATTTATTCCTTCAAGAATAGCAGGCTCATAATCCTCTGTATTAATTAAATTAAAAGGAGTTGTATTATGTGGTGTATTATAATTAGATAATAAAGAGTTTTCTCGCATCTTAATAAGAATCTTTAAATAAAAATGATAATAATGATTTGTCCTATAATACCATTTTCATTATTAGCAATAAATTGATTTGATAGTTAATCATCCAACTCAATAGTAAGTTTACTTAGTTCGGGAATAAGAATTTCTTTTCTACTAAGTTCCACTAATCCTTCGTTTTGCATATCGTTCAATACTCGTGATACATTTATTCGTGTATCGTTAATTAAACGAGCAAAATCTTCCATTTTTATCTTTAATAACTTTTCTCCATCTGCTCTATTACATCTGATAGAGACAAATCTTATAATTTTCTCACGTGTAGTACCAATGTGAGTATTCCAGATTTTGTCGAAACAATTTTGAGAACGATTACTTAAAATATTAAGATAATTAATTCTAAATATCTCATAGTTATTTAGTTCGAAAAGAATAGCACTCTTACTAATACTTACCACTTCAGCTTTATCACTTGTTGTATAAGTGGCTTGGAAAAATGGTTTCATACCAAATAAAGAGTAAGGCTCAATAACATAAGGGCCTTTAATATACTCTTTTAAAGTGTATAATTCGTTGGCATCTATAGTTTTAGACTCGATTCCTCCATTGATTAGAAAAATGAGTTTGTTACATACATCTCCTTGGTTAATAATTATCTTATTATCCTCATACTTTGAGAAATGGAGCTTTGTTTTTCCAATAATCTCAGTAAAATCATTTTTGCTCAATCCTTGAAATAAAGGTAGCTGAAGGAGAGTATCATACATCGTTCTTCTCATAAATTTTTCCTAATTATTAAAGATAACACAAAAATAATTAGTTTAGTTAAATATAATGTCAAATCTTTAGGACACTTTTAAATTTTTATTGTTTATTTTATAATTACAATTTTATGACTCATTTGTAAAGTGTATAAATTTTGAATATATTTGCATTAAATTTATTAATAAGATGGGCTCATTTAATATTCAGCAGTTTGTCAGTGCATTTATAGTATTATTTGCAGTGATAGATATAATAGGATCAATTCCAATTATATTGAATTTAAAACAGAATGGTAGAAACGTTGATGTAAATAAAGCAACTTTAATATCGTTTGCTCTTTTGATTGGCTTTTTCTATGCCGGTGATTTGATGTTGAAACTTTTCCAAGTTGATATAGCTTCATTTGCTGTAGCCGGAGCTTTTGTTATCTTTTTAATGTCTCTTGAGATGATATTGGATGTTGAAATTTTCAAAAATCAAGGACCTATAAAAGATGCTACTCTTGTTCCATTGGTATTTCCACTATTAGCGGGGGCAGGGTCATTTACAACCTTATTGTCTCTTCGTGCAGAATATGATTCAATAAATATAATATTAGCATTAATTTTAAATATGGTTTGGGTATATATAGTTCTCAAACTTACCGATAAGGTAGAGCATGTTTTAGGAAAAGGTGGTATATATTTATTGAGAAAATTTTTTGGTATAATTTTGTTAGCTATAGCAGCTCGTCTGTTTACAGCAAATGTCAATCTATTGATAGATCAATTTCAAAATCATCCATAAACACCAATAAAAGTTATGCCCCTCGAATGTTTTTTAGAACTATCGAGGGGCATGACTTTTAAAGTATATCGTCTTTATCTGTTTACCAAATATTTTTTCATCCCATCCGTCATCACAATCTCATATCCACCTTTATTGTCGTCACAGATAAAATATGCATCAAGTTCAGGATGTCGATTGCAAAGAGCAATAGCTTTCTCTTTTCCCATAGCCATAAATGCAGTAGCATAAGCATCAGCAGTAGTGCAATCTTTAGCTATAACAGTAGCCGAAAGTATAGAGTGTTGAACAGGATAACCACTTATAGGGTCTATAGTATGAGCATATTTCTTTCCACCTTTGTAATAAAAATTTCTATAATTACCCGATGTAGCCATTCCGATGTCGCTTAACTCGAGTATTGTTTGCAACTCTTGATTTACAGATAAAGAGTCGTCGATAGGTTTGTTTATCCCAATTCTCCAGTTTTTCATTTTAGGGTTAGTACCTCTTAATACCACTTCACCACCAATATCAACCATATAGTTTTTTACTCCCTGTTTTTCTAATGCTTTTCCAACAGCATCAACACCATATCCTTTAGCTATAGAACTGAAGTCAAGCATAGTTCGTTTATCTTTTTTTATGACTTTACCATTTTCTATGAAAACTTTATCGTTTCCTACAAATTTTAGTATTGAGTCAATAGTGCATGAGTCAACCTTATCAGAATTTTTAAAGCCAAATCCCCATGCGTTTACCAGTGGAGCTACTGTTATGTCGTATGCACCATTAGTCTCTTTATAAATTTTCTGAGCAATGTTGTATACTTTTATGAATTCATCACTAACGGTAACATCTTCATTCTCGTTTATTTTTGAGATGATGGAGTTTTTATTGTACGTAGAAAAAGTTTCATCAACCTCTTTTAAAGCTTTATCTATATCGTTTTTTAGGTTTTTATCTGATTGATAAGTAACCTTATAAACAGTACCAAATACTAAACCTTGATCAGTTTGATAAGGAGTTTGCTGTTTTTTAATTATTAATATTGTGCCAATAATTAAAAAAATAAGAAATGGCACTTGCCATACAAGTCTTTTTTTATTCATTATTTGTCTATTGTTAAGTTAAGTGTTGAATAAGAATTTTAGCTCCAATAATAATTAAAACTATACCACCTAAAAGTTCTGTTTTGAAATTAATCCTAGAGCCAAAGCAAGCTCCTAGTATAAATCCCAATATAGATAACACAAATGATACAAATCCAATAATGATAATTGGGCTAAGTATTTGTGATATACTATTCATACCCAGACATGAAAAAGATACGCCAATTGCAAGTGCATCTATACTTGTAGCCACTGCCAGTGTTAGAATAACTTTCATACTGTTTGGATTGAAAGTATTCTCTTCGTCCTCTTTAGTGAAAGCATCCTTTATCATTTTTCCTCCAATGAGCACAAGTAAAAGAAAAGCTATCCAATGATCAAATTCCTCTATCTGTCGGCTGAAATAATTTGTTGAAAGCCATCCAATAAGTGGCATTATAGCTTGGAATAATCCAAAGAAAAAAGCCATTCTTATAATTGATTTCCATATTATTTTTTTAAGAATCATTCCACTTGTTATCGAAACAGTGGTACAATCCATAGCAAGTCCAATAGCAATTAACCAGATATCAAAATTATTCATCGTTTAAAAAGGAAGGTTATATATTAAGTTGTAAGTAAATCCAAATTTCGACGAGTTACTCATTCCTAATCCCGGAATATATAGAGGTTCACAATTTTCACTTTTCTTATTACTTAACAAAACACGGTATCTTGCAGACCATCCAAGATGAAAGTTTTTCATTATTTTAGCTTTAACGCCCACCACAAGTTCTGACCATGTTGTACTACCTTTTACATCGTTGTAAGTAAAAGGAATAGTAATGTTACCCCAAACAGGATCTTTTAAATCAGGTGCAGAAACATCGTAGTTAAACGATGAGTGAGCTATTCTTATTCCTCCAAATAAATATCCTGGAAGATGTGTTTTCTTAAAAAAGAAATTGTAGTCACAACCAATCTTAAAGAAAGGTGCTTTAGTTTTATATGTTATTGAGGTTTCTTCATGTTTAGTATCTATTTCACCATATCCAATTTCAATAACAGGCAAATATCTGTTCTTTATATTTGCCGTAACGCTTGCTGAAGCCGAAGTATAATCACTTCCAAAAACTTTCTGAGCGAAACCACCAACGTCAACACCAACCTCAATAGCTTTTAAAAGAGGTTGCTTCTCTTCTTCAGCTGAGGTTATGATAACACTTTTTTCTTGTGCCATCACATTCATTGTCGACACAATACTAGTTATTAGTAAAGTAAATATTAAAATTAATCTTTTCTTCATTATTGATATCAGGGTTTACCATTACTATTGAGTCCAAAGCATTAGTTGTGTAACTAAAGTTATTAACTTTATAGAACATCATCGTTCCACAATCAATGTTTTCCAGATATGGTATGTTAGTATGTTCAACAACTATAGTATCTTTCATTTTTTCATTATAGTGTATCACATAAGTTGTTTTTGAATTATAGCTCAATGGTAAGTTCATATTAGTTTTTGGTCTATTAAAAATAGTATCATTCAAAAGCGAATCTTTTACTACTTTAGTTATAATAGTTCCATTTTCAAGGGTATCAATGAGTGTGACATCTGTTATGGTAAATCCTGTAACTATTACATTATCTACCATGGTGTATTGTTTATTGTTTGAGCTATTGAGAAATTCAAAATGGGCAAAAGCAACTGTATTTAGGGGACAGTTGGTGTTATTGCATCCATTTAGAATAAAAATAAGTGAAAACAATAATATCGTTATAAAAGGAACTTTTCTCATTATTAAATTTCTTTCTCTATATTATAGTTATTTCTCTCGGGAGCATTACGAACTATAAGTTCGCCAATAAACCCTGCCAGAAATAGTTGGGTACCGATTATCATTAATGTAAGAGATAAATAGAAATATGGTGAATCGGTTATTAGTATGTATGGAAGCCCGTGTGAAAGAGCATAAAGTTTGTTCACACCTATTGCCACTACAGCCAAAAAACCAAATACAAACATCAATGAACCTAAAAATCCAAAAATATGCATAGGTTTCACCCCAAATTTTGAAAGGAACCACAAACTTAAAAGGTCAAGATATCCATTTACAAAACGATTTAAACCAAATTTTGTTGTTCCATATTTTCTAGCTTGATGTTGTACAACTTTTTCTCCTATCTTTTTGAACCCTGCATTCTTAGCAAGGTATGGTATATATCTGTGCATCTCACCATATACCTCAATATTTTTAACCACATCTTTTTTATATGCTTTCAATCCACAATTGAAATCATGTAGATTTTTTATGCCTGAAACAGAGCGTGCAGTAGCATTAAAAAGTTTAGTAGGCAATGTTTTGGAAAGAGGATCATATCTTTTTTGTTTATAACCTGAAACAAGATCATAACCATCAACTTTTATCATATTATACAATGAAGGTATCTCATCAGGACTATCCTGTAAGTCAGCATCCATTGTTATAACAACATCACCTTGAGCTTTTTCAAAACCACAATAAAGAGCAGGGGATTTCCCGTAGTTCCTACGAAATTTCAAACCTTTTACCTCTGAGGGATTTGCTTGTTGTAACTTCTCAATAACATTCCATGAATTGTCAGTACTTCCATCGTTAACAAATATCACTTCAAAAGTGAATTTATTTTCGTCCATTACTCTTTTAATCCACTCAAATAATTCGGGAAGAGACTCCTCTTCATTGAACAAAGGTACTACAACAGATATATCCATGATTAAATATTTTATTTTTTACGTGTTACTATAGCTGCTATAGGTAGAGCCATTAGCAAGCCATAAAAGACATTTTGAGTTAAAAGTTGAAAAGTCAATTCTATAGGTGATAGGGCAGCAATTTGTTTCACCGCATCTTCTAACTGTGTTAATGTTTGAATATACTCTGGTGAGTTATTCATACTTTTTGTTTGTTCCATTAAAGATAACCACTGAGTTAAAATGAATTGATTATCAACGTATTGAAAGTAAATATAATGCACTAAAGCTACTAATAGAGAGGCAAACATAAACATAAAAAGCGTGAATGAAAAAGCCTGTCCAAAACTAATTATATTATCACAATATGTTTTGCGGTAACGGGTAGCAAATATAAAACCAAGGATAGGAACAAATATAGTCAATCCTAAAAATACTATATGAAAAATAGGTATTATAAATCCTATTGGTAGAAGGACAAATTTAAATGCCCAAAAAAGCCCCATTATTGTACCAAAGCGCATGGCACATTCCTGTAAAGTAAGTTTTCTATCGTTCATTATTATTCTATATAGTCCACAAAAATACATTATTTTAAGATAATTCTTCAAACTATTCATGTGTAAATATTGATGAAAGATTTATTTAAAAAAAAATGAGGGCCTATATTGCGTATTTGAAAATTATCGTTACCTTTGCACTCGCAAAAGATAAAACGGGTAAGTCCTATACGGCCAGCTCCCTTCGAATCCTCCAGGGCTTGATCGCAGCAAAGGTAGTTGGTTGTAGCGGCGCGATATAGTAAGCTTACCCACCCGCCTCTTTAGCTCAGTTGGCCA
>JAEZKJ010000177.1 GCA_023415545.1 Bacteroidota bacterium
TGGCAGGATTATTTAGGCGATACACTTTATGTTAGAGCTGCTGTTTCTGCTGCTCGCAAATACTTTGCTGAGTTCGAAGGTGACCCGGCTAAATTGAAACTATTTATCAACGACTATAACTTAGAGTCTGACTGGGACAATAATCAAAAGTTGAAGAGTTTGATAGCTTGGATTGGTATTTGGGAGAGCGATAAAGTGACTAAGATTGATGGTATTGGTACTCAGATGCACATATCTTATTATGCTAACGCTGCAACTCAGAAGAGCAAAGAGGATCATATAGTAGAGATGTTCAAAATAATGGCTACTACCGGTAAGCTTATTAAGATCTCTGAGCTTGATATGGGTTATGTTGATGAAGCTGGTAATACTATTCATACTGATAAACTTACTAATGAGCAACATCAAGCAATGGCAAACTTCTATAAGTTCATTGTTAAGAAATACTTTGAATTGATACCTGCTAACCAACGTTACGGTATTACTCAATGGTGTTTGACTGACTCTCCTGAAGGAAGTGGCTGGCGTGCTGGTGAACCAACAGGTTTATGGGATGTAAACTACTACAGAAAACATGCATATGCTGGTATAGCAGATGGTCTTTCTGGTAAGGAATAGTTTAAAATAAATTAGATTGTGAATGAGGGTATCTTGTTATGAGATACCCTCATTTTTTTATTAATAAATCCGATGAGTTTTATGTTAATGATTATTTGTTACCGAAAAGTGATAGAATGTAATATAGAGTATACTATTTGTAACATTTAAAATTCCGCTAAAGGATTAAGATGGCTTACTTTGTGATATAACAAAAATATTTTTTACAATGAAAAAACACGCTTTGTCATTATTATGTTTTGTTGCAATATTGTTTTTTAGTGTTGTAGCAAATGCACAAAACCCCAAATTTTATATCTATTTATGTTTAGGTCAGTCTAATATGGAGGGTAATGCCAGATATGAGGCACAAGATACCATAGTAGACCCACGTTTCCAACTTCTTTCAGCTGTAGATGCTAAATCTTTAGGCCGTGAAAAAGGTAAATGGTATCCTGGTCGTGCTCCTTTATGTAGAGAGAACACAGGTTTAACTCCAGCCGATTATTTTGGTCGTACAATGTTGGAAAATCTTCCTAGTGATGTTAAGGTTGGTGTTGTTCATGTAGCTATTGGTGGTTGCAAGATTGAATTATTCCAAAAAGATAAAGCAAAAGAGTATATGGCTACTGCACCGGTATGGATGAAAGGTATGCTTTCTGCTTACGATAATGATCCATACGGACGATTGGTTGAGATGGCAAAAATAGCTCAAAAAGATGGTGTTATTAAAGGCATTTTATTACATCAAGGTGAATCGAATACTAACGAAAAGGAGTGGCCACTTAAGGTGAAAAATGTGTATGAAAATCTTCTTGCTGATTTAAATCTTAAAAGTGAAGATGTTCCTCTTGTAGCAGGTGAAGTTGTACATGCTGATGTTAAAGGTCAGTGTGCATCAATGAATGAAATTATTAATACTTTACCTCAAGTTATTCCAAATTGTGCGGTAGCATCATCAAAAGGGTTAAATTGCGCTTTCGACCATCTTCATTTCGATGCAGCAAGTTATAGAATACTTGGTCGTCGTTATGCTGAACAGATGCTTAAACTTATGGGTATTGAACCTCTTACTCCCGAGAAAATAATTGCAAATACTATTCCGGCATCTTCTAACATGCATGGTTGTGATTTCCCACGTCTTGACAAAGAGAACAGAGCATATTTTCGTGTTTTTGCTCCCGATGTAAAACGTCTTCAAGTTGATGTATGTGGTAAAAAGTACGATATGAACAGAGATGAGAAGGGTTGGTGGAGTGTTGTTTCCGATCCTTTGGTTGTTGGTTTCCACTATTATTTCCTATTAGTTGATGGATTCTCGGTTATTGACCCAATGAGTAATACATACTTTGGATGCAGCCGTATGGCTAGTGGTATTGAAATCCCTGAAAGCGAAGATGTAGACTATTATAAGACAAAAGATGTACCTCATGGTCAGGTAAGAATCTGTACTTATTACTCGGATTCTCAAAAGCAATTCCGTCGTTGTTATGTATATACTCCTGCTGATTATGACAAGAATAAAAAGAAACGTTATCCTGTTCTCTACTTACAACATGGTATGGGTGAGGATGAAACAGGTTGGACAACTCAAGGAATGATGTACAACATTCTCGACAATCAAATTGCTGAGGGTAAATGTAAACCTATGATTGTTGTTATGGAGAGTGGTGACATAGAGGTTGGTTTCGCTCCACGTAGAGGAAAAGATGTTAATAAAGAGCGTGATTTATATGGCGGCTCTTTTTCAACTCTTATCATAAATGATTTAATTCCTATGATTGATAAAGAGTTCCGTACATATACTGATCGTGAGAATCGTGCTATGGCAGGACTATCATGGGGAGGTAAACAGACATTCGATATTACTATGACTAATCTTGATAAATTCTCATATATCGGTGGATTTAGCGGTGCTATTTTCGGACTAGATGTTAAGAATGCATTCAATGGAGTATTTAAAGATGCTGAGAACTTTAATAAAAAAGTAAATTATCTATTCTTAGGTAGCGGTACAGAGGAGAATATGGGTACTGACCAATTGGTGAAATCATTAAAAGATATGGGTATTCGTGTTGCTGAATATAAATCTCAAGGTACAGGTCATGAATGGTTAACATGGAAAAGATGTCTTAATGAATTTATTCCTAATCTATTTAAAAATTAATATTTCACGAAGAAGACTTAATTATTCAATATAAACTAATTTATTTTCTAAATATGAAAAAATTACTCTCTATTATTTGCATGATATCTTGCACATTGTTCTCTTTTTCACAAGAGAAGCAGTGGAAAGATATAAATTATGCCGATGATAATATGGAAGGTCATAAACTTGACATCTATCTTCCCGGTGATGGACAAGGTAAGTATAAAGTTGTTGTACTTATTTATGGAAGCGCTTGGTTTTCAAATAATGCAAAACAAATGGCATACCAAAGTCTTGCTAAACCGCTTATGGATGCAGGATTTGCTGTAGTTTCAATAAATCATCGCTCAAGTGGAGATGCTAAATTCCCTGCTCAGATAAATGATGTAAAAGCTGCTATACGTTACATACGTGGGAATGCAGATAAATATAATTTAGACCCATCATTCATCGGTATTACCGGCTTCTCATCAGGAGGTCATCTCTCAGCTCTTGCAGGAACAACAAATGGAGTTAAACAGTATACTGTTGGTTCAAAAACTGTCGATATTGAGGGTAACGTTGGAAATTATGGTAAGTTTTCAAGTAATGTTGATGCAGTAGTCGACTGGTTCGGTCCTATAGATATGACAAAAATGGAGAATTGCAGCACAACAAAAGGAGCCGATTCACCTGAAGCTGCTCTTATAGGTGGCGCACCTGCAGATAATCTTGATATGCTTGCTCTTCTTAATCCTATGACTTACATAGATAAAAGTGATCCTAAGTTTCTTGTTATTCATGGTGATGCCGATAATGTAGTTCCTTTCTGCCAAAGTAAGAACTTTTCTGATTCATTGAAGGCTAATGGTCTGCTAGATGAATTTATGCTTATACCAAGTGGTCAACATGGACCTATTACTTTCAATGAAGTTACTTTCAAAAAAATGGCATCTTTCTTCTCTAAACATGCTAACCTAGATATTAAAAATAGTTTTGATAACTACTTTTATAAAGATCCAGCAGCTCAGGTTGGGGTAGATGATAAAGGTTTTATCCGTCGTTGGTTAATTCTTGAACCTATAAGCAAACCTAGTCGTACAAATGCAATATTTACTGATAGTTATTTGAAACGTACTTTGTGTGATACTATCTATTTTGACAAACAGTTTACTATGATTCCAAAAGATGGTCAAACAGTTAAGGTAGGAAAAGATAAACTTACATGGCATGCACTAGATAGTAAGAACTTTAATACAAAACTATTCCGCTTTTCATATGGGTTGCAAAAACCTATTTATGGAGTACTGTATTGGACTGTAACAGTAGTAAATTCGGATAAAGATATCAATAATGTTAGAATGGCTGTTGGCTCTAATTCAGGCTCTCAATGGTGGTTGAATGGTGAACCTGCAATTATGCTTTCAAATGACCGTAGAATGGTTGTTGATGATTGTGTTTCTCCAAGAATGACACTTAAGAAAGGAAAAAATATTGTACGTGGAGCAATAATTAATGGTCCGGGTATGAGTGATTTCTGTGTTCGTTTTATCGACGAGAATGGAGAACCTGTTAAGGGTATTACTGTAAGTTATAAATAGAATAATTTGAATTTGTAAATATTATGAAAGCAAATATAAAGAAATATGCTAGCCTTCTTTTTTGTTCTCTATTAATTGAGGGGGCAGCAGCACAAGTAGGAAAACCTTTTATTCATGACCCATCAACTATAGTTGAATGCGATGGTAAATATTATACATTCGGAACAGGTGGAGGTGGACTAATCTCGGAAGATGGTTGGACATGGAATGGTGGAGCTGTTCGTCCCGGTGGTGGAGCAGCACCCGATGCTATGAAAATAGGTGATCGTTATCTTGTTGTTTATGGTGCAACAGGTGGTGGCCTTGGTGGTAATCATAGTGGAGGTATATATACTATGTGGAACAAAACTCTTGATCCAAAATCTCCTGATTTCAAATATTCTACTCCTGAGCTAGTTTGTTTCTCGGATGGCATGGAAGATATGGATGCTATTGATCCGGGATTACTTCTTGATCCAACTACAGGACGTTTATGGATGTCATTTGGTACATATTTCGGGTATATACGTTTGATAGAGCTTGATCCTAAAACAGGCAAGCGTATGCCTGGTAACAAGGAGAAAGCTATTGCTATAGACTGTGAAGCTTCTGCACTTATGTACAATGATGGATGGTATTACCTTTTAGGTACTCATGGTACATGTTGTGATGGTTCAAATTCAACTTACAACATCGTTGTTGGTCGCTCTAAAAATATTGATGGCCCATATATTGATAATGTTGGACGTGATATGCTTGAAGGAGGTGGTAAATTGGTTATTGCTGCTTCTCCAAGACTTATGGGACCCGGTCACTTTGGTCGTGAAATTGTAGAAGATGGTGTAGAGAAGATGTCATTTCACTATGAGGCTGATTTAGATCAAAGTGGAAGAAGCGTTCTTGCTATACGTCCTTTAGTTTGGAAAAATGGATGGCCTATTGCAGGTGAATTAATTGAAAATGGAACTTATGAAATAGAGTCTCAAAGACGTGGTTATGCTCTTGAATTAGCTGTTGATTTTGTTAGAATGCCCGGTGGCATGCGTTGGTTCCGTGCAGGAGATAATGAACCTGTTAAACCTGTAGCATCACAAACTTTAGCTGATGTAGAGTCAACATGGCCTGCAGGAGTTGTTAATGTAAGAGCTAATGATTATATGGATCGTCCTAGTCAGAGATGGACTATTACTGCTGTTCCTGAAGCCGGTGGATACCTTGGTGGTCAATACTATAAAATTCAAATTGCTGGTACCGATCGTACTTTAACTGCTACAGCGAATAAAGAGGTAGTAGCTGAACCTAAATTTACCGGAGCAAATGAACAGTTATGGAAAATAGAACAGCTAACTGATGGCACATATTGTATTATGCCTAAAGCTATTCCTGGAACTGATGAAAAATTGGCTTTGATTTCGGTTGGCGATAGCACTCCTACTCTTGGAAAATTTGACATGAAAAGTGACAACTCAAAATGGAGTTTCAAATATAAAAAATAGTATGCCTTAATTATAAAAAAAACTATTTTAGGTCTGGCAATGCTTTAGTTTAATCTATTGTGTTGCCAGTTTTTTTTATTAAAAGTTACTTAATATGTGAGCTCCTTTATTTCTTATCCAGTATAAGTAGGTAACTTAATAGGGTAAAACTTTAAAACCTTTTTGAATAATTTATTTATTCTTAGAAACTTCTTTATTTCACACTTTTGTATATCTTTATCACAATGGCGTCCATCTGTTTCACGATTTTAAACAGATGGACGCCATTGCAATTATTGAATTTTATTGTTTACTCTTCAGAAATACTCTTCGTACTATCCATTTTATCTTTTTGTGCTAAGCTATTCTCCATATATTCCGTAGGAGTAACACCATATAACTCCTTAAAGCTAGTAGAAAAGTTATTAGCATTCGAGAAACCTAATATCGTTGACACTTCATTAATAGTATAATGCTTTTGTGATAATAACAGTGCCGCTTGCTCTAAACGAATATTTCGAATAAAATCACGTGTAGTTTGATTAGTAAGTTCTTTTAATTTTCTATGTAGATGAACTCTACTAATTCCTACATCTTTAGATAAATGTTCAATAGTAAAATTAGGATTACCAATATTTGCATTTATTGATTTCATTATTCTCTGCATCAGTTTATCATCAGGCGAATCAATTTTAAGTTTTATCAACTCTTTCTCCTTGGTTGTTTGGTCATATATTTGAGCCTTTAAACTTTCACGACTACGAATAAGATTCGCTATTGTTCTCTTTAAAATATCAATTTTAAAAGGCTTTGTCATATACGAGTCAGCACCATTTTCAAGAGCGCTAAGGTTATTTTCTTCTTCTATAATAGCAGTGAGCAATATTACTGGAATATGATTTAGCGTAAAGTTTTGTTTTATTTTTCTACATAATGATATACCATCAATACCCGGCATCATAATATCACTTAATACTAAATCGGGTTTTGTTTTGAATATCAGTTCTAGAGCAGCTCTACCATCCTTACTCTCAATAATATTGTAATCTTGACTCAACTCTTCGGAAAGATATTTTCGTAAATCATCATCATCATCAGCTATAAGTATTTTGAATTTAGTAGTGGCTCTCTTTTTTTGCTTTTCATCAGTTTCAACAAAAGTTATAGGTAAAACATTGTTATTTACCTTCTCTTTGTGTTCATTTATTGTCTCAACATTATTATCTATCTCCTCATCTTTTAGATGTGATTTTCCTAAAGGAATACGAATGATAAATTTAGTTCCATTAAACTCTTCAGTATTACTTTCAACCTTTATTGAACCATGGTGTAGCTCAATCAATGAAAGGGTAAGATTAAGACCTATTCCTGTACCGATATTCGAGCTGTTTATATTATTTCTAATCTGATAGAACCGTTCGAATATATGTTCAATTTCATTTTTTGATATTCCAATACCATTGTCTTGAATAGCAATTTCAATGAATTTATTCAACGGCTCTTTAGCCTCATAATCTACTCCTTTATTAATAAAAATATCAATATTACCATTAGTAGGAGTATATTTCATTGCATTAGACAAAATGTTTATAATAATTTTGTCAAAGTATGAAGGATCAATCCATACTTCATCATCTATTTCATCGAAATTATAAAGTGAGAGTTTGATATTTTTTTTCTCTGACTCTTGACTAAATATCTCACAAATATTCTCAATGAATAATTTAATATTTGTCTTTTTAAATGAGAGTACCATTAATCCTTTATCTATCTTACGTACATCCATCAATTGATTTAATAAAACCAATATTCTTTGTGAATTATTATAAATGGTGTGATATATTTTTTGTCGAGTGATATCTTTATCACTATCCAAAAGTTTTTGTAATGGGTTAATAATTAAAGAAATAGGTGTACGTATTTCGTGGTATATATTTATAAAGAATTGTAATTTAGCTTCATTAATTTCTTCGCTATGCTTATGTTTAAGCATCTCTTGCTTTGTTTGGTGTCGTATATTTCTTATTCTAATTAGGAAGAAAACAATAATCGATAAAATTATTAAATAAATAAAGTATGCAATATCAGTTTTCCACCAATGAGCAGCAATATGAATATTTATTTTAACGATGTTCGATTCTCGGTTATTATTTATTGCTTTAACCATGAACGTATAAGTTCCCGCTGAAAGATCGACCAGTGAAGCTCTGTTACTTCCCATAGGAAGTTTTACCCACGATTCTCCATCCAATGAGTAACTATATGTTAAAGCTTCAGGATTAGTCATCTCGATACATGAAAACTCTATACTGAAACTATTGTCATTAGGACCAAGATAAAAATCTTTAGCACAGAAAACAGGCGAATCAATAATCTCTTTACCATTTGAGAGAGTACCTTTACGAACAGGTTGATCTTTCAAATAGAAGTCGGTAATGCGAATATTCATATCTGAACCCGGATTAGAGATATCTTCCGGATTGAAATATGTAATACCATTTATACCTCCAAACCATAATGTCCCATTAGCATCTTTCATAGATGCATTTTTATAAAACTCATTTCCCTGTAATCCATCACCCATATAATAATTAGTGAAATGGTTTTTATTAGGATTATATTGTGAAATACCATCATTGGTGCTTACCCATATTTTCCCATTATTATCACCTTGAATAGCATATACTGTATTTCCTGATAGACCATCTTTAGTAGTGTAATGAGTAATTTTTTTTGTTTTTGTATCTATCTTTATTAATCCTTCTGCAGAACCAGCCCAAAGAACAGACTTTTCATCTAGGTAAAGCGAGTATATAATATGTTTTCTTAATAGTATTTCATTATTAAATTTATTATCTTGACTAATGTCTATAGCGTTAATACCATCATAATTTCCTACATAAAGTTTTTTCTCTTTAGGCGAAAATATCATGCAGTTGTTCCACCTGTTATCTCTGTTTATATCCTGTGGGTATTTCACCTCTTTGTTTTTCAAATCATAATAAAACAGACCTGAGCCCATTGTAGCTATCCATAATCTTTTATTATTATCTTCAGTTAAGGAATATACTCTTTGTACACTTTTTCCATTATTATCTTTTAGTTTATTGAAATTGGTACATTTCCCACTTTTTCTATCAAGAATTGCTAATCCCTTAGTGTATGAACCAACCCACAAATTATCTTCCGAATCTTCATATATACACATTATACTAGGTGGTACACTTTTATTGAGTTTATCAGGAGCGAAGTGCTTATAAAACAGTTCATTTTGAGTTATTCCATACAGACCATCATTATCAGTACCTATCCACAAATAATTGTTTTTATCACGGAAGAAAGAGGTTATACAGTTATTCCCAATAAAATTCTTGTTTATGGATTTATGACCTATATAATTGAATTTGTTTGATTTTGCTGGAATTACCATTGCTCCCTTTTGGAATATGGCCAGCCAAGTATTGCCCGAATTATCGATTAATACAGAGTGTACTTTGGCCTTATTGCCTTCAAAGTAATTATTATGAATGTATTTGTTTTCAACACATTCTGTATCCTGAGATAAAATTTTTAGCCCTTTACCATCAGTCCCAATATATATATCGTTCTGTTTATCGATATATATGGTTTTAATAGGTAACTCATCTTTACTATTATTTGCCACCTGTAGGAAAGAGTCGCTACTTTTTGAATATTTTAATAATCCTTTTCCTATGGTTCCAACGTATATATTACCTAGTTTATCTTTTTTAATATCAGTAATTGATAAGTTACTCTCATTATTCAAGTAACGTTTTACTTTTAAATCATGAGAAATACGAATTATTCCATTTTCACCATTCCCAATCCACAAGTTCTTTTCTGTATCTTCAATAATAAAATCGGAGAAAAATGGTGGCACATTCAAATCAACACGTTTTACATGCAATTCATCGCCCTTTACAGTCAATGTACTTAATATATTTCCGGTAATCCATATCTCACCATTACTTCGTTCGGCAAAGTCAATAACATTACTATCAAATGGTATGCTGCCATTTCTGAACGCCTTTTTGCTGAACTTATCTGTAGCAGGATTATACATTTGTACTCCATTATAAGTCCCAATAAAAAGTCTTCCTTTGCTATCCTCAAAAATAGTTCTTACATAGTTACTGCATATTGAATATGGATCGTCAGGATTGTTTTTATAGATAGTAAATTTGCTACCATCATAACGATTTAGTCCATCCTCCGTTGCTATCCAAATCATGTTGTTTTGATCCTGATATATTTTATTAATCATAGAACTTGATAGTTCTCTATCTGAGGTGAAGAGATGGGAGGTTTGACTATAAGAAGAAATATATTGCAATAATAGTGCAATAATTAATAAGGTTTTTCTCATAATATTGTATATACAATAATTGTAATAGATTTATTATCGGTTTTTGTATTTTGTCTATGTTCTTGTATTACAAACATACAATATTAATTTATTTTTTTACAATATAAAAAAGTTTATTTGATTTTGTTACTAATTATACTGTTATATAGAAAAATACCTCTATCATAATGAAATGATAGAGGTATTCAAGTTTAGTATGTCTAGCCTAGATTAATATCCAGGATTTTGATAAGCATCTTTTTCAGCATCTGTCATTTCCATACCATCTAACTGTCCTTGTGGGATTGGACGAAGATAGTGTGTAGGTAAAATTTCACGAGTATAAGTTTTAAGTTCATGGTCATTCCATCCACTTCCACATATTCTATATTCGTGAGCTATTTTACTCCAAGTTTGTGTACGAACAAGGTCAAACCAACGATATCCCTCACCAAAGTATTCGCGTGAGCGTTCAGCAAGAATATATTCGATATCAATAGTTGCAGGAGTAGCGTTTTTCATAGCTTCGCTGTTATCTTGAATTTTTGGTGCATTTCCTGCATTATCCCAAGTCCAAACACCAGCACGACCACGAATAACATTGATAAGATCTCTAGCCGATTTACCTGCAACAGTAGTTGCACCCTTAACTGCAGCTTCAGCAGCAATAAAATAAAGTTCTGAGAATTTTGCTATTGGGAAAGGACGAGTAGAACCTGCATTAGGTTGTCCCAATCCACCATTGTTGTCGGTACGATAAGGACCAAGTTTCCACAAAGATGGGAATTTAACACGGCTTATAGCTGAAGGGTTAATAACGTAGTCAGCACGACCATCCAAAGTAGAAGCGCCAATATTACCAACTCCATTACCTGTACTTACATATTTCACATCCGGATTATCCTCGTTCAAGAATGTTAAAACAACATCACCATCATTCAATGGAAGTTTGTTGGCATTGTAAATTTTAGCCCAATTTTGTCCACCTTTTGTCCAGTTTGCACGATATGTCATAGAGAATGTACCATCGCAACGTGAATCGTTTGTTTTATCAGCAAAAGTTTTCAAGAATACATCTACCGGAGGAGCCATACGTGTCCAAGGACGACCTAATGCTTGAGAAGCTTCACGCCAAACAGGTTTAACCTCTGTTTTTTGTGCTTCGTCAGTATATGAACGCATAGTTTCATAGTTCCATGCAACCATCCATCCTGCGAAGTTATCAGGAGCACCACCACTACCATAAGTCAAGCTACCACCATTGTATAGTTCGCTATCCTCGGTATGATCAGCATATAGAAGAATTTCATTATTACGGTCATTCTCAGCTTGGTTAACAAGGTAGAAAGATTTCTGTAACCCGAAAGGTCCAGGATTTGCTATAGCTTCAGTTGCTACATTATAAGCCTGTTGGAAATACCATTTAGCATCGTGTCCATCAGGATCGGTTCTAGGAGTTTCAGGATATGTTGGGATGTTATTAGGATTCTCTAACCACCAAGCATAAGTTAAATATGCTTTTGATAGATAAAGACGTGCAACAGTTTTTGTTACACCACCTGTAACACGACCAGTTTCAGGAAGATCATTGATTGCTTGAATCAAATCAGGAAAAACACCTTTTGTATAAACTTCAGGAACAGTATTACGTACTGATGTACGAGATGTAGAAGTATTGAATTTCAATTCGCCGGCACCTAAATCCAATGGAACACCACCAAATGTTTGAACCAACAAGAAATAGTCGAATGCACGGAAAAATCTAGCTTCAGCAATAGATGCACTTGATGCTCCGGCTGCTTCACCATTTTCAATTATACCACTAGCTGTATTGATATTTGAGAATGCTGTACCCCATAGAACGTCCGAACGGCTGCTAGTAGCGTCAAGCTTTCCAGCTCCAGATAGATCGGCATCTTTAAAGTTTCCATCAGCACTTTGACCATAAGTATACTCATCAGTACCAGTAAGACAAGAGTTGTAATAATAAGCTTGTCCATAGATATAGCGTAAGTGAGCATATAGAGATGTTACTCCACCTTCAATTCCTTTTTGGGTAGTGAAGAATGATGGGTCAAAACCTGCACGTGGCTGCTCATCAAGAACACCTGAGCAAGAAGTAGCAAGGAATAGAGCTGTAGAAGTTAATCCGACCCACTTTATTTTATTAATTATATTTCTTTTCATATTAGAATCTATTAAAAGGTTAAGTTCAAACCGAATATAAAGTTACGAGTTGCTGGTGAGTTTGTACCTACTATTGGAAGACGAGCCAAACCTGCTACAGCTACGTTTTCATTACCATTAGAGTTTGTTTCAGGATCCAAACCACATTCACTAGTATATGGAGACCAAATAACGAATGGATTTTGAATTGTTGCGTATAGACGTAATCTATCAATACCTGAGTCGGTTAACCATTTCATTTTATCAAAATTATAACCTAAAGTTATGGTACGAAGTTTAACATAGCTAGCATCGAAATAACCCAATGTACTTGCATATACAGGACTATCTCCACTCATTTTTCCATCTGGTTTTGGATAATCAGCATCTGTATTTTCAGGTGTCCAATAATCAACATCAACATTACCACGACGTCCTGTTAACATATTAAGATATCCATTTCCTGAGTGTAAAGAACTAATAAGAGTACCACCACTTTTGAATGCACCAATAATGTTTAAATCAAAGTTTTTATAAGCTACGCGTGCATTAAAACCACCTTGGAAATCAGGATCAATTTTACGTATTACACGGTCCTCAGGACCAATTTTACGAGTAGGAGTTCCATCTGCATTGTAGTCACCAAGATACTTAACTTTAATCATACCTACGTTTCCTCCTGGTTCAAGGATATCCATGTATTTGTCACCTTCTTGCCATAGACCAATTTTTTCGTAATCGTAAATAACATTTATTGGATGACCAACAAACCATTGATTACTTTCATCTTTATCTTGTCCTGAAGCTAATTCAGTAAGTTTATTCTGGTTACTATATACATTCACACCTGCTTCTACTGTCCAACCATTGTGGTTATCAAGAATTGTACCATTCAAAGTCAACTCCCAACCTTTATTTTGAGTTTTACCAATATTGCCCATGAAGTTGCTTACACCAGATGTAGAAGGAAGATTTACATTTAATAGAATATCGCTTGTCTTTTGGATATAATATTCAAATGTACCGGTAAGACGTCCTTTAAGAAGAGTGAAATCAACACCAAAGTTCCATGTTGAAGAGTATTCCCAACCTAAGTTTGGATTAGGTAACTGTGAAACATAATAACCTGTAGCATATTCAGAACCGAAGTTGTATGGACGTGTACTTAATGTTCCTAATGTTTGATAAGGGTTGATAGCCTGATTTGATGTTTGACCATATCCGGCACGTAATTTTAGCATATCAATCCAGTTGATATCTTTCATGAAACTTTCACGGCTGATATTCCAACCAACTGAAATAGCAGGATATGTATGCCATTGGTGACCTTTTGCAAGACGTGATGAACCATCACTTCTCAAAGTAGCCATTATCATATATTTGTTGTCATATGAATACATTGCACGGCCCATCCATGACATCAATCCACTTTTTTGATAAGCTTGTCCATTTGGATCAACTTTTAAATCCTTATTTGCACGTCCAATATTGTAGTATTGGAAATATTCAGCTGGAATCTCTTTTCCTTCCATAGATGAACGAGTATACTCTGTTTCTTCTGCTGAATACATACCAACAACATTAAACTGATGTTTACCTATTGTCTTATCATATGTAACCATGTGCTCAACAGCCCAGTTTGTAGTTTCATAATGGTTTAATGAAGCAGAGTTAGGAGTGTCGACAGTCGAACTGTTAACACCTGTAGCTGTAAACGCACCAACTTTGTTTGTACGATAGTTTAATCCAAGATTCATACGATATTTTAATCCACTAACCCAAGGACATTTTACTTCGAAATACATAGTATTGTATGTACCAAGAGCTTTATTGTCATTCATCCATTGATCCTCAAGACTTTCAACAACTGAACGAGTAAGTGTGTAAGTATTATCTAGAGGCATCTGGATAGAACGTTTCAATGAACCATCCTCATTGTAAGGATTTGCAATAGGTGACATAGAAAGTACATTGTATATACCTACTTGTGAACCTTTTGTAACATTGTAATTTGTATTTGTTGCAACTCCGAAAGTGAAGTATTTTCCAACTGTTTGGTCAAAGCTTGCACGTAAAGAGTAACGATCATATTGCTGTGTAGGAACTACTGCTTCGTCATGATAGTAACCGGCACCTACAGAATAGCTACCTCCATTTGTTCCACCATTAATATTAATATCATGGCTTGTTACAATACCGGTGCGATAAAATAGATCCTGCCAATCAGTATCTACATCATCCGATTCGTCAAGAGAGTTAGTATATTTGTTTGCATCTTTACGCAACTGTGCAAATTTCTCTCCATTCATCATAGGATATTTGTGGAATACAGTTTTTACACCAAAGTATCCGTTATAACTAACTTTAGCAGGTGCTCCTTGAGTTCCCTTATTTGTTGTAATAAGGATAACACCATTTGCACCACGTGAACCATAAATAGCTGTAGAAGAAGCATCTTTTAAAATATCCATGCTCTTAATATCAGCAGGATTTATATCAGATAAGTCACCCATAAATGGTATACCATCTAAAACAATTAATGGGTCATTCGATGCTGTAAGTGAACGAGAACCACGAATACGAATCTGCATCTTTGCTCCAGGTTGTGATGATGTTTGAGTCATATCAACACCAGCAACTCTGTTTTGAAGTGCATAAGTAATGTTTGTAGAAGGAACTTCATTCAACTTTTCACTGTTTACGGATGCTATAGAACCTGTAACATCCGAACGTCGTGCAGTACCATAACCGATTACTACTACCTCTTCAAGTGCTTTTGAATCTTCTTTTAAAACAATTTGAATATTACTTCTATTGTTTACTGGAACCTCTTGAGTCTTATATCCTATATAAGATACTACAAGAGTTGCATTAGAAGGAACTTTTAGAGTGAAGTTACCATCAAAATCAGAAATGTTACCATTGGTAGTCCCTTTTTGCATAACACTTGCTCCGATGATAGGTTCACCACTTGAGTCTTTTATTGTACCCTTGACAGAAATGTCCTGAGCAAAGACACAAATAGGTATAAAGCTTAATATAAATATTAAAGCTAAAGACCTAAGATTTAATTTAGCGTTTTTCATAAATCTTTAATTTGATAAAATGATTAGAGTGAGTTAACTAATTTCCCATAATAACAATGTTATTCTACCTATTATCATTAATCGATAGTGTAACATATTAGTAATTATATCTGGTGCTAAATTATGTAAATAGTTAATAAACGTTTTCTTACGTTGTTCCATCTGCTTGATTCATCGTAACATCTGCTTTCTTTAGTGTTACATTCTTTTGTTTTATGGTAACACATGGTAAAATATGTTGTAAAATATCTCTTTTTTTATGTTTAATAATATTTATTTTTGTTACGTTTGATGTAATAAATTAGACTTATGTTAAGAAAATATTTTTTACTGTTTCTTTTTACTCTACTAATAGCTTTACCATTAAATCTATTCAGTCAGATTGGACGCGTTTATACTACTGTAGATAATCTTTCATCTAGTTACATTACTCAAATTTTTCAGGACAGCTATGGATATATATGGATATCAACCGAATATGGATTAAATCGATTCGACGGAATTAATTTCAAAACATATAAGCACGATTCATCTAATCCTAACTCAATAAAGAATAACTATGTGCGCACAATATTTGAGGATGATAATAAAAATTTAATAATTGGTTGTTATAATGGATTGATAAAGTATGATAGAGCTAGTGACTCATTTGTCGACATCCCTATGTTAAGAGATGGAAAAGAACAGGTGCCTTATGTCGCTGACATATGTAAACTTAAAAGTGGTGAAGTTTGGATAGTTACTGCCGGACAAGGTGTGTTTGCTCTTGATAAAAATTATACTTCGGCAAATTATATAAACTCATTTATGGAAAAGGTCGGTTATCACTTCTATAATACCATATTTCAAGATAAAGATGATAATATTTGGCTTGGTACTGAGTATAATGGCATAGTAAAATATAACTTAAAGAATGATGAACTAAGGTTTTATAAACAACCCGAAATATACTCGAATAGTGTATATGCTATTAATCAAAGCAAGGACGGTGATTTGTTAATTGGTCATAGAAGAGGTGGAGTTATGAAGTATAATAGTTCACTAGATAAATTTGAATTAGTTAATTGTGCTTCTACAAATGCTAACATTAATGTGCATTGTATTGAGAATGTAGGAGGTGATTTATTGGTAGGTTCAGATGGTGATGGAATAAAAATATATAATCCCAAAACAAATTTGTTAGATGATTATGCCCCTCTTTATCTATATAATAATTACATGAAAAGTAAGGCTCATTCAATCCTAAAAGATAGAGACAATAATTTATGGGTTGGATTTTATCAAAAAGGCCTTGTTTTTGTTCCACAGAATAGGAAAACATTTCAATATTATGGATACAGATCAATGCGACATAATATTATAGGTGATAATTGTGTAATGAGCATTTTAAAAGGGGATGATGGTAAATTATTTATTGGTACTGATAAGGATGGTTTATATATATTAGACGAAAAAGGAGAAGTTATAAAGCATTTATCTCCCAACAATTGGGGTAATTATTTTCCATCAAGTATATTATCAATGTGTATCGATAGTAAAGGGGAATTATGGGTTGGTACAGCTTTAAAGGGGTTAGCAAAAGTTGATATACAAAGTGGGAAAGTTACTACTTTTAAAGAACTTGATGGTATACAAGTTAATGCTATAGTTCAAGTTAAAGAGAAGCTATATTTGGGAACACAAGGTTCCGGGTTATACTCTTTGAATTTGGAAAATAACTTAATATTAAAATGCGAAAGATATAATAATTGGGTTAATGATGAATTACCCAATAAGTGGATAAATTCACTTTTCCGTGATAAAGATGGGAAATTATGGATAGGACATAGTAAAGGAGTTACATGTTTTGATCCTAACAAAAATAGCTTTTTAGCCTATGGAAATAAAAATATCATCATTCACGACTGTATCTGTTACTCAATAATGGAGGATTACAATGGCGATATTTGGGCTGGAACAAGTGAAGGTCTGTATAGAATATTTAAAAAGAGTGGAAAGGCTACTCATTATACTATTGACAATGGCTTACCTCATAATGTAATAACAGGAATTTGTGAAGATGATAAGAAGAACTTATGGTTAAGTACTCTTATGGGCTTAAGTAAGTTTAATGTCGAGGCTAATAACTTTATAAATTATTACGAAAGGGATGGATTACAGGGTAATGAGTTTATTTATGGTTCATATTATAAAGATAAATCGGGAATGATATATTTTGGTGGGGCAAATGGGCTAACACTTTTTTCACCAAATAAAATTCATGATTCCTTTGAAAAATATAATATCGTAATAACTGACTTTATTATTGGGCAGGGTTCTGTTAATTCAAAAACTCTTTCGGGGGGAAATAACGTAATAAATTCGTGTGTTAGTGATGCTGATAAATTTGTTTTAGGAAGTTCAGATAATACTTTTACAGTATGCTTTTCTACTTTTCAATACGATAATCCACAACAAATAGTGTATAATTACAGAGTTAAAGAATTGTCGCAAAATTGGAATGCTTTACAATCGGGCAAAAATAGTGTAACCTATAACTCTCTATCTCCTGGTACATATACTTTCCAAGTGAGAGCAATAGTAAATGGTACCGAGTCGGCTGTGCGCACAATATCTGTTGTCATTACTCCTCCATGGTACAAATCTGTATTAGCTTATATAATATATCTCATACTTTTAATAGTTCAAATATTTTATATTTATAAATATATAAGAATGAAGATAAGACATAAGCATGAGATAATAATTCGTAAAAGTGAAGAGAAACTTAATGAGGATAAGATGCAGTTTTTCATTAATATTTCACATGAAATACGTACTCCAATGACTCTTATCATGAGTCCTTTAGAGAAACTTATATCTCAAGCCACTGATAAATCATTAAAAGATTCATATATTACTATTTATAGGAATGCACAAAGAATATTACGTCTTGTTAACCAACTTCTTGATGTACGAAAGTTAGATAAAGGGCAGATGGTTCTAAAATTTAGAAAGGTTAATATTGTGAGAATCATAGATGATGTAGTATTATCATTTGTACCTCTTTCAAAAAAGAAAAATATTGAATTTTCTTTCATACATCAGCCCAATGAATTATATGCTTGGATTGATACAAACAATTTTGATAAAATATTAATGAATATAATTTTTAATGCTTTTAAATATACTCCCGAGGGTGGTAAGGTTGAAATTTATTTGGAAACAGGTAATGATTATTCATCTCAAGGAGCATTAAATGAGTACTTTGAAATTAGAGTTTCGGATAGTGGGATTGGAATAGAGGAAGAGAAGATTGAGAGAATATTTGAAAGGTTTTATCAGATAGAAAATGAGATATCGCAAAGCAATTATGGTACAGGAATAGGTCTTCATCTAACCCGCTCTTTAGTTGAACTTCACCATGGAAAGATTTTTGCTAAAAATCAAATTGATGGTAAAGGTGCGATATTTACAGTACGCATACCTCTTGGTAATTCACATCTTTTGAAAGAACAGATAGAGATTGATGAAGAGAGTGATAAAGAGATAGGACGTTATAATAAATCGAATGACTACTATTTAGAGAATATTGATAATGAGGTAGATGAAAGTGATTTACATAAAAAAGTAAGGAGGAAAAGTGATTTTAAAGTTGTAATAGTGGAAGATGATGATGAAATCTCTTCATATCTTGAGAGAGAGTTATCTGATGAGTACAAAATTATTCTAGCAAAGAATGGTAAAGAGGGTTATGAAAAAATATTGGAAACAGTACCTGATTTGGTTATTAGTGATGTAATGATGCCATATATAGATGGTTTAACCTTGTCGAAGAAGATAAAACAGAATGTAATTATTAATCATATTCCTATAGTATTACTTACGGCAAAGGCTACCATTGATGATAAAATTGAGGGTATAGATATAGGAGTTGATGCATATTTTGAAAAACCTTTTAATATTGAACTACTTAGAAGGTCAATTTCTAATTTAATCCTTAACCGTCGTCTATTAAGAACAAAATATACCGGAGCACAAGAACAGAGTGATAAGTTGGATACAATCGAAATTAAAACCTCTGACCAAGCTCTTATGGAAAGGATAATGAAGGTTATTAATGAGAATATAGATAATGCTGACTTGAATGTAGAGATGCTCGCTCGAAGTGTAGGCCTTAGTAGAGTGCATATTCATAGAAAGATGAAAGAACTGACAAATATGTCAACTCGTGACTTTATAAAGAATATACGACTTAACCAAGCAGAAAAACTTTTGCAAAAAAATGGAGCTAATGTATCGGATGTGGCTTTTGCTACCGGATTTGTTACCTTATCTCACTTCTCTACCTCTTTTAAAGATAAATATGGTGTCACGCCAACCGATTATAATAAATTATACTTGCGTAAAGAGCTAAAAGATATAAATGAAAAAGAAGAGGAGGCATAGCCTCCTCTTCTTTTTTGATATGTAAAATACGGATTTTACTTCTTATAATTTTCAATATCCTCAATAGTGATATTTTCAATAAACTTGTTATGCTTTTCAACTTCAGCCTCAGCATAGTTTACATATACTTGTGCTGATTTATTGAATAGCTCTGCATTGTTTGTTGCATCTTGTATTATAAGATGTGACATAATTATATCTGCCGACATCTCCATTAATCGGCGAGCAACGATATCAAGAAGTTCTTGGTTAGCAGACTCTTTAATCTTATTTACGCAAACTTCAAGTTTATCTGCCATAGTTTTTACTCTCTCTAATAGAGGCTTCATCTCTTGGCTACACTCAACAGTTTCGAATTCACGAATAGTTTGTAGATATGAACCATTTGTAACATAACGAATAGCTGCTACAGTTTGAAGTTGAGTAGTACCTTCATAGATACTTGTGATACGAGCATCACGGTAAATTCGCTGACAAGCATATTCCATCATGAAACCTGAACCACCATGTATTTGAATACAGTCGTATGCATTTTGATTTGCATACTCGGAGTTCATACCTTTAGAAAGTGGAGTGAATGAGTCGGCAAGTTTTGCATATTTCTTCTGCTCCTGGCGCTCTTCAGCTGTAAGTTTACGTTCGCGAGAGATATCCTCCAATGCTTTATAAATATCTACATAACGTGATGTTTGATAAAGAAGAGAACGTCCAGCATCGAGTTTAGCTTTCATAGTAGCCAACATATCATATACAGCAGGGAATTCAATGATAGCTTTACCAAACTGTTTACGATCCTTAGCGTATGCAAGAGCTTCATTGTATGCAGCTTGGCTAAGACCCACTGATTGAGCAGCAATACCAAGACGAGCACCATTCATAAGTGCCATTACATATTTTATAAGACCTAGTTTGCGCTCTCCACAAAGTTCTGCTTTAGCATTTTTGTATACAAGCTCACAAGTTGGAGAACCATGAATACCAAGTTTATTCTCAATACGACGTACATCAACGCCACCATCATTCTTATCATATATGAACATTGAAAGTCCACGACCATCATGAGTACCCTCTTCTGAACGAGCAAGAACAAGATGTAATTGAGCATCGCCATTAGTGATGAAACGTTTTACTCCATTTAATCTCCAGCAGTTAGCCTCTTCGTCGAAAGTTGCTTTAAGCATTACTGATTGTAGGTCGGAACCTGCATCAGGCTCAGTAAGGTCCATAGACATTGTCTCACCTGCACAAATACGAGGTATGAAACGGCTATGCTGATCCTCGTTACCAAACTCATACAGTGTCTCAATACAGTCCTGGAGTGACCAAATGTTGCCAAAACCAGCATCGGCAGCAGCAACAATCTCAGCACACATAGTATAAGGAGTAATAGGGAAGTTAAGTCCACCAAAACGTCGTGGCATAGTCATACCATTAAGGCCGGCCTTAACCATTGCTTCAAGATTCTTTTTTGTTCCGGATGCATATTCTACACGTCCATTTTCACATTTAGGACCCTCTTCATCAACTCCTTCAGCATTAGGAGCAATTACCTCACCAGTTATCTGACCTGTGATGGAAAGGATTTTATCATATGAATCCATTGCGTCCTCAAAATCCTGTGGAGCATAGTCAAATTCATCCTTATCTCTATATTCACGCTCTTTAAGTTCGCAGATGCGTTGCATCATCGGATTATTCAAGTGATACTTGAGTTCCGGTACTTCTGTATAATAGTTTTCCATTACTTACTGTTTTTCTTATAATACTTGATTAATTTAGGAACAACCTCTTCAGCTTTTCCGTGAATAACATAATCAGCAATACTGTTGATAGGAGCATTAGGGTCATTATTAACAGAGATAATAATACCAGCATCCTGCATACCTGCTATATGTTGTATCTGTCCTGAGATACCACAAGCAATATATAGTTTTGGACGAACAGTAACTCCTGTCTGACCTATTTGTCGATCATGGTCACAGAAACCTGCATCAACGGCAGCACGGCTTGCACCAACTTCGGCATGAAGTTCTTTTGCTAGTTCGAAAAGTTTGTCGAAAGCCTCTTTAGAACCCATTCCATAACCTCCGGCAACAACGATAGGTGAACCTTTAAGATTATGTTTTGACTCTTCAATATGACGATCGATTACTTTTACAACGAAATCGGTTTCTGGAACATATTTAGCAACGTCGTGTTTGATAACTTCTCCTTTATAATTTTCATCAAGTATCTCTTTCTTCATCACACCCTCGCGTACTGTCGCCATCTGTGGTCTATGCTCAGGGTTGATAATTGTAGCAACAATATTACCTCCAAAAGCAGGGCGAATTTGATAAAGTAGGTTATCATAAGTTTTTCCCGCTTTTTTATCTTCATGTGAACCAATCTCAAGTTGAGTACAGTCCGCAGTAAGTCCACTTGAAAGGGCTGAAGATACTCTAGGACCAAGATCACGACCTATAACGGTTGCTCCCATAAGACAAATCTGAGGTTTTTCTTCTTTGAAAAGATTAACAAGAATTGATGTATGAGGAAGGGAAGTGTATGGGAAAAGTCGTGGTTCATCAAAAATATGAACCTTGTCAACTCCATAAGGAAGGACTTGTTTTTCAACACCCTTTAAATCGCTGCCAGCTATTACTGCTTCAAGTTGGCAACCAAGTTCGTTTGCTAACTTTCTACCTTTAGTTAAAAGTTCGAGACTTACATCTTTAATGGTAGTACCTTCAATCTCGCAATAAACAAATATATTATCCATAATCTTTATCCTATTGTATGGTTAGCCAAGAGTTCAACGATAAGTTCATGAATATGCTCATCGCTGCTTGTTAATGTTTTACTCTCTTTCGTTTGGAAGATAATGTTTTCAATCTTCTTTACCTTTGTTGGTGAGCCTGAAAGACCACACTCTTGAACATTACCCGAAACATCAGCAACGCTCCACTCAGTAATGTTCAAATAAGGACGTTTTTCATATAATTCAGCATATGGAAGTTCAGCCCCATCTTTTGTAATAGCAGCTTTTTCTTGTTCTCCAAGAGCTCTTTTATATTTCTGAACAAGTTTAGCGTTTCTAGGCCGGCATTCAGCGGCGCTACCATTAACAGTAAGTACTATTGGAAGAGGTCCTTCTACAATCTCTACTCCTCCATCAATATGACGTTTTGCTGTTATTCTTCTCTTCTCTTCATCAACCGATATAATCTCCTCAGTATAAGTAATTTGAGAAAGACCTAACTTTTCAGCAACTTGAGGGCCTACTTGTGCGGTATCTCCATCAATAGCTTGGCGACCTCCAAGTATAATATCGTAGTCATTAATTTTCTTGATTGCAGTAGCTATAGCATAAGAAGTAGCAAGAGTATCAGCACCAGCAAAGGCTCTATCAGTAAGAAGGTATCCATTATCAGCCCCTCTATAAAGCCCCTCGCGTATTATTTCTGCCGCTCTACCTGGTCCCATAGTCAATATAGTGACTGTTGTTCCTGGGTGCGTGTCTTTCAATCTTAGTGCTTGCTCTAATGCATTTAAATCTTCCGGATTAAATATTGCCGGAAGAGCTGCTCGGTTTATAGTTCCGTCAGCATTCATGGCATCTTTCCCAACATTACGTGTATCAGGTACTTGTTTTGCCAGTACAACGATTTTCAAACCCATATTTTTTAGTATTAGTTATTTTTATCGTGACAAATTTAACTAAACAATTTAAAGATGAAAAGGATTTTTAAGAAAATGCACATATTATTATAAAATGAGCAATCATAAGTAAAAAAATATATATTGAAATAGTTATACTTTTTTGTCGAACAAATATTATTTCTTATTGTAGTAAATAATAATAAGCTGCATAATAGCCTTATAGATATAGTACTATCAATTTCTATCTGTCTAAATAAGCATTAAGTATGCTATTGCACCTTTTATGATATTGTAACAATTAATTTATTATTAAAAACTATTTTGTCTATGTTAAAGAAAACATTCCTTTTAATATTTGCTCTTATCGCTCACATAGCTTTTGCGCAAAACATTGTTTATGATCAGACAAATCAGAATGGAGTACGAACTGTTGTCTGCAGTGGAATGAATATAGGAGTATCTAATAATATGGATACATATATCGCTTTGGCTGGCTTTAAATATAAAAGCACTGTTCTTTATTCTATTGCTGTTAGCATCGGCTCTCAGCATAAAACTGATATCCCTCAAAATAGTAAGATGATAATAACCTTAGCAAATGGTAAGGTTATTGAGTGTCCTTCGGTTGTTGGGGGCACCTCTGTTTTAGAATCTATTGATGTTCAGATGAGCGATGTTTATCAAACATATCGCAGATTTGCATACTATAACATTAAAGAAAAAGATATTAAGAAAATACAAAAAAGCTCTATTATACAAATCGATATTCAACTTTATCCATCGAATTATTCAGCAGCCTTTAAGGACAATCAGCTAGGTAATGTCATTACAGCTGATTATGGAATTATAAAAGATACACTACAGTAAAAAAATATTCAAATGATATAAATGTTCTTGTTACAAATTTTGTAACAAGAATTTTTTTTAAAGAATATTCAATTAAACAAATTCATGTTTTCCAATGTTAAGCTATTAATAATTTAACTACTAAACATTTAATGAGATGAAAATACGAATTTGTAGTTTTGTTGTATTCTTATTCTTTACGCTTATAGATGTAGGGGCGCAACGTAAAATAAGTACTGTAGATAGTTCCATACCCGATAATTGGGTTGTAAGTGATGATATGTTCCAACAAGTTCTACCTGTAAATGACAAGTGGTGGACTTTGTTTGAAGATGCACGATTAGATTCTTTAATAGATCTTGCCATAAAGCAGAACCCTAATGCAATGATGGCAATAAATAGAATCGATATGGCTAGAGCAAATATGAGATCTTCAATCGGTGCCTTCTTCCCCTCATTTACTCTTAGTGGTGGTTGGACTAGACAACAATCAAGTGGGTTAATTTCTGGTAGTGGATTAGCTTCACGCTCTAGCTATTATAATGGTACCATAAATATGCAGTGGCAGGTAGATATTTTTGGCTCTTTACGTGAAAAGTATAAAGCTCAAAAAGCGGGGTACAACATTAGTCGTGAAGATTATAATGCTACTATGATATCCTTATGTGCTGAGGTTGCAACAGCATACTTTAATTTATTAACAATGCAACAAGAACTTAATGTGCTACAAAAGAATGCTATATCACAAAAAGCTGTAGTAAACATAACTGAGGTTAGATTTAATACAGGATTAGCATCAAAACTTGATGTGGCTCAAGCAAAGTCGGTTTATTATAGTACTCTTTCTTCTATCCCTTCTGTAGAAGCAAATGTTCTTCATTATAAAAATTCTCTTGCTATTCTTCTTGGATTATATCCTGAAGATTTAGAGAATAAATTTAATGAGCTTTCTCCTCTTCCAAACTATATTTTCCCCGTTGGGGTAGGAGTACCTGCATCAATGATATTAAGACGTCCTGATGTAAGAGTTGCACAATATCAGGTTAATCAGCAAGCTGCTTTACTTGGCGTAGCAAAAGCAGAATGGTTCCCAAAATTCTATTTAAATGGAACATTCGGCTATTCATCTCATGATTTTAAAGATATGACCAAGAAAGATGGTATGGTATGGAGTATCGCACCTTCAATGAGTTGGACAATTTTCAATGGTGGTCAGAGATTAAATAATGTAAAAGCTCAAAGGGCAC
Source organism: Bacteroidota bacterium (assembly GCA_023415545.1). Lineage (GTDB taxonomy): Bacteria > Bacteroidota > Bacteroidia > Bacteroidales > Bacteroidaceae > Phocaeicola. Next base: position 25,562 of record JAEZKJ010000177.1, read on the forward strand.
AGTTGGACGAGACAATCAATAGTTTTAATAATACAGTTCTTACTGCTGTTCAGGAGGTAGATAATGCTATGGATAGCTATAAGAGTGCTATTCAACAAATAGCAGCTTGTCAAGAGATGGTTGCATATGGTCAAGAAGCGCTGAAATTATCTATTGACCTCTATAAACAGGGATTGGCGCAATTTCAAAATGTCCTTGATTCACAACGTTCTGTATTAAGCTATGAAAACTCTCTTGTTCAAGCAAAAGGACAATCATTGATATCTCTTGTACAGATGTATCAGGCACTTGGAGGTGGATGGAATTATGTTGATTCAAAAAACAAGTAATAACTATAATCTAAACCATGTTATGAAAAAGATTATTATATCTATATTTTTAGTTGGAGTATGTATTACCGGATGTAAGAAGAGTGGGAATCCGGCTAATCAATCATTTTCTCTACCTATTGAAGTGGCACTTCCTATTGTACAGGATGTTACTTTAACGAAAAATTATCCCGCTTACCTTAAGTCCGATCTAACTGTTGACCTTGTGGCAAGGGTGAATGGAAATTTGCAAAACAGATATTATAGACCCGGACAAAGAGTAAAGAAAGGGCAACTATTGATGCTTATTGAGCCTACTCTTTATCAAGATCAAGTAAAACAAGCAGAGGCTACATTAAAAACTGCCCAAGCTAACTTGTCATATGCAAAAAGCAGTTATGAAAGGATGCTTGAGGCTATTAAAAGTGATGCAGTAAGCCGTATTCAAGTTCTTCAAGCTGAAAGTAATGTGCAGACATACGAGGCTTCTGTAAATAATGCTTTAGCAGCTCTTAATATTGCAAAAACAAATTTGGGTTATTGCTATATTCGCGCTCCTTTTGATGGAGTGGTTGACTTGAATCTCTATTCAGTTGGTTCATATATTGGTGGAGCAGCTTCTCCTGTTAAATTAGCTACTATATATAAAGATGATACAATGTTTGCCTTTTTCAATATTGCTGATAATCAGTTTCTCTCTTTCCAACTCATATCAGAGGGTAAGATAGGAGGAGCAAAAAAACAGACTCATCCTGTTACATTAACATTAGGTACAGATAGTACCTTCAGTTGGATTGGTAATATCGATTACTTATCTCCTGATGTTACATTAAATACAGGAACTCTTATGCTACGCGCTAGTTTAGATAATAAGAGTGGAATGCTAAGACCAGGTATGTATGTTACTGTAGATTTGCCTTATGATAATCAGAAAAATGCAATACTTATAGATGACTCTTCAATTGGAACAGACCAACTAGGTAAATATATATATGTGGTAAACGATAGCAATATTGTAAACTATCGTCATATAACCATTGGTCAGCTAGTTCCTGGGAATTTAAGAATAGTCAATAGTGGTCTATCCCCTAAAGAGAAGTATGTCACAAAAGCTCTTCTTAAAGTAAGACAAGGCATGCAAATTCAACCTGTTATGGCAGATGAAAAGAAATTAAAGAAATAATTAAAAAGAAGCTTTATGTTTTCAAAATTCTTTATTGACCGGCCTATATTCGCCACTGTAGTAGCTCTGCTGTTTGTGGTGGCAGGTCTCATCTCACTTACAATATTGCCAATAGCCCAATATCCTGATATAACTCCACCTACTGTAATGGTGAAAGCTACATATCCGGGAGCAAATGCTCAGACTGTAGCTCAGACTGTTGGCATTCCGATAGAGCAACAAGTTAATGGAGTGGATGGAATGATGTATATGAGTTCAACCTCATCTGCTTCAGGAAGTTATTCACTTACAGTAACTTTTGATGTAGGTACTGATATCGATATGGCAACTATTATGGTACAAAATAGGGTTAGTGTGGCACAAAGCTCTCTTCCCGAAGCTGTAAAAAATCAAGGTGTTGTCGTTTCCAAACAATCTTCAGGTATTGTAATGATGCTTACTCTTACCGGAGATTCCATATATGATGGACTTTATCTATCTAATTTTGCAAACTTAAATTTAGTCAACCAGTTGACTCGATTGAAAGGAGTAGGTTCGGTTGAGGTGATGGGTATTGGTAACTATTCAATGCGAATATGGCTTAACCCTGATGAAATGCGAATAAGAGGTATCAGTCCAGCTACAGTTTATTCAGCTATACAAAACCAAAATATGGAGGTTTCGGCTGGTAATGTAGGGCAACCAATTGGGCCTAATGCAAATAATGATTTCCAATACACTCTTAATGTAAAGGGTAGATTAGTATCTGCTGAGGAGTTTGGTAATATAATTATATCAACCGATTCAGGTGGAAAGATTTTAAGATTAAAAGATATAGCCAAGATAGAACTTGGTAGTGTGCAGTATTCACAGCGTTCCCGACTTAATGGAAAACCTACTGCAGGTATAGCTGTTTATCAGTTACCAGGGTCAAATTCTATAGATGTTGCTGATGCTGTTAAAGCAGAGATGGTAAAGCTATCAAAAAATTTCCCTCCCGGAATAAAGTATAATATTACTCTCGATACAACAGATGTTATACATAACTCAATTAATGAGGTAATGAAAACATTTGTTGAGGCTTTGATATTGGTAATATTAATTATTTATCTATTCTTACAGAATTGGAGAGCTACGCTTATACCTTGCCTTTCTATTCCAGTATCTCTTATTGGAACACTTGCTGTTATGGCACTGCTTGGTTTCTCAATAAATACATTGACTCTGTTTGGATTGGTTCTGGCCATAGCCATAGTGGTAGATGATGCCATAGTGGTGGTTGAGGATGTAACACGTATCCTTGATGAGGGTAAATATAATGCAAAAGAGGCAACGACAATGGCTATGGAAGAACTTTTTGGTGCTATCATTGGCATTGTTCTAGTATTGCTTGCCGTGTTTATCCCAACAACCCTTATCTCGGGTATATCTGGTCAGTTATATAAACAGTTTGCATTAACTATTGCAGCATCAACGGTGATTAGTGGATTTAATTCATTAACACTGACTCCGGCTCTTTGTGGTATACTTCTTAAGCCATCTACACCTCCTAAAGCCATTGTGTTCAAACTGTTCAATCGTTTTTATGATTGGATTCAAAAGTGGTATGATGCTTCGGTTAAGTTACTTTTAGCTAATCCTGTAAAAGCTATAGTATCATACTTGATTATATGTGCACTTGGACTGTTTTGGTTTGTGAAATGGCCTACAAGTTTCCTTCCAGAAGAAGATCAAGGATATTTTATGGTTGCAGTTCAATTACCTCCTGCATCTTCTTTGGAACGTTCTGTAATGGTCGGTAATCAGATGAATGCTATTTTATCAACATACCCTGAGGTAAAGGAGTATATGGAGATAGATGGTCTTAATATCATGGGTATGGGACAGCTAAGTAATGCTGTAACATATTTTGTAATACTAAAACCATGGGATCAGCGACAAGGTAAAGAACATAGTGCATCGGCTATAGTAAACCGACTTAACCAACAAGCTTATGTTTCAATACAAGAGGCTATGGTTTTTGGAATTATCCCTCCTGCAATACCGGGCATGGGTATGACCGGTGGACTTCAGTTTGAACTTGAAGATATCAATAGCTTGGGCTCCTCAGAGATGCAAAAAGCTATAGCAGCTATAATGGCTTCATATAGTAAATACCCATCTATATCAAGTATGAGTAGCTCGTATCAAGCTAATGTGCCTCAATATACTCTGAATATTGATAGGGACAAGGTTCAACTTATGGGACTAAATATTAACCAGCTATTTTCTTCAATGAACTACTACTTAGGACAGGCTTATGTAAATGATTTCATTACTTTCGGTAAAATATTCCAAGTACGACTTGAGGTAAAAGATAATTCACAAAAATATATTGACGATATACTCAAGTTGAGTATTAGAAACAATAATGGTGATATGGTTCCTTATAGTAGCTTTATGTCGATTGAACCAATTTTAGGGCAAGATCAAATAACCAGATATAATCTTTATACAGCAGCAGCTGTTACTGCAAATGTTGCTCCAAATAGTAGTTCAGGTGAGGCTATCAATGCTGTTTCGGATATATTTGAAAATGAACTAGGGGGACAGTTCTCATATGAATGGACCGGAGTGGCTTATCAGGAGACAAGTACTGGAAACACTACTATGATGATTTTTGCTATTGCCCTTCTTGTTGCTTACCTTGTTCTTGCTGCTCAATATGAGAGTTGGACAAGTCCGGTAGCTGCTGTCATGGGTGTCCCTATGGCTGTATTAGGAGCTGTGTTAGGATGTTGGATGATGGGACTATCAATAAGTATATATACCCAAATTGGTCTAGTTCTTTTGATAGGACTATCGGCCAAAAATGGTATCCTTATTGTGGAGTTTGCCCGTGACTATCGTAAAGCCGGTAATCCAATTAGCGAAGCAGCATACGAAGCCGGACATATTCGTTTACGCCCTATTTTAATGACATCTTTCACTTTTATTTTAGGTGTTATGCCACTTATGTTTGCCACCGGTGCAGGTGCAGGAAGCCGTATAGCTTTGGGTACAGCTGTAGTTGTGGGTATGGCAATAAATACTATCTTTGCAACCTCGTTCATACCTAATTGGTATGAATTAATGCAGACTATTCAGGAGAAGTACGTATCAAAAAAGGATGCTTCAATTCCTTCCAAACAAAATGGTCCTATTGACTCCAACGAAGATTCTGCAATAATTGAAGAAAATTTAAAAAGATAGTACAAATATTAAGTGATGAAATTAATGAATGGGTTTGAACCACAATTGGCACAGTTCCTTACTGAATTAGGAATATCTAAAGAAAATTTAGGCGTTACAGAGAAGTTTATACTTATTGTAGTCTTACTTTTTTTCGCCTTTATGGTCGATTATCTTTGCCGTCTATTTTTAGTGCCGATAGTAAAAAAACTCACAAGAAAAACACAGGTGAAATGGGATGATTATATTTTCAATGATAAATTATTGAATAATTGTTGTCATCTCATTCCACCTGTTATACTTACCATTTTTTTACCTTTTGTTCTAAATGATACTTCACAGTTATATTCTGTACTAACAAAACTACTTGAAATATATATCGTAATAGTATCAGTGAATCTTATATGTTCATTTATTTCATCTCTGTATACCATAACACGTGAGTATGAAAAAATGAAATCTCATCCATTAAAGGGTGTGTATCAAATGATTCAAATAATTGCTATATCAATAGGAGTAATAATCATAATAGCGATTCTCATTGAAAAAAGCCCTATAACAATTCTTACAGGATTAGGTGCATCAGCTGCAGTGTTAATGTTAATATTCAAAGATTCCATTATGGGTCTTGTTTCAGGTATTCAACTCTCAGCCAACAAAATGCTTACACCTGGTGACTGGATTAGCATGCCTAAATATGGAGCTGATGGTGTTGTAACTGATGTGACTTTAACAACAGTTAAAGTACAAAATTGGGATAATACAATTACTACTATTCCTCCTTATGCTCTTGTCAGTGACTCATTTCAAAACTGGAGAGGTATGCAGGAGAGCGGTGGACGTCGTGTTAAACGCTCTGTTAGCATAGACATGAAGACTATTCGTTTCTGTACAGATGAAGAAGTTGCTTATTTTATAGATAAAGGATGGATAGAAAAAGATAAGTTCAGAGGTGAAAAACTTATTAATCTTTCCGTATTTCGTCATTTTATGGAAAACTACCTTCGTAATAATCCTGATGTTAATAATAATATGACAATTATGGTTCGTCAACTTCAATCCTCTTCTGAAGGATTACCTTTAGAACTATATTTCTTTACATCTGATAAAACGTGGGTAAATTATGAAAAAATTCAATCTGATGTTTTTGATTATTTCATAGCTATGCTTCCTCAGTTTGGATTAAAGGTATTCCAACGTACCAGTGGTGACCCAAGCATACCTCAACCTTCTATCATTATTTAATTAAAATAATATATCCATTAAAAAAACTCTCTTTATCAACTTTTGATAAAGAGAGTTTTTAATTTAATATTTTCTCATATTTGTGAAATAACAAATATTCTTAATTCTAAAATTATTTATTTAAGATTTTATGTACACTAATTTCTGTTGAACAAAATCCCTTGGTTTATAGAACTAGATATTAATAATGCTTTTGACACAGTTATTTCAGTTCATATTCAAACATATAAAGATATATTATTAAATATATGTTATGTTTCTATTCCTAGGAATGAAGTTCAACTATAAATCTTGTACCTTTCTTATAATCTTCATCGATTCGTATATTACCATTAAGTTTGAAAGCAATAATAGCGCAAGAAGGTAATCCAAGGCCAGAACCTTTACTTATGTCGTGCACTTGAGCAAAAGGCTTGAAAAGAGTATCATATTTTTCTCTTTCAATGCCACATCCAGTATCTGTAACAACAAATTGACCAGAGTTGGCACTCCTTTTTTTAAACTCAAGAGTTATTCTGCCATTACTAGTATTTACCGCTGAATTATATAGTAAATGAGATAATATTTTCTCTAATGCATCAGGATTTGAACGTATAGTAACTTTAGGAACTTTTACTACTGCTTCCACATCCGGATTAAAGTTAACTTTAGCTCTTTCCATAATATTTTCACAAAGAGTACTTATATTAACATTTTGTAGATCATACTTCTCATCTTTTGTCTCCTCAAGTAATACAAATGAGTTTATGTCTTTAGTAAGATTCTTTAATGCTTTCAAACTCTTATTGATTGTCTCTGCTGATGCATGAGAATTAATATCACAACTAATTCTATCAAGTGTAGGATCTATGTGAGCACTTATATTTCTTATAAAATGTGATTTCTGATTGTTGTTATCATTTGCAATAACTAAACTTAAATTCAGTTTTTTATATTTTCTTATATTTTTGAAAAGAAGGCCCAAAAGAATTAGAACAACAATAGCTAATCCACCAGAGAGAATACATAAAGAGATAATAATAAAAATATTAGTTTGAATTGTATCTTCTTTATCTTTTAATAAATTCTCAGTTGATTCATATTTTTCTTTAAGAGTATTGAGCTCAGCAGTTGTCTGGATCTTATTTATTGAATCTTGCCATAGGGTATAAAGTTTTTTCATAGCTATAGCAAGCGGGGCATCATTCTTTTGTTGAGCATAATCAATCATTTGTTTATAAGTATCACCAATCTCGAGACCTTTTTTACCTTTAGAACGAATACTTACAATCTTTTTATATGATTCAATACTTTTATCTGTAAAGCCGAAAGATTTGTAAACAGATGCCTCTGTAAACAGATAATCCTCTTTTATTGCATCAGAATTAAGCTTTGTTGCATAGTCTTTTATTAGATTAAGATAAGTTTTGCTTTGATCCCATTTCTTTATATTGGTATACATACGAAGTCTCTCCTTATTAACAAGATAACGGAGTTCGTAATTGTTTTTCTTTGATTCAACTTCATCCTTTGCAATAAATGAATCCATATTCCTGCAAATAGCAAAGGCTTCTTTATATTTAAGTTTGGCTGTATATGATTGGCTTAACTTAATCCCTTCATTTACAGCTTCTTTATATTGTTTGTTTTGAACTAAGTTATTAAAACTACGACCTTCTATTATTGTTTCTGTAATTTGCTTTTCATTATTTGAAGGCTTGTTTGTGTTTTGTGCTTGTACAAAAAGTACCGAAAGGCAAAAAATAAATAGGAATGAATATGTTTTCATGTAAATACTCTTTTGTGCAAATATAGTTTTTATTTATAATAATACTTTAATTGAATAATTATTTATACTCAATTTTTTATATAAACATATTAAAATTTTTCTCTACCAAATAAACTCTAAATGGTCTGTTTGTGCCTTTTTACTAATATTCACTGAGTTATTGTTGTATAATTTAAATTACAATGTATATAAAGTTTCATTCAAGATTCACCATTTATATATAATCAAAAAGGAAGTTAACTTATCGATGTCAACTTCCTTTTTTAGAAAAACAAATGAAACTTATTTAGATAGATAGTTTACTTAACTTCAAGTATAACTCTACGATCAAATGATGGAGGAGTTAACATGTTTACACCACCCATACCACTAACAGTCATTCTACTCATGTTTATACCCATTTTCTCAAGCTCTTTAGCAACTGTGTGAGCACGGTTTTCGCTAAGTTTCTTGTTCCAAGCTGGAGTACCAGTTGAGCTATCAGCATAACCAGTGATAGTGATGTTTGTATTAGGATTAGCATTCATAAAATCTGCAACCTGTTTCAAATTTACAACTTGTTTCTTTGGCATAACAGAAGATCCAATTTCAAAGAATATTGATTGAGGAATATCTGCTAGTTCAACAATAGTTGTAGTAGTATTAGTAGGAGCAGGCATATTAGCTATTTGATTTTTTAGCTGTTGATTTTGAGCTATTTGCTGAGCAAGTGCAGCATTAACAGCGTCAAGTTGAGAAGCACTCATAGCCATTATAGCATCGATGTCAGGAGCTAGTTGCCATCCTCTTTGTGGAAGATTTATTGTAATACCAGCTGTTGCACCAATCATCAAGTTAAGTCCTTCGTTATTGATACCTGTAAACTGATTATTAACAACCATTCCATTGAACTCAAGATTGATATCTAAAACACTTGATACTCTAAATTTATTCAAAAGACCAAAGTTCAAGGTTACATCATCTAAATGAGGAGCTGACATGGTGTGGGCCCATCCAAAACCACCAAATGGAATGAAATTATAAACTCTTTCTGGGTTGTAACCAGCCAACATGTTACTAACATTCATTAGAACATCTGCATGTAAATTAAAATAATCAAGTTCATTTTTGTAGTATCCACCATCTTTTACTGTTTTAGAATAAGGAAGTATATGGTTTGTGAAATATTTAGCTTTGAAACCACTACCTTGAATTCTAAATCCAATACCTGGAGTGAACCACTTACCAACAGATAAATTTACAGCAGGAGCTAATCTATCAGTCATACTTTTATTGTTTATTTTACTTCCGAAAATAGTTTGTACACCACCTCCAGCTGAAATAAACCAGTTATCAAAGAATTTATTAGTAACGACCTTATATTTGTTGACAGGAACCTGCATTATGTCAACATCGCTAACAACTTCTTGAGCGAAACCAGTAGAGCATATACCTACTAGCGCTAAAATTAAAATCGATTTTTTCATATTCAAACTAATTAATTTAATTTATTTAGGCATCTTCAATGAAATCAAAACAACCTCATTATTATTATTGTTTGAAAAGCGTTCAATTTTAACTATTATTATCAAAAAAAGATGAAAGAGAATTTATTTTCCGTGCTTCTCTCTTGATTAAAGGTAAATCCTTCCCAAGAGAAACTTTTTAGCATTTCAACATCTTCAATTCTATTTTCAAGTATAAATCTAGTCATTTGTCCTCTGCACATCTTAGTATAAATAACTATTGTTTTTAACTTATCTTTTTTCATAACTTGAAATTCAGGATAAATGATGTTGACGCTTTTCTCAACTTTTTTCCAATCAAAAAGATCTTTCATCTCTTCACTTGCTAGATATACAATTGTTCCTCCACTTTTGTTTACAAGATTTATGAATAAGTCAGTAAGTTCTCCTTTCCAAAAGTCGAACATGCTCAATCCTCCGTTCTCAGCCAATCTAACATTACCCTCAAGTCTGTATGATTTAATAGCATCCAATGGTCTTAATAACCCATAGAGAAAGGAGGTAATAAGTAGATGGTCTTGAGCATATAGTAAATCTGCTTCAGTAAAAGTACGAGGAGCAATATTTTTATAAACAGCTCCATTATAGGCAAATAGTGCAGGTATAGGAGAGGGTTCTTCAGAAAGAAAATCTTTGAATCGCATATGAGTTTTCAAAGCTATGTCTGTATTAACATGAAGCAAATTTGCCAACTCTTCTGTACTTTTTTCTGAAAGTTCAATAGCCTCTCGTATTGCATTCTCTTTAAACATTGGAGTTGTGCTAAAAGGAACATTATATGTTGCTTTATCTGTCATTGTTTTAGCACAAGAAATTAATATCATCATAATTATTCAGATTTATAGTTTAAAGATAATAATTGGTTTATAGGAATTTGATACTTTTGTCATAAAATGTAATAAACATAAAATGTAATAATAGAATGAAAAAGATAACATTATTGTTCATCTCATTAGTTATGAGTATGATTGTGAATGCTCAGGAGATGACGATTGGAACTCAACTTCCAAATTTCTCTTTACAATCCCAAAGTAATGGGAATTTAAACTCATCCGATTTAAAAGGAAAAGTAGTTTTAATATCACTATTCGCTACCTGGTGTGGTCCATGTCAAAGTGAGTTAGCAGAAGTTGAAAAGGAGTTATGGCCAAAGTTTAAGGATAATAAAGAATTTGCGATTGTTGTAATTGGAAGGGAGCATACAGAACAACAATTAAAAGAGTATAATGAAAGAAAGAAGTTCTCTTTCCCTCTTTATCCAGACCCAAAACGTGAAGTTTATTCTCTTTTTGCCGATAAAACTATACCTAGAGCTTATCTATTTAATAAAGAGGGTCAGTTGGTTTATTCATCTATAGGCTATACGAAAGAGGATTTTAATACTCTTATGAATAAGATAGAAGAGAATCTAAAGAAATAAATATTTGTTTGTATAGCCCTTTCTATCTATCTTTGTATCATAATGATATACTACTTATAATTGTAAAATGAAAACAGAAAAGATTATTCTCACCGGTGATCGTCCAACCGGTCGTCTGCATATTGGCCACTATGTTGGCTCACTTAAACGTAGAGTAGAACTTCAAAACTCAGGATCATACGACAAAATTTTCGTATTTATTGCTGACGCACAAGCGTTGACCGATAATATCGATAACCCTGAAAAGGTGCGTCAAAATGTTATTGAGGTAGCTCTTGACTATCTAGCTTGTGGACTTGATCCTTCTAAATCAACTATTTTTATTCAATCTCAGATTCCTGAACTTTGTGAGTTATCATTTTATTATATGGATCTTGTTACAGTGTCTCGTCTTCAAAGAAATCCAACTGTAAAGACAGAAATCCAAATGCGTAATTTTGAAAGCAGTATTCCTGTAGGATTTTTCACATATCCTATAAGTCAGGCTGCCGATATCACTGCATTCAAGGCCACAACAGTTCCTGCTGGTGAAGATCAGGAACCTATGATAGAACAAGCACGTGAGATAGTACGTAGATTTAATTATATATATGGTGAAACATTAGTTGAGCCGGAGATTCTATTGCCAACAAATCAAGTTTGTCTTCGTCTTCCAGGTACCGATGGTAAAGCAAAAATGAGTAAGTCTCTTGGTAACTGCATTTACCTTTCAGATAGTGCTGCAGAAGTTGAGAAAAAAGTTAAGAGTATGTTTACTGATCCAACTCATTTACGTGTACAGGATCCTGGCAAGATAGAAGGAAATACAGTATTTACATATCTTGATGCTTTTAGCAAACCAGAACATTTTGGTCTATATCTTCCTGAATACAATAATCTTCAAGAGTTGAAAGATCACTATCAAAGAGGTGGACTTGGAGATATGAAAGTAAAGAAATTCTTGAATTCAGTTCTTCAAGAAGAGCTAGAACCGATAAGAAATCGCAGAAAAGAGTTCGAAAAAGATATACCTGCTGTTTATGAAATGTTGAAAAAAGGATGCGAAAGTGCTCGTGAAACAGCATCTGCAACTCTTGATGAGGTTAGAAAAGCTATGAAGATTAATTATTTTGATGACCTAGAGCTTATAGCAGAACAGGCTAAACGTTTCAATCAAGAATAATTTTTAAACATATATTTTATCTCCTCCGTAAACCAAAAATAGTGTTTTCGGAGGAGTTTTATTTTTATAAGGGCATATAATTTATGAAAGTATGTTTTTGTGCAGAAATATTTTTACTAAATAAGTGTGGTGAGAGTTAGACTATTAGCCTTTGTGGTAACTTTTTTTAGAAAAAATCTTTTTGGAAAACTTGCTAGTTAAATATTTATCATCTATCTTTGCATCGCTTTTGAAACAAGAGGTGATAACAAGGGCGTTTAGCTCAGCTGGTTCAGAGCATCTGCCTTACAAGCAGAGGGTCGGCGGTTCGAATCCGTCAACGCCCACGAAAGAAAATTTTTATTGTGTGTTTTATTTAGTGCGAGGTGATACTTATTAGTGTCGGCTCGTTTTTTATTATGCCATTCTTCTTTTATAGGCTTACTAAATTTTATACATAAAAACAATCCCTCAGAATTTCGGTATGTTACCGTAGATACATTATCATTTGTAGGACCCACAAATTATCGGGTTGGGCGAACTCTTAGCATAAGTCCAAGCCTTTCTCTTAATTATATTAATGCTCTTATCATTGTATATTTCCATATCCCATCTTTCCAATCCAAAATAGTTCGAATATGGAATAAATAATTTGTTTGCAGAGAGTATTTTTTTGGGTGTGTATGAGGTGAATTTCTTAAAATCTCTAATCATATGTGACTGATCAGTGTATTCGCAGTCAAGTGCAACTTGTGCCATAGGTAAGTCTGAGTTATTTTTAATGATTTTCAAAGCTTTCTGATATCTAACAATCGCAGAGAATGTTTTAGGCATGATGCCTATGTTATCTATAAATACCCTTGTAAATTGTTTATTACTCAAAAATATATGTTCAGCTAGCTTATCGGATTTTGTATTAGTATTTGTATTTATTATTCCTATTATATCTTTTAAATATGGTAAGTAGTAATTCATCTTGTTGTTTTTTATTCTGAATAAAAAAAACGATTCAATGCATTCTATTGCCATAATATGATTGTCACTGTTAGCTACTTTTCTGGATAATAGTTCTAGTCCTGCATCCTCCAAATCATCAATATAAACCTGTTCATTTAAAAATTCTCCAGCAGGTATTCCCAAAAGAAATTTAGCAGCGAATGGTCTTAATACAACCCCAATGACTATTGCTTTTTCATTATCTTTATTGATAAAAAAGCTTTTATCGTGTTGGCCAATTATAACTCCCTTATAATTATAGTTGTTATATGATTGATTAATGCTTCTAAATTCAATCTTATGAAATATGAGTTCAATATGTCCTGATGGTAAAGCTTTCTCCTTTAATATACTTTCGTTTTTTGAGTCTAATATCCAAAAATATTGAATATATGATTCTAATTCTTTACAAGGAAAAATGATATTTGTAAAAATCCCCATGAAATAGCAGTCTTTAGTTCCTATATGTATTTGACCTTATAGTAACCATTTGTCGTTACTAGTTTTTGTTTGGTGCAAAGTTATATTGATTATAGGATTAATACTAAAGTATAATATGGACAATATATTTTTTAAAAATCAGTAAATCAAATATTTATATTGAATATAAATGGACAAATTTATTTTCTGTATTGTATGTTTGCGACAAATATTTAAAACTAGTACTCCCAAATTATTAAATCCAAACTCTTACCTCCATCAAAAATATTAGGATTATTAAGCAATAATTTTCGCTTCAGCCTTAATTTATGTTTTGAAACAGATGTGGCAGAAATACCAAACATAATAGCTATTTGAGATATTGTATATCTTAATTTTATAAGAATACATAATTGCAGATCTAGTAAAGTTAGTTGAGGGTTTTCTGCCTTTATTCGTTCATATAAATTATTGTAAACTTTGTCAGTAACATTGTATAAATGATTCCAATCTATCTCTTTAAGGAATTTTGGTTCCTCTCTAAGTTTACATAACAGTTCGTCATTGTTAAGAAGTTCAATAGTAAGTTTTCTCTCTTTATCTTCTAACTCTTCCATTCTCGATAGCAAAGATTGCATCTCATCAGTTCGGTGTGCAGAAGATAGTTTTCTTAAATTGTTTATTGATTTTGTAAGTGTAAAATTCTCTTCGTTAAGTAAATCATTTTTTTTCTGCAATTCATAAAGTTCACCTTTTTTCTCTTCTATCTGTCGACTCATCTCCTTATCATCCGATATTAATGATTGTAAGTCGTTTATATGCTGTTCGTTTTTTCTAATCTGTTCTTTATTCTTTTTGATAGTTAAATAAATATTTTTCAACTTATTCTCTTTAGTTATTAGCTTATTTCTAAAAATCATTATTGTTGTGAGTGTGCATATAAGTAATATTGAAATAATGGTGATTGATATTAGTAATATACTTTTTCTCTCCACTTTAAGTAATCTATTTTCGGCTTGAGCTTTTTTCTTTGCATATTCATCTTCCATTTTTATGATTTTATCATTCTGCATTTTCTTATTTATGGAATCACTAAGGGTAAAGAAATTATCTCCGTAGAATAGAGCTTTTTTGTAGTCGACTCTATCGTTTTTGTAAATGTTATAAAGTCCGTGATATGAGTCCTCCTTTATATAAATATTATCATAATTAATACCCTTTTTGAAGTAATAAACAGCAGAATCTATATTGTTTAATAAGTAATGTACATTAGCGATAGTTATATATCTTACTTTCTCTTTTCTTATTCCTTTGCTGTATAGTTTCTCATTCAAATCTTTTGACTGTATCGCATATTTAAGTGCTAAATCATATTTTTTGTTTAAAAAGTATGCTTTTGAAAGAAAGTCTAAGGATTTAGCATAAACAGCATACAAATTGTTCTCTTTTGCTACTTTAACAGCTTTTTGTGCGTATAATATACATTTGCTGTATTCATTTGTTCTTCTTCCAATATATTCATATACCTCCGAAAAATTATTATATATCATAGATTCACGGTGCTTAAATCCATCTTTTTTTGTTCTCCATAAAGCTTTATTAAGCAAAGGGATAGATTTTTCCGGCTGATCTCTTTTAAGAAAAACATGTGAGTAACATATATATAGTTGTGCCGCTAAAGAGTGCATGTTTGTATTCTCTACATATTTGCATCCCATCATTAAATCTCTTGCCCATTCTGTTTCATCTCCAACATTTTTATCCGAGTGTACAACACTATTAAGATAATATGCTAATGCTTTTTTTTCATTGTTATCTTTTGATCTATAGTAATTATAGGCAAATGACAACTCTTTCTCGGAAATATCGTTTTGATAAGTTCTATATTGGGCCCATATTTTATATAAACACCAGGTAGCATATTGCTCTTTATTCTCCTTTACATATGGAGCTATTTCATTTAATATTACTAAAGAGCTATCTGGATTTAATGAAATGTTTTCGTAAGCTTTTGATAATTGAAATTCAACTATATCAGGTTGTTTATTACATGATATACATAATATGGTAAATATTATTGAAAGAGAGTAAGTAGTTATTCTCATAGTAAATAGTATGTTATGTCTAGTTTCGCAGTGTAAAATAACGAATAATAATATTAAAAATCAATAGGAAAATGTATTCTAGTGAGGTTCAAGAAGAAAATAGTTGCTACTTCATATCGATGGAAAAAGAAACTCGGCGTTTCATTGGGTTGGAACGCCGAGTGATGTTGATTTATAAGAATGTTTTTTTATGATTTTTTCTTAGCTCCGGTGTGTGTAAAGATAGTGCTCTCAACCTTTTCATTTCGTTCATAAGCGATACGGCTTGGTGTAGGATATTCCAACTTTTCCAAGTCAGCAACGGCATTGCGAATATCACCTAACAACATGTCGGCCATGTCTCTACTAAATCCTTGTCGAAGCACAACACGCATAACTACACAGTCTTCGATATTCTTAGGCATGGTATATGCAGGAACCATCCAACCGTTTTGCTTCAGTTTGTCTTGCAAGTCAAATAGTGTCCACTTGGCTGTCTTAGCATAATCCTTGCACATCATCCATATGAATAGTGGGTTTACTACTTCCTTACCATAGTTAACGAACTGTTTCATCTTGCCAATTTCTTCGTGCAAATAGCGAGCAATTGACATGGAATTCTCTTGAATTTCCTTATAGCCCTCGAATCCGAGGCGGATGAATTGGTAATACTGACCCAAAACTTGTGCTCCAGGACGTGAGAAGTTCAAACCTACTTGACTAATGTCTGCACCGAGGTAGTTTACAGAGAAAGACATTTTTCCTGGCAAGTACTTCTTGTCTTTCCAAATAACCCAACCCAAACCTGGGTAAACTAGACCAAACTTATGGCCTGAAGTACTGATGGAAAGCACCCATTTCAAGCGGAAGTCCCACTTCTTTTCAGGATAGATAAATGGGAGGATAAAACCTCCAGTAGCAGCATCAACGTGGATAGGTATGTCGTATCCTGTACGTTTGTTGTACTCATCAAGGGCTGTATCTAATGCTTCCACATCATCGTTGAGGCCTGTCCAAGTAACGCCTTGAATAGGTACTACGCAGATGGTATTTTCATCACATTGTTCGATAACTGCTTTTGGATCTAGCGTAATTTGCTCGAGAGTGAGCGGAATGGTTCGCATTTCTATTTGCCAAAGGTCGGCAAATTTTTCCCATACCACTTGATAGCCTGTAGAGATGATGAAATTTGGTTTGTCGGTCGGCTTTCCTTGAGCTTCACGGCGTTCCTTCCATCGTAGCCATGCAGCTACACCACCCAACATACATGCTTCGGATGAACCGATAGCCAAGGCACCGGTTTTCCATGGGTTCTTCTCTGGAGAGTTCCAAAGGTTGGCCAATATGTTGATACACTTGGCGCACATTACTGCAACGCGTGGATATTCTGTCTCGTCGATATAGTTGAGGTCGATGGCCTCATTCATCAGTCGAGTAGCATACGGATCCATGTAAGTAGTGACGAAAGTTGCCAAGTTTAGTCGAGGCTGGGTTTGTGCAAATGTCTCGTCTTTCACCATCTGATAGGCAATGTCGGGACGGGTACCCTGAGCAGGAATCTTATCTACTGGTGAGGGTTGTAACATCTCTTTTGAGCCGAAAACATCGGCACTGAAATCTGATTTTTCCATACTTTGATATTTTTAGTTGGTTAATAATTATTTTCTATATGATATTGAGAACAATTGATGTTGTATAATGTTCAAATTGTAGAAATAAACATTTTATCACAAATTATTGTTGTATACCAAATAACTTTTAAAACTTAAATCAATGGCAAATATTGGAAAATCTACCAAGTTGAGTGTAGCTACACTCGCAATCATGAACATAACGGCAGTAGTCTCACTGCGTGGACTTCCAGCCGAGGCTGAATATGGTGTAAGTTCAGCATTTTATTATCTTTTTGCGGCCATCGTATTCTTGATTCCTATGGCCTTAGTAGCTGCTGAAATGGCGGCCATGTTCTCCGACAAGCAAGGAGGTGTGTTCCGTTGGGTAGGCGAGGCTTTCGGCAAGCGGATAGGATTCTTAGCCATTTGGCTTCAGTGGGCGCAAAATACTATATGGTATCCTACTGTACTGACCTTCGGTGCGGTTTCTCTCGCCTTTATCGGCATGAACGATGTGTACGACATGACCTTGGCTTCCAACCGCCTTTATACCCTCGTGGTGGTATTGGGCATCTATTGGATAGCTACTTTTATCTCTTTGAAGGGTATGTCGTGGGTAGGCAAGGTATCTAAATTAGGTGGTTTGATTGGTACTATCATACCTGCAGGCTTGCTGGTTGTGCTTGCCATAGTATATCTTGTAGCTGGTGGAACATCCAATATGAACTTCCATGGAAGTTTTTTCCCTGATCTTACTAACTTCAACAACTTGGTGTTGGCATCCAGTATCTTCCTGTTTTATGCGGGAATGGAAATGGGTGGTATTCATGTGAACGAAGTCGAAAATCCTTCGCGAAACTACCCAAAAGCCATCTTTATCGGTTCGCTTGTGACGGTACTGATTTTCGTGTTGGGAACCTTCTCTTTGGGTATAATCATCCCTAAAGAAGACATTAACCTCACACAAAGCTTGCTCGTAGGGTTCGACCGCTACTTTGCCTTTATCAAGGCCTCCTGGTTTTCTCCTATTATCGCCATTGCATTGGCCTTCGGTGTGCTGGCCGGCGTGTTGACCTGGGTAGCCGGTCCTTCTAAAGGTATCTTTGCAGTAGGGCGTGCCGGTTATTTGCCACCATTCTTCCAAAAGACAAACAAGAATGGCGTTCAACGAAACATCCTCTTGTTTCAAGGTGTCATTGTGACTTTGTTGGGCTTGCTCTTTGTGGTCATGCCATCTGTGCAAAGTTTCTACCAAATTCTTTCTCAACTTACCGTATTGCTCTACCTCATCATGTATTTGCTGATGTTTTCGGCCGGCATTTACCTTCGTTACAACATGAAGGATGCGTCACGTCCTTTCCGTATCGGTAGCAAGGGAAATGGTTTGATGTGGGTAATCGGCGGATTGGGTTTCCTTGGTTCGTTGTTGGCGTTCATCCTCAGCTTTATTCCACCGGGACAGATTGCGGTAGGTAGCAATGCTGTTTGGTATTTAGTATTAATTATCGGTTGTATCGTTATGGTAGTAATTCCACTCATTATCTATTCTATGCGTAAGCCTTCGTGGAAAGATGCTTCCATCACTATCGCACCGTTCCATTGGGAAGAAGAAAAGAAAGCGCAATGATAACTCCTTCTACTCCTCCACTTTTACATCAGGGGTAATCAGTTTAAAAAGTGCTTGAGTGTTGTTACCTTAAATACTAAACCAAGGACAATTGTAGTCCAAGATATGCACGATATCGAAAGCTTTGTTGCTTCGGAATAGAAAAGGGAGTTGATACTTTAGTATCATTCCCTTTTTTTATCACACAATAGCATATCACTTTTTATACCCATCAATTCAATAGTATATAGCATTCCTTGCTTTAGTGCAGGATTAACTGGTACCGGAAAGATGGATTTCGCACTGCCTAATGTCTGTTATTATCAAATAGAGACCTCGTATTTATAAAATAGTATAAAATGGACATTTATTATTGTTTATCTATTATAATATGAAAATCCTAATTCACTTATAATAAAACCAATAGCATTTATTCTAATAGAGTGAAAATCACAAAGTCTATTTTTTACAATTTTCACCTTTTTTGTCAACTTATTTTTGTGCTGCTAATAATAGCATAATTCTCATTAACAATGAATTATTGATTTTAGGTATAAATCAAAAAAATAAGAATATGATGAAGAATGTACTTTTTATGTGTCTGGCTGTTATAGTTTCTCTATGCTCTTGTAGTCAGAATGAAGAAGATGCAAGTAGTGCATCTGATAATAGTTTGTTCCTAAAGTTCAAAACACAATCTATCAGTAGAGCAATCGAGGACCCTGGTACTCCAGGTGATGCTGCTAAATCTATTAAGAGTGCGAGAATATTATTTTATGCTGATGAGAATTATCAAACTATGTCTGTTTATAATAATTCACAGCCGTTAGTTCTCTCTTCTGATCAAATCAACAGTGCTGTAGGTAGTGATGGACTATACATTGATGATATTCCTAATGATGTTAAGGCAATAATTATTCAAGCCAATGGAGGTGAAGATATGGATGGTAATAACGTTAACTTGTATCAGGTAGAGCCTTTATCTGATCAGGATTTTCATCAGTATCCTATGCTTGAAGGAAGAAGCATCATTGTTGATACAAAACAGACTCACACTATAACCGGTCATAAAATTTTCAAAGCTTCAGTAACAGTTTCTCCTTCTTTATGTCGTATAGAAATCTCAGGAGGCATCAATGTTTTGCCAAAGTTTTATAGAAGTGCGGATATATTGAAAGATAAAGATGGAAATCAACTTTATGAACATAGGAAGAGTGATGGATCATATTATAACAGCACATCATCTCAGTTACAAACAGACGATGATGCTACATATAACCCAACACCTGCTTACAACTGCCTTCAGAAAGGATTTTATGGTATCAAACTTGAGGCAATATATATGAATAATGTCATTCTAAAATATGGTGACCTTTCTTCTAAAGTTTGGTATAATGATGAAGATGGTAAATGGAATACTCATTTTGATGAAGGAGGCGAATTAGCAAATATGTGGGATAATGTCTCATCTTCAACTGAAGCCTGTGGTGATGCTGTTGCCCAAGGGAGCAGTGGCGATTGGTGGGTTGACCAAGCTATTCCTGCAAATAGAAATAGTTCTATATTATCAGGCAAGGTAGTAGCATACCAGGTATTTCCACAAAAAAGTGAGGGTACTACTAAGGATGAAATTGCTCAAGATATGCCACACGTTATTGTTAAAGTTAAAATATTTGAGACTAAGGCAGATTATGATTCAAACTCTCCACGAACAGCATTTTTGAATATCCGTACATATATCAGCAGTGATGGTTCGTATATTAAGGAGATGAAGAATGGTAATATATATAAGATAAACCTAAATGAATTGAGTAATTATTTTAATGAAGTTATAATCGATGATACGCCTATAACACCTACTCCTGAAACTGATAAACCAGATCCTCTATTTGAAGAGACTATAGACTTGAAAATATATATTGATGTAACTCCTTGGGAACTAATGACTATTACTCCTCAGATTTAGTATGAAATATATTTTCGTTATCGTTTTAACACTCTTCTCATTTGTTCTCTGCTCTTGTAAAACAATAGCAGAGAATATGGATTCATGCGATCGCGTATCAAACGTAAAATTAAACTTTAAATATACAGGTGATACACCAGATGATATGTCATGGCTCAATAGAGTGATGGATAAAGTATCTCTCTTTGTATATGATGAATATGGTTTTTTAGTTGAAAAAGCATCACGAGTTTTTGAAGGAGAGGAGATTAAAACGACTGTAAAAGATGGTATTAAGTTAGATTTGTGTCCCGGAAATTATAGAGTAGTATGCTGGAGTAATATGTACGAAAACAGTTCTATTACAGGAATAAATAATTTTAATTCAGCCCGATTCCATCATCCAAACTATGGGCAGAACAACATAGTACTTAATACCCAGGATCAAACATATTATGGCTCTTTACTTTTACAAGTTCCAGAGGATAGAAATGTTTCAGATACGGTAATTTTTAAAGGAGCTAATATCCTTATTGATGTTACAGTAAAAGAGTTTGTATCCGGTACTCGTTCGAAAGCTCTTCCAACAGTTAAAATAATGAATGCTATGCCCGAGTATGGTATGGATATGTCGAATGCTCAGGAATTCGATGAAGATTACATTCCACTTAAGTCTGTTGATAATGGTGGTGATTATATTCGAGCTACTGCAAGAGTATTTCGATTCAACGATGATAACCCTATTAAGATCAAAGTTGAAGGGAGTGACCGAGTAGTTACATTTGCTAATGTAACACTATCCAAGCTTATGAATGAGAATTCTATTACAGTAGAGGGCATTAACGAAGCTACAATACATATTAATCTGGATTTTACTGATTATTACAAAGATCTTAATGTCAAGATTGGTATTGAAGGCTGGAAAAATAATATTGTATCTCCCGATTTATAGAAACATTAATTCAATTTTATGAAACATATTTCATTACTAATATTAATGTGTGCTTTATTATCATTTACAGGGTGTGAAGTAGGTATGGCAGGCGATGAAGTTACTAATGAAAGAGAGTTGAATATCTCGGTTGTTGGCTCAAGAGCTACCACTAATGTAAAAGAGAGTAAAATAGTTTCTTTAAGAATTTTTGTATGTTCAAAAGAGGGAATTATTGAGGTTGATCAAGATACTATAGATAATGAAGGTATACAGATGCCATGTCTGCTATCAATGAAAATCAGTAGGACAAACAAGCTACTTTATGTAATTGCAAATTCAAAACAATATCTACCAGATAGAAATCTGGTAGGTGAAAATATAAGTATAGTCAATCAGTTAACAATTGGCTCCGATGGAATATATAAATCAGATATTCTCCCTTTTTCAGGTAGTCAAGTCATTGATGATGTATCTACTGATAAAATCTATGCAAATGTTGAATTGATCAGATGTGTTAGTAAGATTGAGATGAGAATAAAAAAAAGTGAAGATGTTACAGTCCCTGTCACTCTATTATCAACATCGTTGGCTAATACATCTCAAAAAAGTTTTCTTTTGCCTCAAAATATTGATTGGGGGATTAAATATTCTCCCGGTGGATTGATATATGCAAATACTGAAATATCATCACTTTACACAGATCTTGAAAATGGATTTTCGGAAACATCTGCTTCGATGAAACCAGTATACCTTTTCGAGCATGCTCCTATAGCGAAAAATGATAGTCTTATTGCCACTTCGCTAAAAGTATCATTAAGAGTCAATAGTTCTATAAAAAGCTATACCATTCCAATAATTAATTCTTCATCCGATGACTCCTATTATGGAGTTGTCCGAAATAGAATCACATATATGGATATATCCTTTACATCAAGAGGGTTGCTGAATGTAACATATAGTGTAATTCCGTGGGAGTTAGAGGAAGAGTATGACAGAGAGTTGGGAGATGAAGAGGCTTTTAAAGTGATTGACTGGATAAGTGAGGACATGCAGAATACAGAATTAGGATAAACACTAATAAAAAAGTTCAAAATATGATAAGACGAATATTACCACTTTTATTCCTTCTGCTTACCGGTTGTATATCCGATGATATAACAACAAATAGCAATGACGAGGAGAAACTCAATATAGTTTACAATATTTCTGGAGCTGACTCTAAAATGTTAAGTTCTAGAGCAATAGGAGAGTGTAGCCCGGAGGAGAACAAAGTAAAAGAGATTTATGCCTTCTTCTTCTTGCCAGGTAGTGATGGCTCGGGAAAATATATTGGTATGCAAATAGTCTCGACTAATGATAACCCATATGCTGGAACAGGTACTACATCTTGTACATTACCTGAGAACTTTACAGTAAAGGATGCTTTCCACATTATAATGATTGCTAATTATGCAGATTATACAAAAAGCAATACAAGTGATTATTTTGACTCTTTGTTGGAAGATAAAACAGCAAAAGAAGTTGAAGACATTTTGACCTTTATTGTCTCAACAAGTAAAGGGGCTTCTAAGAGTAAACTGCCTATGGTTTCAATAAGTGATAAAGCTGAAAAGACTAATCAACTATCTGTAAACTTTACAAGATTAGTATCCAGAATTGACTTAAAGAATTCCGTTGATTTAGCCAATTTTAAGCTTGTTTCAGCAGAACTTTGGAATTGTAGAAAGAGCAGCCAAATCAGTTCTTGTAAATATATGTCCGATGACTATATTGATCTTTCAGATAACTTAGCTACATCTTCTGATGGTTTGTCAATATCAGCAGCACTATATACCTTTGAAAATCAGGTTTTGGCACCTACAATAAATGACAAAAGAACAACATGTCTTATTATTGGAGGATATTATGCCGGTAGTTCAAAGTTGACTTATTATAGGGTAAATGTCGTAGCACCAAATTGTTCACAGGATCTTGAGAGGAACCACATATATACTATTAATATTACAAATGTCAAAGGTGAAGGCAGTGGCACAAAAACTGAAGCCTACGATGAGAAGGAAACAAAAGTTGAATATATTGTTAACGACTGGGATAACAGTGGATTGAAGAATCTTTTAATAGATGAGCATGGAAATAGATTGACTGTTTCTGTTGTTAACGTAATATTCGGAGTTGATGGAGGAAGCAGTGATATAGACGTTTCTGTTATAAAAAGTGCAACTAATCCTATAAATGACCCATGGAAAATATCTTCAATTTCAGGTGATGATGCTGCAAATTTTACAGCTTCAAAAAAGGATGATACATCACTAACTGTTTCCGCTACAAAGAAGAATAATACAAGTAAAGATTACTATGCTACAGTTTATGTTGAGTGGGGTGAACTGAAGTTGCCGATAACTCTTAAACAACTGAATCCTACAAAAACTGTGCAAGGGTTGAATATTACTCCTTCAAATCTCTATTTTTCTAATAGTGATTCTGTCCCAAAATCAATAACTGTAGATATACTTGGTAACTGCCAAGGAATTGATCCTGCAAACGATATTAAAATTGCACTGATTTATGATAATTCAGATTTTGGTTGGCTTAACGTTAACTATAAGGGTGGTGATAATGAAACCGGCATATTTTATTTTGATGTTCTTCCCGATAAGAATAGTACAGGAGTATATAGAAATGCCCAACTTAAAGTTTCTGTGGTTCAACAAGGTAGTCAATCAACAGGCTCAATACCTATTATTCAAAGTAATATATCTCATGATAATGAGTTCAATAGAACTTATACAGTCGAGGTATATCAAAAGTTATATTATGAAGATGGATATACAATGAAGGGAACAATTCTTGATTTTTATAATATATTGAAAGGATTTCCTGAAAATCAAAAGTCACAAAATGATATAAATTTCTCAATTGCTGACAGGGAACAATATAAGTATGTGCTCTCTATTCAAAGTGCCGGCAGTTGGAGAATTGTAACAGATGCTAATGCGGGTAATAATCTTACATTCAGTATGACAGAGCATGAGGGTGACCCTAATACAAAATATCAAGTGGAAATAATGGCTGCTTGTGAAGTTGATACCGGTTGGAGCGGTATGTTTGCAATAGAGTTTGAAGATGGACAGAGGGTGACATATAATGTTTATCAAAATGGTATAATGTGGCCTCTTGGCGAAAATAGCAGTGGTTGGAGTGCTACTGATGTTTATTACTATTCTACATTTAAGATGAATGGTAAGGTTTGGCTTGATAGAAATTTGGGAGCAACTGCAGGTGTTGGCTCAAGTGAAGAATATTATGGCGCAGTAAGTGGTTCTTCAACTTATAAATTCGGTACTATACCAATTAGTACAAAAGCTGCAGGAGCAATTTTTACCATGGAACAGGCTATTAAGGCTTGTCCTTTGGGATTCAGATTAGGTAGGAAAGCAGCAGGAAATGGTGAGTGGGATTGGATTTTAGAGAAGAATGATGATGGTAGTTTTAGCCGTTTAAAATTTGCTTCGACATTAACGCAAGTAGGTAATTATGATATTAGTTTTATACACTACATTCAATATAGTTATGCTCCTGAAAAATTCTTTTATATTCCTAATTCATTAGTATCGAGACAATATCATTATTCTGGTGGTAAAAATTATTATCGTACTGATGGGATATATTGTAATGATGAAAATTTTGTTAATTTCCCTCTTAATAAAGCAGCTATAGATGATCCAGCATGTGTATGGGACAAACCTACTACTCTTATAACTTCTGGTTTGGTACGATGTGTCATGGACTCAACATTGGTAAAGAAAAATTAATAACAGTGAGAATAATCATTTCAATTATAATAGCTTTTAGCTGGATATTTTTTCCGGCTAAAGCTTCTGCTCAAAGAGTAGCAGTAAAATCCAATCTGCTTTACGATGCTACTTCAACAATGAATATTGGTGCTGAGATAGCTTTGAACAGAAAAGTTACTATCGATATTCCTCTAAACTATAATCCATGGGGTTTTAGTGACAATAAAAAGATGAAACATTTTATGATACAACCGGAAATACGTTTATGGAGTTGTGAAAAGTTTAATGGTAATTTCTTGGGTATACATACTCATTATGGTTATTATAACATGGGGGGGATGTTGCCTTTTGGGTTTAAAGATGGTACGTTTTTTGGCATAGATAATAGAACGATAAAGAAGTATAGATTCCAAGGTTATCTATTAGGAGCCGGAATTTCATTCGGTCATCAATGGATGATTACTAACAAGTGGAGTGCAGAGTTTGAAGTAGGTGTAGGTTATACTTATCTTAATTATAAAAAATATTTCAGTCAGAAGTGTGGAGATATGATAAGTAATGAGTCAAAAAAATATTTAGGACCTACTAAAGTTGCACTATCAATCATTTACAACATAAAATAGAATGGTCATGATTCTGAAGAAAATTTTAGCTTTGGGAATTATATTTCTCAGTGTAGGATGTCTTGCCCAAAAAAATGAAATCCTCTTTCCAAAGAGCCCATTTATCCAACAACAGGGAGACTCACTCTATATTCAAGTTACTTTTGATTTATCGAATGTCAAAGTCAAGTCATCTAAGTATATAGTAATCACTCCTTATATTGTAGGCGAATGCAAAACTCTTGAATTGCCACAATTATCAATAAATGGTAAAGAGAACTACAGAAAATATAAGCGTTATTTAGCTCTGAATGATAAGAATATGATCTCTTCGATGGATAATGCTTATCAAATATTTAATCTTGAAGATGCCCAAACAGAGTATGTTACATACAATCATGTTATTGCTTATGAAGATTGGTTTTCCAATGCAAAGCTGAAGATCAAGGTTGATGGTTGTGGATGTGGAAAGATAAAGGATACAGAGATAATATCCCTTGATAATAGTGATGTAAGGATGTCAAAATTACATTATAAGTTTGTTGAGCCGGAGGTTGAGTTTGTTAAAAGTAGAGTTGAAACAGAGAAGGCTCACCTAATCTTTAATCTAAATGAATGCCGTATTATTGAATCTCTTTCCAATAACAAATCTGAGCTTGACAGAATAGGAGGAATGATTGCAAAAGTTAAGGGTACAGAGGGAGTCTCAATTAAAAAAGTATTTATAAATGGTTTCTCTTCCCCTGAGGGATTGTATGATGATAACATGAAATTATCAGTAAAACGATCCGGATCATTGAGAAATTATCTTATACAAAAATATGATATTGCCGATTCTGTTTTCACGGTCAATTATGGTGGTGAAAATTGGGAAGGACTGAGGGAAATCATTAAGAGTTCTTCACTGGATAATAAGGATAAGATTATTGACATTATAGACAACGTAGGCATTTTCAATGGCCGTGAGTTGAAACTGATGAATTTAGATAGAGGAGATTCATACAGATATATGCTCAAAAATATATTCCCTAAGTTGAGAGAGGTTGAGATAAAAGTTGTGTACGATGTCGATAATTATGATAGTTTTCAAGCTGAAGGTTTTATTAATAGTTGCCCTAAAAATTTAAGTCTTCGAGAAATTTTTGATGTTGCAAACATGTATCCCGAAGGTAGCGATAAGTTTAATTACTGTATGCTTGTAGGAGCAAAATACTTCCCTACAAATTCCGTGGCCAACATTAATGCAGCACAGACGATGTTAATTAATGGAGATACTGATAATGCATACAATTATCTAAATAAAATTGATAAGGTGAAATATAAAGATGATTATTTGAATATCTATGGAATGATTCTTCTTAGAAGTGGAGATTGGGACGCTGCAAAAAAGATATTTGAGGCTGGAAATAGTAAAACTTTACCGCATATAAAAGATAACCTAAATCTTTTGAACTCATTGAATACTATTGAAGAAATCAAAAAGAGCATGCACAAATAATAGTGCATGCTCTATATATTTTACCGTTCAAACTCATCAATAGTAAAGTTGGTAAAATCGGCAAAAGGTTTAGCAATTTCAAATATTTTACCTATTCTATCCAATAAAGTATCTTTATCTTCTGTAAAGAAGGTGTCCGGCAAGTTGCAGCATATACTAAAATCTTTAGGTTTAATATAATCTATATATTCCCAATTCTTATCGAATCCTTTTGGAGCTGTCACTAATCGCTCTTCACCAATAACTGGGTAATACTTTTTAAACTCAGGGTTTTCAACAATCCCTATATACTCATCAATATTATCTACAATATCTTGTCGTAATTCTTTAAGCAATCTGCTTGGCCAACATATACTACCGGCACACAGCATACAATTTCCCGGTTCAAGATGCAGATAATAACCACAATAATTTGATTTCTTTCCATGAGCATTTACGTAAGCTCCCATGTGAGTTTTATACGGACTTTTATCCGACGAAAATCGTACATCACGATATATTCTGTATGTACATTGCGAAGGAAGTATTCCCTTTACCTCAGGCTCAAACTTTGAAATAGTCTCTATAACACCAGATGTCAAAAGTTCGAATTGAATTTTTGCCTTTTCATAAATCTCTTTATTATCAGCAAACCACTCACGGTTATTATTCTTTTTTAGCTCCTTAAGAAACTCAATTATATAAGAAATATCCATTTTTCTAAATTCAAATTATTATTCTTATCCTATTCATTCTTTGCGATAGGAGATATACAAAAATAAGAAAATTGAATTCACATAATAAACAAATCTAAGTATAATACATTTTTATTTTTTAATTAATCTATATTTGCTCTGTATCGTTAATTATTTGTTGTGAGAGATCTTCTTATTGTCGATTTACAAGATATTACTTCTATTGGTCTGACTACTATATCAGAGCACCGTAAAATTTTCTCTTCTATTAATTATGGAAGGGACAAATTGAGTATTGTAAACTTCTTAAAAAAACATGCTAATGGGGTAGTGCTACTCGATTATACCATGGTAGATGTCTCGGAAGAGTTTTTAATAGTTATACATTCTCGTTTTCCGGAAGCAAATTTTATTCTTTTTAGTGATTCATTGGTCACAGACTTTATAAAGAGAGTGATATATAGTTCAACTAGTTTCAGTATTATTTTAAAAGATAGCTCTCGACTGGAGATAGAACAAGGGCTAAGTGAGGTAGCTGAAATGAATCAGTTTATATGTGATAAAGTTGCTAATCAGATTTCAAAAGCTGAGGCAGAGAGTGGTGAAAATATAATCTCTCCACTAACAGCAACTGAGCGAGAGATACTTAAATTGTTGGCTATGGGTAAAACGACGAAAGATATTGCTTCCATGCGATTCCTGAGTGTTAATACTGTTATGACGCATAGAAAGAATATCTTTCGCAAATTATCTGTAAATAATGTTCATGAGGCGACTCGTTATGCCATCCGGGCAGGTATTGTCGATCCTATGGAGTATTATATATAATTTATACTCTTATCTCACCACTACCCACACATATCTTTTCATCTTTGTCGTATAGTACACCAAACTGTCCTGGAGCAATACCTTGAACAGGAGTAGTGCTATGTATATGTAGATGCTCACCTTGGCGAGTCAGAATACCTTTTTTGAAGGAGTCTGTATGACGTATTTTGAAAGATATCTCCACATTGTCTTCACCTTTCCACAAGTCATCAGTTATAAAGTTGAAATCTTGAAGTAGAAAATCAGTGCCATACTGCTTTTCACAATCATAACCTCTTGAAACGTATATTATGTTTTCGTTAATATCCTTGTTAATAACAAACCATGGTCCACCACTCAATCCAAGACCTTTGCGTTGACCTATAGTGTGGAACCAATAACCTTTATGTTTGCCAATTATCTTTCCTGTCTCCATCTCTATGATATATCCCTCTTTTTCTCCAAGGAATCGGCGAAGGAAATCATTGTAATTAATCTTTCCTAAGAAACATATTCCTTGAGAATCTTTTCTTCTTGCACTAGGAAGTTTTGCATTAAGGGCAATATCTCTTACCTCATTTTTCATCAATGAACCAAGAGGAAACATCAATTTTGAGACTTGAAGATAGTCTATCTGAGCTAAAAAGTCTGTTTGATCTTTTACAGGGTCAACAGCTGTTCCGAGCCAAATTTTATTGTCTTTCTCAATTATTGAAGCATAATGTCCGGTAGCTGTTTTATCATAAAGATGTCCGGCTTTTTGTTCGAAACATCCAAATTTTATAAGCTTATTACACATCACATCCGGATTTGGAGTAAAGCCTCTTTTAACTTTGTCTATAGCATAAGTTACCACATTTTCCCAATACTCTTTTTGTAAATCTATAATATTGAGTTGTAGTCCATATCTTTTTGCTGTTGCTGTTGCAAGTTCAATGTCCTCTTCGGCGGTACACGATAAATCATTATCACCATCCATACCTATCTTAATGTAAAATAGGTCTGGTTTGTATCCTTGCTCGCACAGTAAGTGAGTTACAACACCACTGTCTACTCCTCCTGATATTAAAGTTGCTATATTCATCTGCTATAAGTAATTCTGTAAAAAAATGGCAATTAATTTTATGTGTAATTATATCACAATAAAATTAATTGCCAAAGATAATCATATAGTCTCGTAAATAGATGCTATTTCTATAAATATTGTTATTATTTAGTACTATAACAGCCTGAGAACTATCTTTATGTCATATTTTTAACCCATGATATTACTTGGTTCTTCCTGTATAAGCATCAACGTTTGAATTATCAATTTGTTGAGCGAAGAATTTTTCAGCAGCTTTGCTTACTGCTGCATTCCAAGGTTGACCACCACCAGCATTTTGAATAACCCAAAGTTTCAACTGTTTCTTATGCCAATTAACAGAGCAATTTGTTCCCCAAGCACCACCATGGCCGAACCATTCGTTTTCATTATCTTCAACAGGAGCAGTTAATCCAAGAGAATAGCCTGGTAGTGAAAAAGGACGGGTTGTACGAGCCAGTATACTCTTAACTGTTTCTTCTTTTAAAATGCGTACTCCATTATCACCTAAACCAAGATTCATAAGCATTTTATAGAATTTCAACTGATCGTTGGCTGTTGTCCAAAGTCCTGCTCCTGCCGATGCAAATACATGGTTATCATTATATGGACGTTGTTGCCATCCCATCTCTTCAACCCATTTTGCTGGTGCATCTTTTTGAGTTTCGTATAACTCTATTTTGTTTTTTAGTTGCTTATCTGTAGGCCAGAACCATGTGGACTTCATGCCCAATGGGTCAAGAACAACCATCTTAAGGTAATTTTCCCATTTCATTCCGGTAATTACTTCAACGATTGCCGCACCTATATCGATACCTGTATTCGAGTATAAAACTTTAGTACCTGGTTCAAACATAATGGGAGAGGCAGCAGCAATTGAAGCTACTTGTCGTAGAGGAGCACCTCCGGTCCAACCACCACCACGTACATCGTTTCGCTTTGCACTTATTTCAAAAGGGAAACCACCGGTATGATTGAGTACCATGCGAACGGTAAGCTCATTCTTTGCTTTATGCAATGTAAGTATACCATCTTTCTCTTCACCTTTTACCCATAACTCTTTAAATTCAGGAAGATACTTTGACACAGGATCGTCGAGTGAAAGTTTACCCTCTTCTACAAGTTTTGCAATTGTAACACCACAAAAGCCTTTTGTTTGTGAGCATTGCATAAAAAAGTTATCCATTCTAATAGGACGTTTCTCGGCTACATCGGCATAACCTATGCAACAAGTTTCCTGTAACCCATCTTTATAAAACACACTGATAGCACCTGCCAATTGACCGCTATCTACAAAAGGTTGCAAAGCCTCTTGAGCAAAATTTGTATTGGACTCTTTTGCACGAGATTGAGCCCCCATAGTTAGCACCAAACATAATGATGCAATAAGCAGAAAAGTTCTCTTTTTAATACTCATAAAATTGCTTAATTATCGTTGTTTTAATAAGTTAAAGCAAATATAAATATTAAATAGTATAAAATGATTTAAATTTATCGCAAATTCACAATTTACTACTTAAGCTTAAATGCTATCATTGATTAAGATAGACTAATTCAATGAAACTAAAAAGGGGAAATTATTTAATCATTTCAAAAAATGCGAACCAGAATTTATTTACTGATTCGCATTGATTTTATAATTTGTTGAGGATATGTATCTTAATTATAGAGGATAAGCATCGAATGCATATAGAACTGTTGAAAGGTATCTTTCACCGGTATCTGGAAGAAGAACAACAATTTGTTTTCCTTCATTCTCTGGAAGTTTAGCCAATTCTAAAGCAGCAAAAGCAGCAGCACCGGCTGAAATACCTACTAAAAGTCCCTCTTTTTGTGATAATTCTCTTCCTGTACGAATGGCGTCATCATCTTTCACTTGAATGATTTTATCTACTACGTCATTATTGTATGTGTTAGGAATAAATCCTGCACCGATACCCTGTATTTTGTGCGGTGAAGGTGAACCTCCTGATAGAACAGGTGAGCTAGCAGGCTCTACAGCTACAATTTGAATATTTGGATTGTGCTCTTTTAACCCTTTACCAACACCACTTATTGTACCACCGGTTCCTACGCCTGCAACAAAAATATCAATATTACCATCTGTATCATTCCATATCTCTTGTGCAGTTGTTCGTACGTGAACAGCAGGGTTAGCCATATTTATAAACTGGCCAAGAATTACTCCACCCAAAGTATTATCTCTTATCTCTTCAGCTTTTGCTATAGCACCTTTCATACCTTTTGCTCCTTCTGTAAGAACAAGTTGAGCACCCAAAGCTTTTAACAAGTTTTGTCTCTCAACGCTCATTGTCTCAGGCATGGTAAGAATAGTTTTGTATCCTTTTACTGTTGCAACCCAAGCAAGACCTACTCCTGTATTACCACTAGTAGGTTCAATAATAACAGAATCTGGTTTTAAAATTCCTTTATCCTCTGCATCTTCTATCATAGCTAAAGCTACCCTATCTTTTACACTGCCACCTGGATTAAAGTATTCAAGTTTAGCTATTACATTTGCTTTTGCTCCTTTTGCTTTCGCAATTCTTGATATCTCAACAAGAGGAGTATTTCCAATTAGTTCAGTCAGTTGTTTTTTTATCTTTGCCATAATATTTTCTTTTTATTTATTCAGCAAAGTTATTATTTATATGAATTAAAGTAAATACCATAAATATGGTATATTAAACTCTTTTCGATAATTAATTCATTTTTCGTTGCGAAACAGCTGTTTCACAGTGTGAAACAGCCATTTTACACTGTAAAACGAAAAAGTTTCAAAACATTTTTTAATTGTTTTCACTGTTCGCTATTTCCACTCTTGACATCATCATTATTTATACTGCGGGCAGTACGTTTTACCTGTGCCTTTAATTCACCAAAACGCCAACTGATATTCAAACTGAATGATCGTTGTTGATTTTTGCTTTCACTCCATGAACGGAATGTATCAGCAATTGTTTCGTTTTTGAAAGTCAAGTATTTGTTGAAGAGGTTTGAAGTATTTGCTGAAATAGTCAATCGTTTTTCCTTCAAGAAAGAACGGCTCAAACCGAATCCGTAGTATGAATAGGAAGAACCTTTACCTTGCAGAGAGATATATGGAGTGCTACCACCACCATATAGGCTAAAACGTAGATCCCAAGGCAACGTTTGCTGTGCATTGAGGTAGATATTCCCATAGAAACCATTATTACTTTGTTTCAAAAAAGATTCCTCGCACTTTAGGTCTACATAAGCTCCACTTGCATTTACCGAGATACGAGTTTTATTACCCGGATTCCAATTCATCCATAATGATAAATTGGTACGCTTTGTATGACCAATATTTCCATAAGTGCTTTCCATCACTCCATTATTGATAAATGAATATCCTTGAATACCATTGTTCACAAACGAATAACCAAAGTTGGCATTGACATTGAACTTTGCTGAGAATGAGCTGAAAGATAATCTTAACGAGTGCGACTTCTCTGTTTCCAAGTCTGGGTTACCATAGCTTATACTTGTTGGGTTGCTGGTATTTCGGAAAGGATTAAGATACCAAATACCTGGACGACTGATTCGCATGTTATAGCTTGCTCTTAATGTTTGTGATTGCCCTAATTGATATGAAAGCATTATTGATGGCACTATATCATTAAAATTTGCATTAAAATTTTTATCTGATATTTTGTCATATTCAACATTCATAAAGGTATGTTCATAGCGTACACCTACTTTTCCCCCAATTTTCTTCCACTTTAATTTGTAGTCTCCATATGCAGCTAAAATGTCTTGAGTTTGCTTGAAATTATCGGTCAAATCTTCATCAACTTGATATTTATCATTATATTCCTTGAAATATTGGCTTTCGCTTTTGTTGTTTCTCAAAATGTATTTTGCTCCGAAATCAATATTATGCATCTCTGAAATGGGGTTGGTATAGTCCAGTTGCAAGGTATGTTCATCAGTACGGGCATCATTGTCATAATGTTGGTTACGAAGCTCGTATGGATAATCCATGATATCTTCATATTCGGTATATGCTTCACTATTGTCCGGCGAACCATTATAGCGGTATGAAAAAGTTAAATATTCACCTTTCTTTTTGAAGGAGCGTTGATAGTCGAAATTGGCACCTATATTGCCCCATTGGTTATTACTACGGCTAATAGTATTATAGCTATAGGTATGTTCACCAATCGAGTTTAGCATTTGAGTTTGGCCGTTGCTTAAGCTTTTGTTGTTCCCACCATACATCTGCATAGAGAATGTTACCAAATTCAAAGTGTCGATTTCGTAACTACCTTCTATACTTCCGAAGTTGTACTCTCCATTGCTCTTTCCCGAACTTTTTTGATATAGATATTTATTAGTTTCTGAGATAAAATCTTCACGATTGTTGAATGAATAATACTTTGGCGAGTTATTATGATTGAACGAATAGTTTCCCGTTACAGTAAACTTACCTAGTTGGACAGTACCATATGCTCCGACTCTGTAACCCTTATCGTGAATACCGGCATTTAAAGAAACAGTGTATCCCTGCATACTGCTACCTGTTATAGTTATTATATTCAAAATACCTCCTATACCTTCTGCATCGTATTTAGCTCCCGGGTCAGTTATTACTTCGATAGATTTTACAGAATTTGCCGGAAGACTTTTCAAAACTTCTTTGGGATTGTTACTCATCATGGTGTTTGGCTTACCATTAACATGAACCTTAAAATTTGAGCTACCATTAACTTGAATCTTATCCTCTCCGTCCACAGTCACTAAAGGAACTTTTCGAAGCATCTCCAATGTTGAATTTGTTTTTGAATCCGGATCGTCTTCTATACTATAGGTCACTTTATCTATTTCAGCCTTTACCAATGGCTTTTGTGCCACTACTTCTACTCCTTTTAGTATTTCAGTAGCTTCGGATATAAGTATAGTTCCTAAATCTACATTTGGAGAATTTTTGCTAAGAGTAAAATTTCTTTGTACATTGTTTTTACCAACAGAGGAGAAGGAGATGATATAGTTGCCTGGTTCTTTGAGTTTCTCATTAAACTTACCATTATCCGATGTGATGGCTAATAGTACAGGTTTATCAATATTGTTTGCTAATGAAATTCGTATTGTAGCATAAGGCTCACTCTCATGCGATATGGAGTCTACTAATGTACCTTTTACTGAATAAGTAGTTTGTGAATTTTGAGCATTTGCGATGTGATTAATACAAGTTGTAAATAGAAGCAAGAAGAATAAATAGTTTTTCATGTTTTATTCTATTTTAAATTAAGGTAATGTTTATTTAATCCAAATGTATAGAATATTAACCATTATTCCACGTTTACAACTTTTTACAATAACACTATTTAGTAAAATATAATTATATTTTATTCTCTTTGTTGTCTGTTCATAGTCAAAAAATAAGAGGATAACCCATTGGGTTATCCTCTTAACTAAAATATTATTTTAGAGAAATATTAATCTTCTAAAAGTATATCCATAATTTGACAAGCAGCTTTAGCTACCGATGTACCAGGACCGAATATAGCAACAACACCTGCTTTGTATAGGAAGTCATAATCCTGAGCAGGAATTACACCACCTGCAAACACAAGAATATCTTCACGTCCTAGTTTTTTAAGCTCTTCAATGATTTGTGGAACCAATGTTTTGTGACCGGCAGCAAGTGAAGAAACACCTACAGCATGAACATCATTCTCCACAGCATCACGTGCAGCCTCTGCAGGAGTTTGGAAAAGAGGTCCCATATCTACATCGAAACCACAATCGGCATATCCTGTTGCAACAACTTTAGCACCACGGTCATGACCATCCTGTCCCATTTTTGCAATCATAATACGAGGACGACGACCTTCTTTCTTAGCAAACTCTTCGGTCATTTCGCAAGCTTTTACGAAATCCGGATCTTTTTTACTTTCTGATGAATACACTCCTGAAATTGTTCTAATAACGGCTTTATATCGACCTACGATTTTTTCGCAAGCTAATGAAATTTCTCCCAAAGTAGCACGCACTCTAGCTGCTTCAACAGCAAGTTCAAGTAGGTTACCTTTGCCTGTTTTTACACATTCTGTAATAGCCTCAAGTGCCTTATCAACCTCCTCTTGATTTCTTCCCTCTTTCAAACGTTTCAAATTCTCGATCTGCTCTAAACGAACAGCAGTATTATCTACTTCGAGGATATCGATAGGATCTTCTTTTTCAAGACGATATTTGTTAGTACCAACGATAGTCTGTTCACCCGAGTCAATTCTAGCTTGAGTACGAGCAGCAGCTTCTTCGATTCTCATCTTAGGTACACCTGTCTCAATAGCTTTAGCCATACCACCAAGACTTTCAATCTCTTGAATATGTTCCCAAGCTTTGTGAGCAAGTTCGTCTGTTAGAGCCTCTACATAGTAAGAACCTCCCCATGGGTCAATGTTCTTACAAATATTTGTCTCTTCTTGAAGATATATCTGAGTATTACGAGCAATACGAGCCGAGAAGTCAGTAGGAAGAGCAATAGCTTCATCAAGTGCATTAGTATGTAATGACTGAGTGTGACCAAGTGCAGCTGCCATAGCCTCTATACAAGTACGTCCCACATTATTGAATGGGTCTTGCTCAGTAAGCGACCATCCTGAAGTTTGAGAGTGAGTACGAAGAGCAAGTGACTTAGGGTTCTTAGGATTAAACTGTTTTACTATCTTAGCCCAAAGCATACGTGCTGCTCTCATCTTAGCAATCTCCATGAAGTGGTTCATACCGATAGCCCAGAAGAAAGAGAGACGTGGAGCAAATGCATCGATATCGATTCCTGCTGCTACACCTGCACGAAGATATTCAAGACCATCGGCAAGAGTATAAGCAAGCTCAATGTCGGCAGTAGCACCAGCCTCCTGCATATGATATCCTGAAATTGAGATAGAGTTGAATTTAGGCATCTTTTGAGATGTATATTCAAAAATATCTGATATAATCTTCATTGAGAATGAAGGTGGGTAGATGTATGTATTACGAACCATGAACTCCTTAAGGATATCATTCTGTATAGTTCCGGCCATCTCTTCAAGTTTAGCGCCTTGCTCCAAACCTGCATTGATATAGAATGCCATAACAGGAAGAACAGCACCATTCATGGTCATTGAAACAGACATTTTGCTTAATGGAATACCATCGAAAAGAACTTTCATATTCTCAAGTGAGCAGATAGAAACACCGGCTTTACCTACATCACCAACAACACGTTCATGATCAGGGTCATAACCTCTATGTGTTGGGAGGTCGAAAGCAACAGAAAGACCTTTTTGTCCTGAAGCTAGATTACGACGGTAGAATGCATTACTCTCCTCTGCTGTTGAGAATCCAGCATACTGACGGATTGTCCATGGGCGGAAAGTAAACATCATTGAATATGGGCCACGAAGATATGGAGGAATACCAGCAGCATAATTCAAATGCTCCATTCCTTGAAGATCTTCTTTTGTGTAAACAGGCTTAACATTGATATGTTCCGGAGTCTTCCAGTTACTCTTTATATCATTGTCTTTTTGCCATTGCATGCCATCTTTCTCTTGAAAAGAGGCATATATATCTATATTTTTAAAATTTGGTTTCATTTGATTCATTACTTAATTCCTAGTTTTTCATTGAACTCTTTTAATGTATCAAGAACATTACAACGTACATGTATAAAGTTCTCTATACCTGCAGCCTTAAGATCATCCATGCAAGCTGGAGCACCGGCAACAATAAAGATAGCACGATTATTAAGTGCCTTGAAAGCTGGAATAGCATATTCTGCATATTCGTCATCACTAGAACATAGAACAACAATATCAGCATTAGCCTTCATAGCCTCTTCAATACCCTCTTCAACACTTTGGAATCCAAGATTGTCAATAACTTCATAACCTGCACAAGCCAAGAAGTTACATGAGAACTGAGCACGTGCCTGACGCATAGCCAAGTTTCCTATAGTAAGCATGAAAGCTTTAGGACGTTTACCCGATTTCTCAGTGCTTAATCTTAAAGCTTCGAATTCGCTAGCCATACGTGAACTGTTAAGAGTCTTAATTGGTCGTTCACATGAATCTTTTTTATCACTACCACAGCAGCAAACATTCTCTATTGGCTCTTTACCATTTGCCTTTTCGTTAAAGTTAGGATATTGGTTTGTTCCAAGAAGAATCTCTTTACGTTTAGAAACATCATTATGACGTGCCTTATTGCTAGCATTAATAGCATCCTGTATGTTTCCTGCAATTATTTGGTTCAACATACCTCCATTTTCAACAACATCAAGGAATAGTTTCCAAGCCTCTGCAGCTATCGATACAGTGAGGTTTTCAATATAATATGAACCACCTGCAGGGTCAACTACCTTATTTAAATGTGATTCCTCTTTTAGAAGCAATTGTTGGTTGCGTGCTATTCTTTCAGAGAAATCGTCAGCTTCTTTATAAGCATGGTCAAATGGTGTAACAGTAATTGAGTTTACTCCTGCTAGTGCAGCACTCATACTCTCAGTTTGTGTTCTAAGAAGATTCACATGTGAATCGAAAAGAGTCATATTGAAAGTAGAAGTCTGTGCATGAGCTAACATCTTACATGAACAGTTACAGAAATTGTCTTCACCTTGACTAGGACAATCACAAGTACATGTTGGTTTATACTCTTTTACTATTTCAGCCCAAAGCATGCGAGCTGCTCTGAACTTAGCTATCTCAAGGAAATAGTTTGAGCTGATACCAAAATTAAATTTAATTCTTTTAGCAACAAGTGATGAAGGAAGTCCTGCTTGAGTAAGTTTTTCAAGATACTCATTACCCCAAGCTAAAGCATAACCTAACTCTTGGTATATATATGAACCTGAATTGTTTAAATCGACAGCATTTACGCAAATGCATCTGAATTTTTTCAAAGGAGCAAGAATAGCTATAAGTTCCTTAGCTGTACCAACAAAGTCGCTAAGATCTTTACCTTTAACCATCATTTTGTCCATAGGGTCATAGTTAATCGACCCTTTTATGTTATTAAGATTATACTCTTTGCTAGTAAAGTAGTTTACCAACTCTTCAGCAAGTTTTACACAAGCACCTTGGCATGTTGAGAAGTTTAATTCTATCTCCTCTGCATTAATGCCATCAAGAAGTTGTGAAATATAATCTTGAGAAATATCTTTTTTCTTTACAGAAAAGCCTAATGAATCTACACCTTTAGTAATAATATCTTTAGCTTTTTTATTCGCTTCACTAGCTGAAACAACATTAATCTCTTGTCGTATTAACCAGCTATTGTCATCTTTTTTATTACCGCGAAGGAAAGGGAATTGACCAGGCAATGCCTGAATAGTTTTTAATCCTTCTAAGTCTTCTTCTCTATAAAAAGGCTTAACTTTAAATCCTTCATTAGTTCTCCAAACTAATTTTTTCTCGTAATCAGCACCCTTTAAGTCAACTGTTATTTTTGACATCCAGTCTTCAGTCGACACATTAGGAAATTCTGAAAAGAGTTTTTCTTTACTATCTGCCATTTTGAATTTAGTGTTAATTTAAAATTACTATGTTAACGTCTTACAATTGACGAGTTACAAATATACTAATTCATTTTTAATATGGTATTTATTACACTTGTTTTTCAATAAGTTTGGTTGTGAAATATTGCTTAATGTTAAAAATAAATTGGTTTGTAAACTTTTATCATATATATATCTTAAATATCGTTGTTCATTATTTTAAAAATTGAGAAAATATCTTTCTATAAATAGTTGGAAACGGATAGCTTTATTACTACTTTTGCGAAAAAATTAAAAAAAGTAATTTTACTTATCATGGATTGGCTAAATCATCTATTGTACGATGGTAGTTCTATAGCACATATTGTGTTACTCTACTCATTCGTAATAGCGGCAGGAGTGCTGCTTGGAAAAATCAAAGTTTTTGGTATCTCTTTAGGGGTAACATTTGTACTTTTTGTAGGAATATTATGTGGCCATTTTGGCTTTACAGGAGATACACCTATCTTGAACTTTATTCAAGATTTTGGTCTAATCCTTTTTGTCTTCTGCATTGGTCTGCAAGTGGGTCCATCATTTTTCTCTTCTTTCAAAAAAGGTGGGTTATCAATGAATGTTGTTGCTCTTGGTATTGTTATCTTAAATATAGCAGTAGCATTAATACTTTATTTTGTACTTGCCGAACGTATATCATTGCCTATGATGGTAGGTATACTTTGCGGTGCTGTAACAAATACCCCTGGTCTTGGTGCTGCTAATGAAGCACTAAATCAGATCAATTATTCCGGTCCTCAAATAGCCATGGGTTATGCTTGCGCATATCCTTTAGGTGTTATTGGTATAATTGGATCGATAATTGCAGTAAAATATTTATGTAGGATTAATACACAGAAAGAGGAGGAAGAACTCGAAAAACAGGAGTTGGCTAATCCACATTTGAAACCTATTGTGATGCATCTCGAAGTTCAAAATAAAGCTTTAGCAGGTGAAACATTGTTCCATGTTAAAGAGATGCTAAAACGTGATTTCGTATGTTCACGTATATTACAGAATGGACATGTAAATATTCCTACTCGTGATACAATTTTTAATATCGGAGATCAGCTTCTTATTGTATGTGCTGAAGATGATGCAAATTCAATAATAGCATTTATAGGTCCTAAAATTGAAGTAGATTGGGATAAACAAGATAAACCAATGGTTTCGCGTCGTATTCTTGTTACACAATCCAAAATGAATGGTAAACAACTTGGTCAAATCCATTTCAGCAGTATGTATGGTGTGAATGTCACTCGAGTAAACCGTTCGGGTATGGATATATTCGCTTCACGTAACCTTACTCTTCAAGTTGGTGACCGTGTAATGGTTGTTGGACCTCAAGATGCTGTTGATCGTGTTGCAAACTTATTGGGTAACTCACTTAAACGTCTTGATCATCCAAATATAGTAACAATATTTGTTGGTATATTCTTAGGTATACTATTTGGTAGTTTACCAATAGCATTCCCCGGAGTTCCTACTCCTGTAAAACTTGGTCTTGCCGGTGGTCCACTTATCGTTTCAATTTTAATTGGACGTTTTGGATATAAATTGAAACTAGTTTCATATACCACAATGAGTGCTAACCTTATGCTTCGTGAGATAGGTATTGCTCTATTCTTAGCTAGCGTAGGAATAAAGGCCGGTGCTAGCTTTTTACAAACTGTGGTTGATGGTGATGGATTGTTATATGTAGGATGTGGTTTCTTGATAACAATAATACCACTTTTGATTATGGGAGTTGTTGGACGTATAGCCTACAAGATAAACTATTTTACACTTATGGGACTTATGGCAGGTAGTACTACCGATCCTCCTGCATTAGCATATGCTAATCAAACAGCAAATAATAATGCTCCGGCGGTAGGATATTCTACTGTTTATCCTCTTTCGATGTTCTTGAGAATACTAACTGCTCAATTACTTATACTATTTTTAGCAAGTTAAAATTTAATAGTTAATAAAATATTACCCCGTCAATCATCTGGCAGATTTTAAAAGATTAATCAGTAAATTGGCGGGATTTTTTATAATATATAACAGATTATAGTATGATTTCAGTTGATGGATTAGCTGTAGAGTTTGGCGGAACCACACTATTTAGTGATATATCTTTTCAGATAAACGAGAAAGACCGTATAGCACTTATGGGAAAAAATGGTGCAGGAAAGTCTACATTACTTAAAATTTTAGCGGGTGTTCGACAACCTACTCGTGGCAAAGTAACAACACCAAAGGATTGTGTAGTTGCTTATCTTCCTCAGCACCTTATGACAGAAGATGGAAGAACGGTTTTTGAAGAGACTTCACAAGCTTTCGCTCATCTAAAAGAGATGGAAGATGAGATTAATGCATTAAACAAAGAACTTGAGACTAGAACAGATTATGAGAGTGATTCATATATGGCTCTTATTGAGAAAGTCTCTACTATGAGCGAAAAGTTCTATGCTATCGATCTAACGCATTTTGAAGAGGATGTTGAAAAGACTCTTCTTGGACTTGGTTTTGAAAGAGAGGATTTTCAAAAACAGACAAGTCAGTTCAGTGGTGGTTGGAGAATGAGAATCGAACTTGCTAAGTTACTACTTCAAAAACCTGATGTTATCCTTTTGGATGAGCCTACAAATCATCTTGATATTGAGTCGATACAATGGCTTGAAGAATTCCTTATAAATAATGGTAAAGCAGTAGTGTTAATAAGCCATGACCGTAAGTTCGTTGATAGAATAACTACTCGTACTATTGAGGTTACAATGGGACGTATTTATGATTACAAGGTAAATTACTCACAGTACCTTGTTCTACGTAAAGAGCGTCGTGAACAGCAACAGAAACAGTACGAGGATCAACAGAAGATGATTCAAGAGACTAAAGATTTTATTGAACGATTTAAAGGTACATATAGTAAAACTCTTCAAGTTCAGAGCCGTGTAAAGATGCTCGAGAAACTACAAATCATAGAGGTTGATGAAGAGGATACTTCTGCTCTTCGTCTTAAATTCCCTCCTTCGCCACGTAGTGGCAGCTATCCTGTCATTATGGATAGAGTGGGTAAAAGCTATGATGATCATGTTGTTTTTAAAGATGCATCTCTAACTATAGAGAGAGGTGATAAAGTTGCTTTTGTTGGAAGAAACGGTGAGGGTAAGTCTACGCTTGTGAAATGTATAATGAACGAGATTGACCATGAAGGTACTCTTACTTTAGGACATAATGTGCAGATAGGATATTTTGCACAGAATCAAGCATCACTTCTTGATGAGAATTTAACTGTATTCCAAACAATCGATGATGTTGCAAAAGGGGATATTCGTAATAAGATACGCGATTTGCTTGGAGCATTTATGTTTGGTGGCCCTGAGGAATCGATGAAGAAGGTTAAAGTGTTATCGGGAGGAGAACGTACACGTCTTGCTATGATAAAACTACTTTTAGAACCGGTGAATCTTCTTATTCTCGATGAGCCAACAAATCACTTGGATCTTAAAACAAAAGATATTTTGAAACAGGCTCTTATTGATTTTGATGGAACACTAATTGTAGTTTCCCATGATCGTGATTTCCTTGACGGACTTGTTACTAAAGTATATGAGTTCGGAAATAAAAAGGTTAAAGAACATCTGTGTGGAATTTATGAGTTCCTTGAGACAAAGAAGATGGAGTCATTGTCTGAATTAGAGGCAAAGAAATAATAAATAAAAAAGCTGTGTTAGTTGAGTTACAAATAATCTCACTAACACAGCTTTTCTTTTAATAAGTCTATATTATAAAGTAATTAAAAATTTATCTCCTTTACTATACCATTATTAAGGATAACTTTAACATTATTCTTATCAGCAGAAACCTCAATAGACTTTACAGGGGTAAGTTCCTTTTTAGTGAAGCTGCCATCTTTTTTCCAGAGTTGTAGAGTGACATAAATTTCACTATTTTCAATTTTATCTGAAGCCATTATTAAAGCAGCTTCATCAGAAACAGGATGAATACCTTTAGTGCGTACTGTATATACTTTTTCCCATCCTGTAATAGGGATCATGGCTAATTCATGTTTACCATTCGATAATATAAGTGCACTTTTTCCATTTACATTTCGTTTATACTCCTTGAACTCCTTTTTCAATTTTGGTAAAGAGTAGTGTCCTAAAGAAATTTCTGTTGGAGTAGAAACGGTAACTTTATCTACTCTAAGTATACCATCAGGTAAAGAGATGTCAGCTAATTGGTATTTCACATTTTCGTCGCTCTCTAATACTGCGTCACGTCTATATATATCATTTTCAAAACTTTTAAATGTATAAAGTCGCAATACTTCCCATACAGATTTTTTATTCAATGTTCCATAGTTCATAGATATTTCACCATTTTCACCATCGGCCATCCATGGGAATTCAGTGTTATATGCAAGTTTATTGTAGTTTTCCGAGCTACGGAATTTTTGCCAATCCTTTGCTACAGTTTCATGACACCAAGAACGCATCTCCGAACTTCCTGAATTAGGATAGTTTGTTATAAGTAGATTTGTTGCCGGTTGAAATTTGTGATAAACATTATTCTTTTTCAATTCTTTTTCCCAAGGGCCATTATTTTCGATAGCCGACCAATATTTTGAATCCTCAGGGAACATTAACCCAAGAAAGGCTTTTCCGCACCAATATACACTACCACGACAACTATATATTTGAACTACTGGAGCAAAAGGTCCATAGAATCCCATTGTAGGAACATTATCCATTAAGAATTCAGGATGTTCCATAAATTGTAATAGTGTAGAAGATGCAATTCTACGCATCC
Source organism: Bacteroidota bacterium (assembly GCA_023415545.1). Taxonomy (GTDB): domain Bacteria; phylum Bacteroidota; class Bacteroidia; order Bacteroidales; family Bacteroidaceae; genus Phocaeicola. The sequence goes on from JAEZKJ010000177.1 coordinate 69,710, forward strand.
ATCCATAATTAACATTTTCACTGTTGTCATATTCTAAAAGTGGAAGTGCTGATACAGAAGCAAAGCGGTAGCAACAACTTCTTCCCCACATATTCATCTTTCCATCAGCAGCAAACATGTATGGGTAGTTATCTACTAAATCGTGTTGGTAGTTGAGGAATTGTTTTGCTAATTCAGGAAATTGCTTTTTACCAAACATCTCTGCCCAAAAAGGTCCATATGTTTGATATGCCCACATACTGTAATAATCATAAGCAGGAGCATCGTTATACCAACCTTCACCTCTATAACGTTTCAATAGTTCAGTAAGATTTTTCTCTAAATATTCATCATTTACTTTATACCCTTGCTCTTTTAAAAAGCTCAAGATAAATACGTTAAAAAATCTCCAATTAGAACCTATAGTAGGACCTTCACCATAACTTAGCATAGTAGCAGCCAATTTATCTTTTTGCTCTTTTGATAAAGGTTTCCAAAGAACATCTGGAGCTACTTGCATGGAAATACATAATGATCCCAATTCTAATAAAGTTTGGCTAGGACCTCCCTTACGGTGAGGGATAAAACTTTTACTATCCGGATTTGTAAGTTGAACTAATTGATGTAGATAATAATCGGCAACCTTTATGCCATTTAAGGTTAAATTTGGATTATCCTTTAATAGGGGAGCAGCTACAAAAAGCGTACGAGCTAAACCTTCCAGTTTAGCAACTCTTTTATCATTTTCACCCCTTGGATATGTTTTATCCAACTGTTTGGGAAAATCCATCTGGTCATCCAAATTGTTTATATAGCTAAATGCACCATTTAGCAGATATTCAGCAGCCTGGATCCAATGTTTTCTTGTCATACCGGTGTATGGACTTTTTTTGAAATCCGGATTTTCTACTACAAATACTTTTTCATTAATTACCTGTTTTACTTTAGCTTGTGAAAAAAGAAAACCACATAGAGTTAAGCTTAACAATAAAATTTTATTTCTCATTTTAGTGATAATTAAAAGAGCCTGTGTGTGGACGCAGACTCTTCTTTTTTAATGTTAATATATTAAATAAATATCTTTATCTTTTGTTATACATGTTTTCGTAATAGTTTTGGTAATCACCACTTGTAACATCTTCTACCCACTTTTGGTTATCCAGATACCAATATATTGTTTTTAAAATACCATCTTTAAAGTTTGTTTCCGGATACCATCCTAACTCTTTAGTTATTTTTGTAGGATCAATGGCATATCTTTGGTCATGCCCTAATCTATCTTTTACAAAAGTTATCAAGTCGTTGTTAATCCAATCTATTTTTATCTCACCATTATCATCATACTCTTTTTTCTTTAATATCTCACGATATTTAGGCTCATTTTTCATTATTTCATGTATAGTAGAGATGGTGAGTTTTACTATTTCAATATTTTGCTCTTCATTATGGCCACCTACATTATAAACCTCTCCATCTGTTCCATTGTTAAGAACCATGTCTATGGCTTTACAATGATCCTCAACATATAACCAGTCGCGTACATTTGTTCCATCACCATAAACAGGAAGTCGTTTACCCTCTAAAATATTTTTAATAATAAGAGGAATCAACTTTTCGGGGAAATGATATGGACCATAGTTATTTGAACATCTTGTAATAGTCACAGGCATCATATATGTATCATGATAAGCCAAAACTATTAAATCGGCTGAGGCTTTCGAAGCACTATAAGGACTATGTGGGTTTATAGGTGTATCTTCGGTGAAAAAGCCTTCCATTCCTAAACTTCCATAAACCTCATCGGTAGAAACTTGATGAAATCTCACATTATTTCTCCACGTAGGATACCCATCTTTATTTTTACCTGTTACCCAAGCTCTTTTAGCACATTCCAGAAGATTTTGAGTACCTAAAATATTTGTTTGTAGGAAGAGTTGTGGATTTTCTATGCTTCTATCAACATGACTTTCAGCAGCGAAGTTTATAACACAATCGAATTTATATTCACCAAACAATCTATCTACAAGTGCTGAATCCCTAATATCACCTTTAACAAAAAAGCAACGTTCATTATCAATGTCTGAAGAAATTGTTTTTAAATTTCCAGCATAGGTGAGCAAATCTAAAACTACAACCTTAATATCATCATGCTTTTTTAAAATAAATTTTAAAAAGTTAGCTCCAATAAATCCAGCAGCTCCTGTTATTAGATATGTTTTCATTATAAATTATTTTTATGCAAAGTTCGTATTATTTTAATAAAAAACAAATTATTGTAAAAGTTGACTTAATAGTTCATCACTACTTTATTATGTTGTCAGCAAGTTCTATCACTTCCAAATCTTTAAATGTATCATTGTCAATAGTGAATCTCACTAATGTTCTAACTTTATGAAATCCGTAAATACCAGCCGCTCCAGGGTTAATGTGGAGCATATTTAGCGTCTTATCATATTTGACTTTCATAATATGTGAATGTCCACTAATAAAAAGTTTTGGTGGTTTTACAAGTAGCGAACCTTTAATTGATGGATCATAGTTTCCTGGGTATCCTCCAATATGTTTAATAAGTACATCTACCTTTTCAATATTAAAACGATTAACTAGTGGAAATTGTTTTCTTATTTCTTGTCCATCAATATTTCCATATACGGCCCTTAATGGCTTGATATTGGCTAATTTTTCTGCAACTTCTATTGAACCGATGTCTCCTGCATGCCAAATTTCATCACAATTCTCGAAATATTTTTTATATCTCTCATCCCAATAGGAGTGCGTATCAGATAATAGACCAATTCTTTTCATCTTTTTTGCTTTTTATTGCAAAGATATCTATATTTGGATAAAACGTATTGAATAAGATGGAAAACAGTTTTCAATATTTTAATAGAGACATAAGCTGGCTTTCGTTCAATTATAGAGTCCTACTTGAAGCTGATGATGACTCTCTTCCTGTTTATGAAAGACTTAACTTTATATCTATATATAGTTCCAACCTTGAGGAATTTTATAAGATTAGGGTAGCAGAGCTTAAAGCAGCTGCTTCGGGTGGTGTTTGTAATAGCATGACTCAAGAAGAAGCTCATCAACTTATTCATGATATTACCAGGATAGTAAATGTCCAAATGGAAGATCGTATACGTATATATGAGCAAAAACTTATTCCTGCACTAAAGAAAAATCATATCATTTTCTGTCAAAGTATGAATGAGGTTAAAGATTTTCATACTGAATATATCACTAACTTCTTTCGTGAAGAGATTTTTCCATATATACAGCCTGTACTTGTGTCGAAAGGTAAGATAAAAAGTTTTTTGCGTGATAATCGACTATATCTATCTACAAGAGTAAGAAATAGAGAGAGTGGAGAATTTGAGTATTTTATGATGAAACTTCCATATAGTAAAGTACCACGATTTATTGAACTTCCTAAATATATGGATAATTACTACATCATATTTATGGAAGACATAATAAAGGCTAACATAGCTCTAATGTTTCCGGGATATGAAGTGGATAGCAGTTATTGTTGTAAAATTTCGCGAGATGCCGATATCTTTGTTGATGATGCTTATAGTACAAAAGGTATTGTAGAGCAACTTAAAAAGAAAGTCAGCAAACGTAAAATCGGTGCAGTATCCAGATTTGTGTACGATAGGCAAATGCCTAAGGACTACCTTGATTATATTGTTGAGGCTTTCAATATCAGTGATGATGATTTAGTACCTGGCGATAAACATCTAAATCTTGAAGATCTTTGTCATCTGCCTAATCCATTGAAAGATAAATTATCATATTGTAAGCCAAAACCTATAACATTGTCATATTTAAATGAAAAGAATGCAATGTTTAGGTATATACGAAAACGCGATTTAGTCCTACATTACCCATATCACTCTTTCGATCATTTTATCCATTTCCTATATGAAGCAGTACAAGATCCTCTGTGCAAAGAAATAATGATAACTCAGTATCGTGTAGCTGAAAACTCAGAAGTAATCAATACTCTTATAGCTGCTGCTCAAAGTGGCAAAAATGTAACCGTTTTTGTTGAACTAAAGGCTCGTTTTGATGAGGAAAATAATCTGGCTACTGCCGAGATGATGGAGAAAGCTGGAATTAACATTATATATAGCATTCCGGGCTTAAAGGTTCATGCTAAAGTTGCATTGGCTCTTAGATATAATAATAAGGGTTATAGAATTAGAAGTTACGCTTATGTAAGTACAGGTAATTTTAATGAGAAGACTGCAACTCTTTATTCTGATGTTGGACTTTTTACTTGTAATGAAAGTATAGTAGAGGATTTACACAATCTTTTTAGAGTTTTAAAGCAAGAGGCTGATAATCCTAATTTTAAGAGGTTACTCGTCACTCGTTTTAACCTCATGAATGAATTGAAAAAACTTATAGATTTTGAAATTAAGGAAGCAAAAAGAGGAAATGAAGCAAGAATTGTATTAAAAATGAATGCTTTGCAGGATCCTATTATGATTGATGAACTTTATAAAGCTAGTTTGGCAGGGGTGAAGATTGATCTAATTATAAGGGGTATATGCTGCTTAATTCCTAATCAACAATATAGTAAGAATATAAAAATAACTCGAATAGTAGATATGTTCCTGGAACATGCAAGGGTATGGTACTTTTATCATTCAGGTAAGGAGAAGATATATTTGGGCTCTCCTGACTGGATGCGAAGAAATCTTTATAGAAGGATAGAGGTGGTTACACCTGTACTTGATGAATCATTGAAGAGTGAGATTAAAGATTTACTAAATATTCAGTTGAAAGATAATTGTAAGGCTTGTTGGGTTGATGAAAATCTTAAAAATGTTTTTAAGAAAGGGAAAAATGAACCTCTTTATAGAGCTCAAGTAGATATTTATGATTATCTAAAAAATAGATATGAAGAGTATAAAAATTAAGCCCCATTATTTATAATGAGGCTTAATTTTTATAGTAATATTTAGATTATTAAATACCAATCTTTAGTTTTACAAACTCTTTTAAATACTCTACTGTTCCGTCAATTCCCAAAACTGATGAGTCAATACAAAGATGATAACTTGCTGCAGCTCCCCAAGTTTTATAACTGAAATAATTATAATAAGCAGCTCTTTTTCTATCTCCTTTATCAATCATTTCTAAAGCTACTTCTTTTGAAACATTTTTAGTTTCCATAATTCTTTTACATCTAATCTCCTCAGGAGCTGAAATAAACAGATTTACACATCGAGGATGATCTCGAAGAACATAATCAGCACATCTACCAACAAACAGAGCCGATTCCTTCTCGGCTATATGATGAATAACATCACTTTGTATCTTGAAAAGTGATTCATTACTCAAACAATTTCCTATTGGGGCTACACCATCACTATAAAAAGGGAATCGAGTACCAAATATACCTCCAATAATATTTTGGGTTGTATGCTCATCAGCCTTTTCAAAGAATTCCTGGCAAAGTCCACTCTCCTGAGCTGCTAATGTAAGAAGTTCTTTGTCAAAACAGTTAATACCTAATTCAGTAGCAAGCTTTACTGCAATCTCTTTTCCGCCGCTTCCTAGCTGACGTCCAAGATTTATAACATATTTATCATTCGTCATAGTGATTGAGAACTAAGTTTATCTTTTAAACAAATATATTGTTTATAATGATTTATTCTGCTGAGATTTATATTTAAATTTTTTAAACTGTTGAATAAGCATAATTGCAGCAATAATACTCGACAGTAAATCTGAAAGAGGCATACTAAACCATATACCATCTACACCAAACCACATTGGTAAAAATATTAACGAAGGTAATAAAATTATTAATTGGCGAGTCAGAGATAAAAATATTGCTTTTGATGCCAATCCAATACTTTGAAAAAAGTTTGAAGCAACCATTTGAAATCCTATGATAGGGAAGAAAAGTACTACAATTCTAAACCCTTCGGCGGCCATTTCTATAAGTTTTTTGTCATTAGTAAATAGTGAAGCTACCATTTCAGGGGCAAACATACCTATTAAGAATCCAATTGATGTTATGGCTGTAGCACAATATATTGTTTTTCTTAAAACTTCATTCACTCTACCATAATGTTCGGCACCATAATTATACCCTGCTATAGGTTGCATTCCCTGATTTAATCCCATAACAATCATTACGAAGATGAATATTATTCTATTAACAATACCATAGGCACCAATAGCATAATCACCATCATACCTTTTAAGACTATTATTCATTAATATCACAATCAAACAGGCCGCAATATTCATTAAAAATGGTGATAAACCAACAGATATAATGGCTTTAACTATATAGCTTTTTAGTTTATAAGTACCTTTTTTGAAATGAATAAGCTCCTTTTTATTGGAAAATATTTTGATTTGCCATAATAGTGATATTATTTGTGATGTTACTGTAGCTGTAGCAGCTCCACGTATTCCCCAATCAAATAAATATATAAAGATAGGAGCAAGTATAGTGTTTATTATCACAGTGTTGATTGTGGCATACATAGCTGTTTTAGGATGCCCAGAAGCCCTTAAAACTGCATTCATTCCAAAGTACATATGTGTAACAACATTACCTAACAGAATTATTTGCATAAAGTCACGAGCATATGGAATTGTGTTATCACTTGCTCCGAAGAAGTATAGGATGGGATCAAGGAATATCAGTGCAAATATACTTATGACTACACCCATAATTACATTTAGTGATATAACGTTTCCAAGTACATTCTGTGCTGTTTTGTAATCTCTTTGTCCTAACCGTACAGATATCATTGTTGCAGCTCCCACACCAACAAGTGCTCCAAAAGCTGTAGTTATATTCATAAGCGGAAAAGTGACAGCAAGCCCTGATATAGCCATAGAGCCAACACCTTTACCTATGAATATACTGTCAATCATGTTGTAAAGAGAGGATGCTGTCATCGCAATAATCGCTGGAAGGGAATATTGTAGAAGTAATTTACTGATAGGTTTTGTACCTAAAATGGTAAGATCTTTTTTTGTATTCATATTGTTTGGATGTACTTTTGGAGTGCAAAGTTACTTATATTTTCGCTATTTGGTAAACTATTCTTCTACTATCGTTATTATATCTTTTCAACTGATTTCTTTAATTAGTATATTTGACTTTATTTTTGAATAACTTTTTATGAAAAATATAGTATTGTTCTCTCTTCTTACATTATTTAGCTTGGGAGTCTCAGCTGGAAAGAGTTATATGTTCAGACTTTATCTTAAGGATAAATCAGGGACACAGTTTTCAATAGAACATCCTGAGAAATTTCTCTCTCAACGTGCTCTCGAGCGAAGAAATAGACAAAATTTGACTGTTGATTCAACCGATTTACCAATATCCATGCAATATATTAATGTGGTAAAGAAAACAGGTACAAAAATTGTTGCTAAAAGTAAGTGGAATAATACAATGGTTATTGAATTAAGCGATTCAACTAAATTATCTCAGTTTGCTGAAATGCCATTTGTTATCAAGGTAAAGCGAGTATGGGTATCTCCTGATTCTATACCTGAGCGAAATTCAGAAAGAAAAAAAGAGGTAACAAATAAAAATAACAAGTTTGAAAACTATTATGGAGATGCATATCGACAGATAGAGGTCCATCATGGAGATAGCCTTCATATGGCAGGGTTCAAAGGAAAGGGTATGCATATTGCAGTGATTGATGCAGGATTCTATAATGCTGATGAGATTAAGCTATTAAAAAAGATAAATCTCTTAGGAACAAAAGATTTTGTTAATCCAAAATCCGATATATACGCCGAAAACTCACATGGCATGAAAGTTCTTTCATGTCTGGCTGCTAACACTCCATATGTCATGGTAGGTACTGCTCCTGAGGCTTCATATTGGTTGTTGAGAAGTGAAGATAATGATACAGAGTTTCCTGTTGAAGAGGATTATTGGGCAGCAGCGGTGGAATTTGCAGACTCGGCAGGTGTAGATGTTATAAACACCTCTTTGGGGTATGCTGAATTTGATGATAAAAGTGCAAGCTATAATTATAGAGATTTAGATGGTAAAACTTCACTTATGTCCAATTCTGCATCTATGATTGCTGATAAAGGGATGGTACTTGTTAATAGTGCCGGCAACTCAGGCAGAAAGACTTGGAAAAAGATTACTCCTCCTGCTGATGCAAAGAATGTGATTACAGTAGGTGCTATAACAAGAAAACTTGTAAATGGTGAATTTTCGTCAGTGGGAAATACCTCTGATGGAAGGGTTAAACCGGATGTTATGTCTGTTGGTGTTTCTTCGGCTGTGATAGGGGATGATGGAATAGTAACTTGGGCTAATGGAACATCGTTTTCATCTCCAATATTGTGTGGTATTGTAGCCGACTTTTGGCAAGCATGTCCTTGGCTTACTGCAAAACAAGTAGTTGAGGCTGTACAAAAAGCAGGTGATAGATATGAATATCCAGATAACATATTTGGTTATGGAGTGCCGGATATGTGGAAAGCATATAAAGATGAATTATTTAAAAGAAATAGTGATGGGAAATGAACCTCTTACTCTTTTAGAACTCAACAGCTTAGTTAAACAGAGCATACGTACCTGTTTACCGGATGAATATTGGGTAAGGGCGGAACTTAGTGATGTACGATATAATGTTGCGGGACATTGCTATGTGGAGTTCATACAGAAAAGTGGGCGTGGTGATAGTTTAGTTGCAAAGGCTAGAGGTACAATATGGAGTAACATTTTTTCGCTTCTTAGACCATATTTTGAAGAGACAACAGGTCAACGATTCACTGCAGGAATAAAGGTATTGGTAAAAGTTAATGTTGAATTTCATGAGCTTTATGGATATTCGCTTACTGTTCTTGATATTGATCCGGCATATACTCTTGGTGATATGGCTAAGAGAAGACGTGAAATCCTTAAAAAATTGGAAGAAGAGGGTGTATTAAATTTAAATAAAGAGCTTTCTATTCCAATGTTACCTCAAAGAGTAGCTGTTATATCTTCACCTACTGCTGCTGGATATGGTGATTTCAGTAATCAGATTATAAACAATAGTCGAGGATATCAATTCTTTACTTCACTCTTCCCTGCTATTATGCAAGGAGATAGGGTAGAGGAGACAGTTATCGAGGCTCTTAATAAGATAAATGAAGAGAGGGACAATTTCGATGTTGTTGTAATAATTAGAGGAGGTGGAGCTACTTCCGACCTTTCGGGCTTTGATACTTACGAACTAGCTGCTAACTGTGCTCAGTTCCCACTACCAATCATAACAGGAATAGGTCATGAGAGGGATGATACAATTATTGATATAGTTGCCAATACACGAGTCAAGACTCCTACTGCTGCAGCAGCTTTACTTATTGAAAAAATGGATATTGCAGCTAATACTCTTCATGAGTGCCATAACTCAATTATGAGTGGGGTAGAAAATATTCTTGATTTTGAAGTTAAAAGATTGGAGCAGCTCAAAAGAGAGGTTTTCGATTCTGTAACGGATAGAATAAAGGATGAGAGACATAGATGGCAAAAATTATCAATGATAATCTCATCTTCCTTTGCAAGGATGAATGTTAGCGAACTAAATCGTATTGAACGTATTAAAGATAAATTATCTGTTTCAGCAAAATCTTTTCTTGTTCGTGAGAGGCATAAATTAGAAATTCTTGAACATAATATATCAAACTCCTCGCCAAAGAACATTCTTAAAAGAGGATATTCTTTAACTTTAAGTAATGGTAAGGTGGTGCGAGATAAAGATTCTGTATATGATGGAGATGAGTTAACAACTCTTCTTTATGATGGAGAAATAAAAAGTATAGTTAATAAAAAATAGGATATGGCAGTAAAAGAGATTACTTATGAACAGTCAATCAAAAGGTTGGAAGAGATAGTATCGATGATTGATAACAATGAAATTGATATTGATAACCTTGCAACTACTTTAAAAGAGGCTCAAAAACTTATAAAGTTATGCAATGATAAATTGTATAAAGTTGATGCCGAAGTAAAGAAAATATTTAATGAAGAATCGTAGTTTTTATACTTTTAGTTATAAAAAAGTTATAATTGATTGGTTTTTGTCAATATAACTTCTAATTTTGCTAAATAATGTAAATATAAACTTAAAAGTATATATTATGGAAGAACTAGATTGGTCAAACCTGTCCTTCGGATATATGAAGACAGACTATAATGTACGTTGTTATTATAGAAACGGGAAGTGGGGAAAATTAGAACTATCTTCTGAGGAAACATTAAATATCCATATGGCAGCTACTTGTCTTCATTATGGACAAGAGGCTTTTGAAGGTTTGAAAGCTTTTAAAGGAAAAGATGGCAAAGTTCGTTTATTCCGTCCTGAAGCAAATGCTTTAAGACTACAAAGTACATGTAATGGAATATTAATGCCTGAGATACCAACAGAACTTTTCCTTGAGGCTGTTAAAACTGTAGTAAAAGCTAACGAACGTTTTATCCCTCCATATGAAAGTGGAGCATCACTATATATACGTCCTCTACTCATTGGTACAGGAGCACAAGTAGGAGTAAAACCAGCAAATGAATATCTATTTTTAATATTTGTCACTCCTGTGGGCCCATATTTCAAAGGTGGTTTTGCTGGAACACCTTACGTTATAACTCGTAAATATGACCGTGCTGCTCCATTGGGAACCGGTATTTATAAGGTGGGAGGAAATTATGCTGCAAGTTTGCGCGCAAGTCAAGAAGCGCATGCTGCCGGTTATTCTGCAGAGTTCTATTTAGATGCTAAAGAGAAAAAATATATTGATGAGTGTGGTGCTGCAAACTTCTTTGGAATAAAGGATAATACTTATGTTACACCTTTATCATCTTCTATATTACCATCAATCACAAATAAAAGTTTGATGCAGTTAGCTGAAGACTTAGGACTTAAAGTTGAACGTCGCTCTATTGCTGAAGAGGAATTGTCAACATTTGAAGAGGCCGGAGCTTGTGGTACTGCTGCTGTAATAAGCCCTATCCAAAGAATTGATGACCCTGAAAATAATCGTTCGTATATTTTTTCACAAGATGGTAAACCTGGTCCAATATCAACAAAACTTTATAACAAGTTGCGTGCAATACAGTATGGTGATGAACCGGATATTCATAATTGGGTAACTATATTAGAGTAATTAAATAATATAATTTATGAAAACAAATTCTGAAATTAGGGAACAAGCTTATAAAGCTTTGGAAGGTAATTGGGCAATGGCAGTTGCAATTTCATTAGTCTTTTTCTTGATATTTCAGTCACCATCAGTACCTTCTATATTTAGTACTGACCTTACCTTTATTGATATATTATCATTATTGCTTTTACCTTTAGCTTATGGATACTTTGTTACATTCCTTAAATTAATAAGAGGTAAGAATTTGGAATTAACCTCTCTTTTTGAAGGTTTTAATGATTATGGACGAATTCTATTTACCATATTATTAGTAAACGTATATACATTCCTTTGGTCTCTTCTTTTAATTGTTCCTGGAATAATTAAAGGCTATTCTTACTCTCAGACTTGTTTTATACTAAAAGATAATCCTGATTTAAGTTACAATGCTGCAATAGAGGAGAGTATGAGGATGATGGATGGTAAAAAAATGAAGTTATTTCTTTTGGATCTAAGTTTTATAGGATGGTTTATTCTATCATGTTTAACTTTAGGAATAGGATTCTTATTTCTTTGTCCTTATAATGTTGCATCGCATGCGGCATTTTATGAAGGACTTAAAAGAGAAAAATATGGCTCAATAGAGGTTATTGAAGATTAACTTTAATTTTAAAACATATCTTATGATGCTCACTTTATTATATATAGAGTGAGCATCTTTTATTTTTCATCTTCAAAAGATTATCATTACCTTTGTAATGAAAAAATAAATTTATGGGAAAAGGGAAGTTAGAGAAATTTGCTGATATGCGTGAGTATCAGCATGTGTTTGAATATCCATATTCGGTTGCAGATAATGTTTCATTCCCTATGAAAGGTAAATGGAACAAGGAATTCTTTAAAAATGATAATCCTATTGTACTTGAACTTGGTTGTGGTAGAGGTGAGTATACAGTTGGACTTGGTAAATTATATCCAAATAAAAACTTTATAGGTGTAGATATAAAAGGAGCAAGAATGTGGACCGGTGCTACTCAAGCACTTAAGGAGAACATGAGCAATGTTGCTTTCCTTAGAACTAATATTGAGATCATTGATAGGATGTTTGCAGAGAATGAGGTTAGCGAAATTTGGCTTACATTTTCTGACCCTCAGATGAAAAAAGCTACTAAGCGACTTACATCTACTTATTTCATGAACAGGTATAGAAAATTCCTTCTGCCTAATGGTATTATTCATTTGAAAACTGATAGTAACTTCATGTTTACTTATACCAAATATATGGTTCAAGAGAATAATATTCCAGTTGAATTTATGACAGAAGATCTTTATGGATCAGGACTAGTGGATGATATATTAGGTATACGTACATATTATGAACAACAGTGGCTTGATCGTGGTTTGAAGATTAAATATATGAAATTTCATCTTCCTAAAGAGGGTGAACTTCGTGAACCGGATGTTGAAATTGAACTTGATGAATACAGAAGTTATAACCGTAGCAAGAGAAGTGGTCTTGCAACAAGTAAATAACTATAAAAATTGAGACTAATATGACTTTATATCCCCAACTAATAATTGATGCACTAACAACAGTGCGATATCCCGGTAACGGAAAAAATATTGTCGAGGCCGATATGGTTGCCGACAACATACGTATAGATGGTATGAGTGTTAGTTTTTCGATTATTTTCGAGAAACCTACTGATCCGTTTATGAAATCGGTAGTAAAGGCTGCCGAAAAGGCTATACATACCTTTATATCAAATGATGTACAGGTTACTATAACTACAGAAAGTCGTCAAGCTGCACGTCCTGAAGTTGGAAAATTACTTCCTAAAGTAAAAAATGTTATTGCTGTTTCTTCAGGTAAAGGTGGAGTAGGTAAATCGACTGTAGCTGCTAATCTTGCTGTTGCTTTAGCTAAACTTGGATATAAGGTTGGTCTTTTAGATGCAGATATATTTGGCCCTTCCATGCCTAAAATGTTTCAAGTAGAGGATGCACGTCCTTATCTTGAGAGAATAGATGGTCGTGATCTTATTGTTCCTGTTGAAAAGTATGGTATAAAACTTCTTTCAATAGGTTTCTTTGTAGATCCTGATCAAGCAACACTTTGGCGTGGTAGCATGGCAAGTAATGCATTGAAGCAACTTATTGCTGATGCTGCATGGGGAGAACTTGATTATTTCATTCTAGATACTCCTCCCGGAACAAGTGATATACATCTTACATTAGTACAGACTCTTGCCATAACCGGTGCCGTGATAGTTAGTACTCCTCAACAGGTGGCTCTTGCCGATGCTCGTAAAGGTATTAATATGTATACTAATGATAAAGTAGATGTACCTATTCTAGGACTTGTAGAGAATATGGCATGGTTTACTCCTGCTGAACTTCCCGAGAACAAATACTATATATTCGGTAAAGAGGGTGTCAACGAATTGGCTAAAGAGATGAATGTACCTCTATTAGGTGAGATTCCGGTTGTACAGAGTATATGTGAGAATGGAGATAAAGGTACTCCTGCTGCTCTAAATGAGAATAGTATCACTGGTCAAGCATTTATTAATTTAGCAAAAAATGTTGTAGAACAGACTGAAAAACGTAATGCAGAGAGACCAGCTTCACATATAGTAGAGATTAAGAAATAAATGTTTTATCTTTCTAAATAAGTAATAAAGCCACAACTTGTAAAAGTTGTGGCTTTATTGTTAAAAAATGATGAGGATGCATATTTTCATACAGATCCTCATCATTACAGATTTTATAAAAGAAATAGTATATCTTTATTTAGAAGGATTGCATATCGCATAACTTCTTGTAATATCCATTTAACGCAAGTAGCTCTTCATGTTTACCTCTCTCAACAATCCTTCCTTCGTGAAGAACACAAATTTCATCTGCATTCTTAATAGTAGAAAGACGATGTGCAATAGCAATAGTAGTACGATTCTTCATAAGGTTTTCAAGAGCATCTTGAACCATACGTTCGCTCTCGGTATCAAGAGCAGAGGTTGCTTCATCGAGGATGAGGATAGGAGGGTTCTTTAATATAGCTCGCGCTATGCTTACTCTCTGTCTTTGACCACCGGATAGTTTTCCACCTCTGTCACCTATTTTGGTATTGTATCCATCTTCACTATTAATAATAAACTCGTGAGCATTAGCAATTTTTGCAGCCTCGATTACCTGTTCCATTGTAGCATTGTCTACTCCAAAAGAGATGTTGTTGAAGAATGTATCATTGAAAAGAATCGCTTCCTGATTTACATTACCCATAATAGAACGCAAATCGAATAGAGTAGTATCTTTAACGTTTACTCCATCAATAAGTATCTCTCCCTTAGTAACGTCGTAGTATCTTGGAATTAAATCCACCATTGTAGATTTACCTGATCCCGACTGTCCAACAAGGGCTATAGTTTTACCTCTATTAATGGTTAAATTGATATTTTGTAATACCCATTTGGTATCATATTTAAAGCTTACATTTTTAAACTCTATCTTATCTTTTAACTGAGTAATATGAGTTGGATTTTCTTTTATTTTCATATTATTCTCAGCTTTCAGGATTTTGTCCACACGCTCCATACTAGCTAAGCCTTTTGGTATGTTGTACCCAGCTTTTGAAAACTCTTTCAAAGGATTAATAACACTATAAAGTATAACTAAATAGAAAATAAAAGATGGAGCAGTGATAGAGTTATTGTTATTTAGAATAAGTGTACCTCCAAACCATAATACAATAACGATTAGAACAGTGCCTAAAAATTCACTCATTGGGTGTGCTAATTGCTGACGCATATTAACTCTACCAATAGTATTTCGGAATAGATTATTTGAGTTGAGGAAACGGTTATTCATCTTTTTCTCTGCATTGAAAGCTTTAATAATTCTAAGCCCACCTAATGTCTCTTCAACTTGCGACATCAAATCACTCCATTGTCCCTGCGCCACCAAGGAACCTCTTTTAAGTTTTTTACCCACTTGTCCCATTAACCATCCCATCAATGGAAGCACTGCCAATGTAAAGATTGTTAGCTGCCAGCTAACTGCTATCAATGTACCAAAGTAGAATATGATTAAGATAGGATTTTTAAATAGCATATCTAATGATGACATTATAGAATTCTCTATCTCATTAACGTCACCACTCATTCGTGCTATTATATCTCCTTTTCGCTCTTCTGAGAAGAATCCAAGAGGTAAATCCAAAAGTTTCTTATAAACTTTAACTCGAATATCTCTTACTATACCTGTACGTATAGGAATTAGTGTTGCAGAAGAGAGGAAATAACATCCTGTTTTAAAGAATGTCATAACAGCAAGAAAAAGGCCAAGTAATAGAAGAGTTGTACTTTCCCCATAATCTTTAATTAATTCAGTAACGAAATAATAGAAGTTATTAACTACAATATCTTTTAATGAATTGGCTGAATCCCATGGCATAAATGAGTATGAAGCCTCTTGAATTTTGAAAAGAATTTGAAGTATAGGGATTATAAGTGTAAATGAGAATATATTCAATACTGCAGATAGAATGTTGAATATAATATTTAAGATAAGATATTTTTTGTACGGTGGAATAAATCTTCGTAAAATACTTAGGAACTCTTTCATGTTTTGTAACTTGGTTATAATTTGACAAAGGTAAGAAAAATAATAATCATAATTCTTACCTTTTTAACCTTAATGCTGTTCTATAGTACATATTATATGAATCTTTATAAAACTATTGGATGATTCATTTAATTCGTAAATGCTGTCGACTCATTAATATTTGGTAACGATAAACCAAACAAGTAGTTATTAAATATACTCCGCACTGTATCCAAAGAGCATGATATCCTATACCTACATCCTGAAGTGATGCACCCATATTATTTATTTGAACAAACCCGTTAATACCAAATGTAGATGGGAAAATGTAAGATATAATTTTCCAAAAGTCAGGTATTGCTGTTTCCGGCCACGATATGCCGGAAAGAAAAAGTATAGGAACAGATGTGAAAATATAAACTATCATACATGTCTCGCGATGACGAATAAATATTGAACAGGTCATAGCGAAAAAGATAGAAGAAAGAAGATATGGTAAAATAAACATTCCTAATGTCATGGGGTCAGCCAGTTGTGGCAATGAGAATAGTTTAGGAACAATCACAAGAATATAGGTACTCATTATTGCGTAAACCATAAAGTAAAGCAACGCTTTTCCAAAGACTATACTTAGTGTTCCATGATAATGAGGATCAATAGGTATCACATCTCTTGAATTATTCTTCTCTCTAACTGTTCCGGCTGCAAGCCCTATACCTAAAAGTAGAGTTTGCTGAATAATGAGTATCAATACAGCAGGAAGAAGAAAACTTGCAAAACCTCCCTGGGTATTGAAAAGAGCTATATCTTCGTACGCTATAGGTGAAGTTGCTATTTTATCTTCATAATCTGTACTATTTTCCATTTTTGATATTTTAATCTCTTTATTCATAGTAAGCGACGAGTTTGTAGCACTAGTAAGAAGTGCTTTATAATATAACATTCCACTCATGTCGCAAAAAATGCTGACATTAGCTTGTTGACCTTTTGCTATTCTTTTGGAAAACTCTTTGGGAATATACACAATGCCATATACTTCACCCTTCATCATTGAAACTTTTGCTTCTTCAATGTCTGTTGAATATGTAGCAATATGAGCATCGGGAGAAGCGTCGAGAAGTTTTAAAAACTTTCGGCTTAAACTTGTGCCATTATTATCTACTGCAGCTATAGGTACCTCACGAATAACTTCTTTATTATATATATATGTGTATAAAATTGGATAAGCAAGTGGAACTAATATAAAGAATATAATTATACCTTGATCTTTGATTAAAATATTCAGCTCATTCATCCAAACAACCAAGATGTCCGAAAAACCTTCTTTTATAATACTATATAAGTTCTTTCTTTTCATCGCAATTTATCTTAAGGAATATATACATAATTGAGCATTGTATTCTTAAGCCTCTTAAGTATGAAAAGAGGAAGAATAGTAAAAAGTAACATTATAGTTATCGGCAGCCATGCATATATTGCAGGGTATCCATGTAGAGCGAAGTTAACATATAGAAGAAAATAACTTCTTAATGGGAAAAGATATGCTAATGTTTGAATAGGAGCATCCATAGCCATTACAGGAAAACTCATTCCTGATATAGAAAAAGATAATACTCCCCACAAACAACCAATACTAAGAGCAAGACGAAGTGATGGGACAAGCCCAATAAGGAACAAGCCGAATCCTTGAGATGCCAATACAAGAAGTAGACCTATTAATATCATAGCGAAAATGCCACTGTTACAAGGGAAGTTTAGGAAACTATATAAATAAACATTATAAAGCAGAGACATTATGAAGAAGATTATTGTTTGTGGTAGTAATTTCCCTATAACAGCAATAACTATCGATCCACCCGATTTCTCAATCCACTCTTTCTGTGTTCCGAATTTCAATTCACTTCCTACAGAGTATATAGTTGTTAGAAATATCATTAACATTAATATACCGGGAATGATGGAGTTACTAAGGTATATTGAGTAGTTGAGAGTGGGATTATCAATAGCATGAGTATCAATAACAATAGGTTGGATAAAATTTATAATCTGTTTTTCATTTACTCCCTTTCCTCGCAAAGAGGCACGTGTTATAGCACCGCTAGCAAGTTCGGACATGATTCTCAAATCTTTATATAGTAAAGAACCGGCAACTAGATATGAATGATTGGTGTAAAATGATATTTTGGGTTGTCGGCCGGATATGGCTCTCTCGGTTGTGCCTTTGGGTATATATAAAAAAGCATATATCTCATTTTTTTGCATAGCCTTTCGTGCTTGCGTGAAATCAGAATATTCCTCAATAACTTTTGTGTTTTGGAAAGCATCAAGGTTTCTTATGATACTTCTAGTTGTTCCGGTGTTATCCAAATCAACTATACCTATAGGCATATCCGAAGGTAATCCACTCCACATAAGTGTAGTAAAGAATATATAGCAAAATATGGGAGCTACTATCATTGAGAGAAGGTATATAGGCTTTGTCGCTACAGATAATAGCTCTCGCTTGGCAATTATATATAATTGTCTGAATATTGACATTGTAAGTTTTTATTTCTTTTTCTCAATAACAACCGACATACCTGGTCGTAAAGATGGTATTTTATTAACAGGTATAGCTTTTACTTGAAAAGTCTTTAAATCGTATCCACCAGTCGATTTTGTTGCTTTCCATACTGCATAAGTACCCAAATCTTTCATAAATATTATTTTGAAAGTTTCGTCTCTGTTTAGTGATGGTACGAAAGCTTTTACCTCTTCTCCCACATTAAAACTGTGTAAGTAATCTTCACGTACATTGAATGTAACCCATATATTCTCCAATTGAGTTATAGTCATAATAGGAGCACCGGAACCAACTAATTCGCCAGGTTTTGAGTATATTTCTGTAACTTCTCCATCACAAGGTGCTATAAGTGTTGTTTCACTAATATATGAATTTACCTCGGATACTGCACCCTTAGCTCTTACAACTTGTGCTTCAGCAGCTGCTTTATCTTCTCTTTGTGCTCCATTTTTTGCCATTGTATATTGTGAGTGAGCAGCTTTTTCGGTAGCTATCATAGCATCATATTGAGCTTTTGCTTCATCTCTTTTTTGAGCAGACATTACTCCTTGTTCATATAGATTATTTACTCGTGTATAAGATTTTTGAGCTATCTCAAGACCGGCTTTAGCTTTTTGCCACATCTCATAAGCCGATTGTATTTGTTCGTAACGAGTACCATTTTTTGCTTTATCACTTATTGCTTGAGCAGCCATTTGTGCAGCTTCAGCCTGAGAGAGTTTAGCTTTTATTTCCGGTGCTTCTAAAATAACAAGTGTATCTCCTTTCTTTACTTTATTACCCTCGCTGACTTTAAACTCAACTATTCGAGATGGGACTTTGCTCGAAATTCTATATTCATCAGCTTCTGCTTCTCCTTGAATATATTCACTTCCGCTTGACAGAGTAAAAAAACCAATAATAGCTACAATTATTATTATGGCTATAAATAAAATAAGTGATAGCAATATATTGCTCTTTTGAGATCTTCCTAACATATCTTTTCTATTTTAAAATACCTAAAGTCTTACGTAAATATACCTCTGAAAGTATTATATCTATTTGAGAATCTATTTTGTTTGATTGAGCCATTAGCCACGCAGTCTGTGCTTCAAGAACATTGCTAGTTGGTATTACTCCCTCTTTAAAACTCAAATTAGCATATCTAAGATTTTCGTCTGCTTTTTCTAGATTTTTCTTTGATAAAAAATATCTTTTTTCAGCCTCTTTAATTTTAAATTTTGCTTGATTAACCTGCAATTCAATTTTTTCTTTAGCTTCTTCCAAATTATATTTAGCAATATTTGCCTCAGCTTTAGCTGATTTCATTTTATAAAAGCCTTCACCCCAACTCCATATTGGTATATTAATAACTGCTCCCACAGCCCAGTTCCCTCTAAATTTTCTTTCGAAGCCATTATATAAAGAAGGATTGGAGATTAGATAATTTCCTGTTAGCGCCAATGATGGCAACAATTCAGCACGAGACACATTAATTTTTTGATTGTAAATTTTTGATGCGTACTCTAAACTCTTAATTTCCGGTCTATTATTCATTGCTGTTTGGACTATACCTTCCTCTGGTATTGAAGAAATAGATATATCTTGAATATCTTCATCGGCTAGTGTAATATCCGAATCTATTGGTAGTCCACAAAGTTGGCAAAGAACCATTTTTGATAGGATAACACCATCTTCAGCTTGAAGTAGCTTCATCTCTGCTTCATTAACCTTAACACTTACACTTAGCCCATCAGTTGTAGTTGCTACACCTTCAGCAATCATCTTCTTAATGTCATCATCAAGTTTCTTGACTAGATTAAGATAACTTTCAGCAAGTTTCTTCTTGTTTATAACTGAAATTACCTGCCAATAAGCTTGATCAGTACTAAGAATCAACTCCTCAAGTGCCCTGTTATGTTCTGTCTTTGCAATCTCTTCAGCATATTTAGTGATTTTGTTGTAAGCAGCAATTTTCCCTCCCATATAAATAGGTTGAGTAAGTGTTATTGCTCCAGCAAACATATTTTTGGTATCGGTATGTAAAGCGTCTACAAGACCCGCACCGATGTTGTTTAGCGAATTCCCAATTTCAGGAATTAATGGAGATAAAGGAGATAGCAATTGTGCAAGCCCTGGATTTGCTGTAACCAATTGTTGGATTGTCTCTTGTAGCTTTACTTGAGTAGAGCTACCAATTAATGGAAGATTAGTTTTTTGCTCATCATTAAGAAGTGATATCTCTTTTTGGGTACGCATATATGTACCCATGGCACTTATTTTAGGGAGAAAATTAGTAAAACTTGCCTTGTTGTCGTAATGTGCAGCAACAATCTTTTCATTATGTATTTTCAGGCTTTTATTAAATTTTATTGCCATATAACGACAGCTGTCTAAACTCAAAATGTTCTGACTAAAGAGGTTAGACGCAATAACCATACAGAAAGTAAAACCTAATATCTTTTTCATCAATAAAAAATAGTTTGTTAATTAACTAGTTGTTAATATGATGTAAAGATATTATATAACTGATAATATTATCATACAAATTTGAAAAAATGTATAAAAAAACTCCTTAATAGTATTACATAAGTTTGTAAAATACTATTAAGGAGCTTATATATCACAATGATGTGTTCTATTTTAAAGAGAATGATTTTTGACCAATCATATTTCCTTCAGCAAAAATATAAACATTGTATTTACCAGCAGGAAGATATTCCTGAACATCCCAATATACGGTAACATTCTGCTCTTCACCGGTATATTCAATATATTTTTTAATTGAATACTCTAATGATCGATTCTCATAATTAAATGTAGAGTTCCCAGTTGTCAATATCTCATTATCAGGTTTAGCTATTCTAATATATAAAGTACGTTCGCCTGTTTCGGCTGTTATGTTCTTAACAATAGAGAATGATATAGCCAGTTTTTTTATTTTACTTACCTTTTCAGTCTCTTTCCCTCGTTTATCTTTTCCAATTACTGAAATGTTTGTTGCATCTAATTGAGCTGCTAAAGATACTTTTTTATCAAGATTCTTTTTCTCTTCAGCTAAGCTATTAATTTGGTTAGTAGCTTGTGAATATTTCTTCTTTACCTCTTTGTTCTCATTAACAAGGGCTTCATTAAGCCTATTTAATGAATCTATTTGGATGATATATGTACGAAGTACTGCTCGGACAGTTTTTAACTCTTTCTTTAATCTTGAAATTTCAGCAGCATCAGTTGTCTTTACTTGTCTTAGCTCTTCGAGTAACCTCTGAGTTTTTAACTTTTCACTCTCTAGTTTCTCTCTTAAAGAATCATTATTTATCTGTATCTGAAGTTCATCATATTGTGTAGCAAAAGAGTTATATTCATTCTCCATCTCTTCTTTATCAAGAGCAAATAGTTGAACCATCTCTTTATTCTCGTTATGTTGTTTGAAAGAATAGTAGGTCAATCCTCCCACAATAATAAGAAGTAAGACAATTATGATTACTAGTTTTTTGTTCATATCAGTTTTATAAAAAAAATTATGAGCAAAAATACAATAATTTGTCTTTTATGACATAAATAAATATGGAAATTTTTCTTCAATTAATTATATCATTGTACATTTGCCTATCTTTAGAGATAGAAAATAAAATTATACATTATTTTAAAATAGAAAATTATTATGTCAAAAGTAACAGTAGTAGGCGCAGGTAATGTTGGAGCTACATGTGCAAATGTATTAGCTTTCAATGAGGTTGCTGATGAAGTTGTAATGCTTGATGTTAAAGAGGGTGTTTCCGAAGGAAAAGCAATGGATATGATGCAGACAGCTCAACTTTTGGGCTTCGACACAACCATTGTAGGTTGTACTAATGATTATGAGCAAACAGCAAACTCAGATGTTGTTGTTATCACATCAGGTATTCCTCGTAAACCAGGTATGACTCGTGAAGAGTTGATCGGTGTTAATGCAGGTATCGTTAAATCAGTAGCTGAAAATATTCTTAAGTACTCTCCAAATGCTATTATCGTAGTTATTTCAAACCCAATGGATACTATGACTTACTTAGCATTGAAATCTCTTGGCTTGCCAAAGAACAAAATCATCGGTATGGGTGGTGCTCTTGACAGCTCACGTTTCAAATATTTCTTGTCACAAGCTTTGAAATGTAATGCTAATGAGGTAGAAGGTATGGTAATTGGTGGCCACGGTGATACAACTATGATTCCTCTTACTCGTTTTGCTACTTACAAAGGTCTTCCTGTAAGCAACTTCCTTTCTGCTGAGAAACTTGAAGAGGTAGCTGCTGCTACAATGGTTGGTGGTGCAACTCTTACTAAACTTCTTGGTACTTCTGCTTGGTATGCACCAGGTGCTGCTGGAGCATTCGTTGTTGAATCAATAATCCACGATCAAAAGAAGATGATTCCTTGCTCTGTAATGCTTGAGGGTGAATATGGTGAATCAGACATTTGCTGTGGTGTACCAGTTATCTTAGGTAAGAATGGTATTGAGGAGATTGTTGAACTTCCTTTGAACGAAGAAGAGAAAGCTAAATTTGCTGCTAGTGCTGCTGCAGTACGCCAAACAAATGCTGCTCTTAAAGAAGTAGGTGCTCTTTAATAGAACATAGAGAGTGTATATAAAGCACTCTATATAAATAACTAATCCCTGCTAGAGAACTCTAGCAGGGATATTTTTTATATGGCTATTGTAGCACTCTCTTTTCTTTTTATAGTAGAATTGCAGGTATAGTTTGAGTGTGTTCTATCCATTTCCTGAATTTATAATTTGAGTAATATTGCTGATTCTCATCTATCCACTCATTAAGCATTGAAATAACATCTTCTTTATTATTTTCTGTTTTAAAATTGCTGTCAAACGTATAATAATTGACTGTCGATTTACTATTATACCATAATGAACTATTTGAATTGGTAAAACAATTTGTTACAGTAGCGTTTGATTCTATACTATAAGCAAACTTATATGCACTCTTTACTTGATTGTTGGAGTTTTTAACATAACAATTACTAACTTGGGAGTTTGAGTTAACATTCAACGCTAACTCACCAATATAAGCATTGCTTGTGTATGTTATTAGATTATTTGCAGCACAAGAGTTCAGTATTTTACCATTTAATATTTTTGTAAAAAGGCTGTTGCTACTCTTTTCTCCACATTTTAATACTGAGTTACTAACTCTTGTATTTACAATTATTCCGGTTAAATACGTAGATACAAAAGATGAGCCACTATAAGTATATGTCTCCATCCTACAACTATCAATAACACAATTATCAATTAATCCATAGTTTCTATATGAAAGAAGAGAACCTTCGCTAGTACCTGAGAATATTACAGAAGAGTTGATTATATTTATATTTTTCACTATACCATTCAGACCAATATATCCAAAAAGTGCTTTGACACTGCTATTAATATTAAAATTTACATTATATAATGAGTATCCTTTACCATCAAATATATCATTAAAATTCTCTGTTTTCGTTCCGATGATATCTAAATTTTTGCAATCATTATCTGTAAAGTATATATTGTTTGCCAATGAAAATACTCTTTGTCCATTTTCAATATAAAAGAACTCATCAAGTTTTCTTTGACCATAAACCTTATTGTTTATTAAATTGGTAAAAGCAATAAAATCTTCCACTGTTTTAATGCTTTTTTCTTTGTTGGAATGAATTAAATTACATGAATATATATATCCAGCCTGATAATTTATGGATTCAATACTCTTTTCTACTATCCTGCCGTTTATGTTTATTTTTAAGTTGAGAGTTAAATTATCTATGGGTGGTATGACGAAGATATAAACTCTACCTGAATCAATAGAAGAAGTATAACTTTTAGACTCACTTTTATTTATATAAATCTCCCCATTATTTACACCTATGCTGTCTATTGTTGCAGGAACAGTCAATGTAATTGATTTAATGCTATCTTTTGGAAAATCATTTAAATTGATTTTTAAAAGTGAAAATAAGTGATTCAATTTAATATTTACCTTATCCTTATACTTACTCACGGCTTTGCAAAAAAGAATATCTTTTAATAATCCCTCTTCATATAGCTCATTTTTAGTATATCTACAATTTGAAGTTGCGGGGTATATTGCTGTATAAAACAATGAATCAGTTGAATTTTGATTCCATATTAACTCTTTATTGCTATACCAATATATACCATTGTAAGTGAGCTTATTATTAACATTTGTATGAGTGCCAAAGGAGTTGAATAATATAGTATCGCTTTCATTAAAAGTATTATTATAAAATATGTCTACTCTTGAAATATTATGATCCTCTTTAATACTTGCGATATAAATTTTATAATCAATAAAGTCAATTTCATTTTCATTTGTTACACATGATATTAAAATATAACAACATGAAATGATATATAGCAATATATAAATTAGCTTCATAATTATATGTATAATTCATTTATAACAATACTAATTATAAAAAGTTTACTATTGTTATATTAATAAAAAATACGCTGGCAATCCTTCTCAGGTGACCAGCGCATATTACAATACAAAATACAAATACAACTAAACGAGATTTTATACTTTTGGGTATGAATAAGTAGTTATACAATTCCTTGAGCCATCATAGCATGAGCTACTTTCATAAAGCCGGCTATGTTTGCTCCTTTTACATAATTAATATAACCATCTGATTCTGTACCATATTTCACACATTGTTCATGAATAGCATGCATTATGCTTTGAAGTTTATCGTCAACCTCTTTTGCTGTCCAATTAAGATGCATAGCATTCTGTGTCATTTCCAGACCAGAAGTTGCAACACCACCGGCATTTACAGCTTTACCAGGGCCATAAAGAATCTTATTCTCAATAAAGGCATCGATAGCTTCAGGAGTACATCCCATGTTAGAAATCTCTCCCACACAAAGTACATTATTATTAATTAAATTTTTAGCATCTTCGCCATTCAACTCATTTTGAGTAGCACATGGAAGAGCAATATCTACTTTAACCTCCCAAGGACGACGACCTTCAACAAATTTTGAGTTAGGATATTTTTCAGCATAAGGCGCTACAATGTCATTACCTGAAGCTCTTAACTCAAGCATGTAATCAATTTTATCTCCTGAAATACCATCCGGATCATAAATATATCCATCAGGCCCAGATATAGTAACAACTTTACCTCCTAGCTCGGTTGCTTTCAAGGCTGCTCCCCAAGCAACATTACCGAATCCGGATATGGCAATACTCTTTCCTTTTATATCAATACCTTTGGTCTTTAACATTTGGTTTACAAAATATAAACCACCAAAACCGGTAGCCTCAGGACGAATTAGTGAGCCTCCAAACTCAAGGCCTTTACCGGTAAATGTGCCAGTAAACTCTCGAGTAAGTTTTTTGTACATGCCAAACATGTATCCCACTTCACGTCCACCAACGCCTATGTCACCTGCAGGAACGTCCATCTCAGGACCTATATGACGCCATAATTCTAACATGAATGCTTGGCAGAAACGCATAATTTCTCCATTGCTTTTACCACGTGGAGAGAAATCCGAACCACCTTTTCCACCACCCATAGGAAGTGTAGTAAGTGCGTTCTTAAAAATTTGTTCAAATCCTAAGAATTTAAGGATAGAAAGATTTACTGAAGCATGAAATCTTATTCCACCTTTATAAGGACCGATAGCATTATTGAATTGGACACGATAACCAATGTTTACCTGAACATTTCCTCTATCATCTACCCAAGGTACTTTAAAGGTAAAAATTCTGTCTGGCTCCACTAATCTTTCAATAAGTGAAACTTTCTCAAATTCAGGGTGCTGGTTATATATATCTTCAATTGATATTAGAACCTCTTTAACAGCTTGTAGATATTCTAATTCTCCAGGATGTTTGGCTTCAAGAGAAGTCATAATTTTACTGATGTCCATGTTTGTTTAGCTTTAATAATTGACAAAAAGAAATTACTTTTCATGCAAAGATATGGTATCTTTGATATTATCAAAATATTTATGGGTTAATTTAATAGGTTATGTGATAAAATGTCATTTTTAGTATCTTGTTACTTTTATTATTAACAAACACAGAAGCATATCATTTTATAAAATATATGTTCATAGATATAGTAAAGTCTGTTTCATAGCATCTTTGTGATATATTAAGTTGCATAAAATAATAAAAATGACGTATTTTGCTCTATAACTACTTTAATATACTATTATAATGCTTAGTAAATTAAAACTTAATCAGCTTTACTTTAAGGATACCTCATTTGCAAACCTTATGACCAAACGAATATTCAATGTATTACTCATTGCTAATCCGTATGATGCGTTTATGCTTGAGGATGATGGTCGTATTGATGAAAAGCTATTTAATGAATATACTGACTTAAGCCTTAGATATCCTCCACGATTTACCAAAGTATATACTGCCGAACAGACTTGGAAACAATTAGAAAATAATAATACAGATTTAATAATTTGTATGCCGGGCTCGGATAATAGTGAAACTTTCGAAATTGCTAAAGAAGTAAAGAAGAAATACCCTAATATACCGCTAGTGGTGCTTACTCCATTCTCACATGGCATAACGGCAAGAATGGAAAATGAGGACTTAAGTATATTTGAATATATTTTTTGTTGGTTAGGTAACACTGATCTTTTGCTCTCAATTATAAAGTTGATAGAGGACAAGATGAACTTAGAGCATGATACCAAAGAGGTAGGTGTTCAGATGATGCTACTTGTTGAAGATTCAATAAGGTTCTACTCTTCTATTTTACCTAATCTTTATAAGTTCGTTTTACAACAGAGTCAAGAATTTGCTACAGAAGCTCTAAATGCGCACCAACGTACACTTAGAATGCGTGGTCGTCCTAAAATTGTATTAGCTAGATCGTATGAAGAGGCTTTAGAACTTTATAATAAGTATTCAAATAATATACTTGGTGTAATTACAGATGCTCGTTATCCCAAAGATGGAGTTACTGACCCATTGGCTGGAGTAAAACTTATGGCCGAGATAAGGAAAAGAGATCCTTTTGTGCCACTTATTCTCCAATCGGCCGAGGAGAGCAACGATATTTATGTGAAGAAGTACGATGCCAGTTTTGTAAATAAAAACTCCAAGAAGATGGATATCGATCTTCGCGAGATTATAAAAGAGAATTTTGGTTTTGGAGACTTCATTTTTCGCAATCCAGACACTTTGGAAGAGGTGGCAAGAGTTAGAAATCTTAAAGAGTTGCAGAATATCATTTTTGCTATTCCAAAAGAGTCACTTCTTTACCATATTAGTCGTAACCACGTATCTAGATGGCTATATTCAAGAGCAATGTTCCCGCCAGCTGAATTTTTAAAGCAGATCACTTGGGATTCTCTTCAAGATGTAGATGCTCATAGACGAATCATTTTCGAAGCTATAGTTAAATATCGAAAGATGAAAAATCAGGGTGTGGTTGCTATTTTCCAAAGAGATAGATTTGATAGATATTCTAACTTTGCACGTATTGGTGAAGGCTCACTTGGTGGAAAGGGTAGAGGTCTTGCTTTTATCGATAATATGGTTAAACATCATCCTGAATTCGATGAATTTGAAAATGCATCAGTTCAGATTCCAAAAACTGTTGTACTTTGTACTGATATATTTGATGAGTTCATGGATACAAATGAACTATATCAAGTTGCACTAAGTGATGCTGATGATGAAACAATATTGCGAGCATTTTTAAAAGCAAAATTACCGGATAGATTAGTCGAAGATTTTTTTGCTTTTTTTGATGTAGTTCAATCTCCAATAGCAATTCGCTCTTCAAGTCTTCTTGAAGATTCGCATTATCAGCCTTTTGCCGGCATATATTCTACATATATGATACCATATTTGGATGATAAATATGAGATGTTAAGAATGCTGAGTAATGCTATTAAGGGTGTATACGCTTCTGTTTATTATAAAGATAGTAAAGCGTATATGCAAGCAACGCGAAATGTAATCGATCAAGAGAAAATGGCTGTTGTTCTCCAGGAAGTTGTTGGAAATCAATATGGAGATAGATTCTATCCTTCAATTTCGGGTGTTGCACGTTCTTTGAACTATTATCCAATAAATGATGAAAAAGCTGAAGAGGGAACTGTAAGTTTAGCTCTTGGATTAGGTAAGTACATTGTCGATGGAGGTCTTACTCTTAGAGTCTGTCCTTATCATCCAACCCAGGTGCTTCAAACAAGTGAGGTAGATATAGCACTTCGTGAGACCCAAACTCAGTTCTATGCACTTGATTTAAAAAATACAGGAGATAATTTTTCACTAGATGATGGTTTTAATCTTCTCAAACTATCAGTAAAAGATGCTGAAAGTGATGGTTCATTGAATTTTATAGCCTCTACATACGATCCTTATGACATGATTATAAGAGATGGTATCTATCCTGGTGGAAGAAAACTCATAACATTTGCCAATGTACTTCAACATGATGTTTTCCCTCTTGATAGTATACTAAAATTGGTTCAACAATATGGTCAGAGTGAGATGAGAAGACCTGTAGAGATAGAATTTGCTGTAAACCTAAATCCTACTCAACGAACAGGTATATTTTATCTGCTTCAGATAAGGCCAATGGTTGACGTAAAGGCTGTATTGAGTGAAGATCTTAATATTATAGGTGATGATAAAGTAATTCTAAAGAGCCTAAACTCTTTAGGGCATGGTGTGATGAATGATATTTATGATATAGTATATGTAAAGAGTGAGGGTTATAGTGCTTCAAATAATCAGAACATAGCATACGAGATTGAAAAGATTAATAAGAAGTTCCTAGAGGATTCCAAAAAATATGTTCTTGTTGGTCCTGGTAGATGGGGAAGTAGTGATACTTGGTTAGGTATTCCAGTTAAATGGCCTCATATCTCGGCTGCTAGGGTAATTGTAGAAGCCGGACTTAGCAATTATCGTGTTGATCCAAGTCAAGGAACTCATTTCTTTCAAAATCTAACCTCCTTTGGCGTTGGGTATTTTACTATCAATTCCTATATGAATGATGGTATTTATGATTCAGCTTATTTGGATAAACTGCCAGCAGTGGAAGAAACTAAATATTTAAGACATGTAAGATTTGACTCTCCAATTGTGGTAAAAATGGATGGTAAAAAGAAGATAGGAGTGGTGCTTAAACCTGAAAGTTTGGAATGATAATTAAGAATATAATGTTAAAAAAACAGCCTTGCTACATAAAAATGTGCAAGGCTGTTTTTTATATTAATGATATGAGATTATACAATACCTTGAGCCATCATAGCTTTAGCAACTTTCATAAATCCAGCTACATTGGCACCTTTTACGTAATTGATATATCCATCAGGCTCTGTACCATATTGTACACATGACTCATGAATGCTCTTCATAATTTGATGAAGTTTTTCATCAACTTCTTCAGAAGTCCAGCTTAATTTAATTGAGTTTTGAGTCATCTCCAAACCGGATACAGATACACCACCGGCATTAGCAGCTTTACCTGGAGCATAAAGAATTTTAGCATCTTGGAATACCTTGATAGCTTCAGGAGTAGAAGGCATGTTTGCACCCTCTGAAACAGCGATACATCCATTCTCAATTAGAGTACGTGCATGATCACCATTTAATTCATTTTGAGTTGCAGAAGGTAGAGCGATATCACATTTCTCACCCCAAGGTTTTGCTCCTTCAACATATTTACAATTATATTTCTCGGCATATTCACGAATACGTCCTCTGTAAAGGTTCTTAAGTTCCATGATGTAATCAAGTTTCTCTCTGTCGATACCATCTGGGTCATAGATATAACCATCCGAGTCAGACATTGTAACAACTTTACCACCAAGTTCAATAACCTTTTCGGCAGTATATTGAGCAACATTACCCGAACCGGAGATAAGACAAACCTTATCTTTAAGGTCAAGGCCTCTTGTTTTAAGCATCTCGCATAAGAAATAGATATTTCCGTATCCTGTAGCTTCAGGGCGGATAAGAGAGCCACCAAATTCGCGTCCTTTACCTGTGAAAGTACCTGTAAACTCTCTAGTAAGTTTTTTGTACATACCAAACATAAAACCAACTTCGCGTCCACCAACACCAATATCTCCGGCAGGAACATCAGTTTCAGGACCAATGTGTCTCCATAATTCTAATAGGAATGCTTGAGTAAAGCGCATAACTTCAGCATTAGATTTTCCTCTTGGTGAGAAATCAGAACCACCTTTACCTCCACCCATTGGAAGAGTTGTTAGTGAGTTTTTGAATGTCTGTTCAAAAGCAAGGAATTTCAAAATAGATAGATTCACAGATGAGTGAAAACGGATACCACCTTTGTATGGACCAATAGCATTATTGTGTTGTACTCTATAGCCCATGTTTGTTTGTACGTTTCCTTTATCGTCTACCCATGTTACTCTAAACTGAAAAACTCTGTCTGGAATACAAAGTCTTTCAATAAGGTTAGATTTGTCAAATTCAGGGTGCTTGTTGTACTCCTCTTCAATAGTACATAGAACTTCTTCTACTGCCTGATGATATTCAGGCTCATTAGGGAATCTTCTTTTTAGATCCTCTAGAACTTTTGCTGCATTCATAAATCTATTTCTTTAGTTGGTTAAATACCATTTTGTTTTGGTGTTGCAAAAATATATATTATATCTTACAAAAACAACAAAATATAAATAAAATCGTGAAAAAAGTAATATTATGAAGAAATATATGCTTTAAAAGTGATTTATAGTAGGTGTAAATGGTTAATATATAGCAAAATGTTTATTTATTTTTAATATTTATGCTTTTAATAGTGATAAAAAGATATGATATTTGCTTTTTTAGTAAACTTATGTTATTTAGATAACTTAGATATACAGTAGTGATTGGTTTATTACTTAAAATTCGTGATATAAAAAAGTTGTCTTATCACCTTATTTATATTAGCTATAAAAGATAATAAGACAACACTTATTTTTAGAGTATTACTAAATTACTCTTTTCTCATCTTTTTCTCATAAACAATAGCATCAATTACAGCTATTGCTGTGATATTAACAATATCTCTTACAGAAGCTTCACAGTCAGTAAAATGAATTGGTTTGTTTAGTCCCATCTGAATAGGGCCAATAACCTGAGTTGAATCACTTATAGATTGAAGAAACTGGTAAGTAGAGTTTGCTGAGCTTAAGTTAGGGAAAATAAGAGTATTTACATCTTTTCCAAATAACTTAGTAAATGGATATTTAGAATCGCGTAACTCTTTATTTAAAGCAAAATTTACCTGCATTTCTCCATCAATAATCATATCTGGATATTGTATATGCATCTGTTGAATAGCTCTATGAACCTTAGAAGGACTACCTACATTGTCTGCTCCAAAGTTAGAATATGAAAGCATAGCAATTACTGGTTCATGATTGAAGAATTTAACAGTATTGTATGATAGCTTTGCTATATCAGTTAGTGTTTCAGTGTCGGGATGACGATTAATTAAAGTATCGGCAACAAAATATGTTCCTTTCTTTGAGTTAATGATGTGCATAGTTCCAAAATGATTATAACCTTCTTGAATACCTATTACTTCATTGGCTACTTTTATTGTGTTTGAATATTTTGTATACAGACCTGTTATAAATGCATCAGCCTCTCCTGTCTCTACCATCATCATTCCAA
Source organism: Bacteroidota bacterium (assembly GCA_023415545.1). GTDB lineage: Bacteria > Bacteroidota > Bacteroidia > Bacteroidales > Bacteroidaceae > Phocaeicola. Next base: position 101,648 of record JAEZKJ010000177.1, read on the forward strand.
AATAGTTTCTTTCAAACATTTTGTCTATTGATTCTTGGTAATTTGCACCTTCACGAGCACGTTTTTCCGATAGTATCTTAGCATAACGTTCACGTCTTTCCGATTCTCTGTCATGGCGTAAGTTTATAATTTCAACTCCATCAAGACTTAAATCCAACTCTTTTGCAAGTTTCTCTATTCTCTCCTCATTTCCAAGTACTATAGGATGACATATACCTTCTGACTTTGCCTCTACTGCTGCTTTAAGCATATGTGGATGAGTTCCCTCTGCAAATACGACTCTTTTAGGGTCTCTTTTTGCTGTTTCATAAAACTGACGTGTCAATTTATTCTCTTGTCCCATCAAAACACGAAGTCTTGTTTTGTATGCTTCCCAGTCAGTAATAGGCTTTCTTGCTACTCCTGAATCCATAGCTGCTTTGGCAACAGCCATTGATACCTCTGTAATAAGACGTGGGTCTACCGGTTTTGGAATGAAATATTTTGGGCCGAAAGTAAAGTTATTAACTTGATAAGCCTCATTAACAACATCAGGAACAGGTTGTTTTGCCAGTGCTGCAATAGCTTTTACAGCAGCAATTTTCATCTCCTCATTTATTGCACTTGCTTGTGTATCTAGGGCACCTCTGAAAATATATGGGAAACCAATAACATTGTTTATTTGGTTTGGATAGTCGGATCTACCTGTTGACATAAGAACATCAGGACGAGAATCCATTGCATCCTCATAAGATATTTCAGGTGTAGGGTTGGCTAACGCGAAGACTATTGGTGAATTAGCCATGCTTCTTATCATATCTTTTGTCAAGACATTTCCTCTTGATAATCCAAGAAATACATCTGCTCCTTTTATAGCCTCTTCCAATGTATGTACATCACGACGGTCGGTAGCAAAGAATTTCTTCTCTTCAGTAAGTGAAGGGCGATCACTGGTAATGACTCCCTTGCTATCAACCATAAGAATATTTTCTCGTTTAGCTCCTAAAGAGACGTAAAGTTTGGTACATGAAATTGCTGACGCACCAGCACCATTAACAACAATTTTTACCTCGTCAATTTTCTTTCCGGCTACTTCAAGTGCATTTAGTAATCCGGCAGAAGATATTATAGCTGTACCATGCTGGTCATCATGCATAACAGGAATATCTAGTTCAGCTTTCAATCTTCTTTCTATTTCAAAACACTCAGGTGCTTTTATATCTTCAAGGTTGATACCTCCAAATGTAGGAGCTATAGCTTTTACAGCTTCAATAAACTTTTCAGGATCTTTTTCATTTACTTCAATATCGAAAACATCAATACCGGCGTAAATTTTAAATAATAACCCTTTACCTTCCATAACAGGTTTTCCTGAAAGGGCACCTATATCACCCAATCCAAGAACAGCTGTACCATTTGATATAACTGCTACAAGATTTCCTTTCGCCGTGTAATCATATGCTGTTTGCGGATCCTTTTCAATCTCTAAACATGGCTCTGCCACACCCGGAGAATATGCTAAGGATAAATCAGTTTGTGTACTATATGGTTTTGTTGGAACCACTTCAATTTTACCGGGCTTACCTTGTGAATGATAAAGTAAAGCCGCTTCTTTTGTTATCTTAACCATATTTTTTGTATACTTTAAAAAAGTACGCAAATGTATCAATAATAATGAAATTGGTATTAAGTTTCAAAAAAAATATTTTTTTATTATATTCCTTACGATTCAAATTATTATTAGTTATTAAAACTTCAATTTGTAGCACTGTTTTGAATTGTTTGTATTTGTGTTAAAGTTATATATAGTTAAATGTTTAACCACACTATGTAATCTATTATAAAATAATTCATATTTTTGCACCCTCCGAAAACTAAACTAAAACAAAAAGTTTTCTGTTATCTTAGTATTGTATAATAAATACCGAGAATAATGGGACTATTTGTTTTAAGGAGTATTTCATGAAAAACTAAAAAAGATATGCTCAATTTTTATCACATTTTTGAGTAGTACTTATTAATGAGTAAATAATTGATGGAAATAACACCAAAATTAAAGGACAATAGGAGTCATTTAAAGAGTAGAGTGCTTGATTATGCTAAAGAAACTTTCACTGTTTATGGCATAAAAGATGTCACAATGGATTCTATAGCTTCTGAGTTGTCTGTATCTAAAAGGACTCTTTATGAATTATTTGGGGATAAAGAGGGACTGCTACTTGAAGTTGTGAAAATTCACTATAAAGAGTCTCGTGAATTTATAGATCAGTTAATACATAAATCGGATAATGTTCTTGATGTGATATTTAAGATTTATGAAAGAAACGTCGAAGAGATAAAGAAAGCAAACAAAGTTTTTTTTGAAGAGATTAATAAATACCCATCTGTAATAAAATATCTACAATCAACTCGTAATGAGATGGCTTCAGTAACTATGTCGTATTTCCGTAAAGGAATTTCACAAGGACTATTCCGTGACGATGTTAATTATGAAATAATCAGAACTGCTATGGTGGAAGAAATGAAAATTCTTCTTAAATCTGAATTAAATGAGAAATACTCGTTGGTTGATATATATGAGCAATTAGTATCTTTACACATGAGAGGTATAGCTACAGAGAAAGGTCTGAAAAAAGTTGATGAATTTTTCTTAACTATGAAATTTAAATAAAACAATAAAAAGATAACAATAACAAATAACAGTTTAATATGAGATGTTTTCTATCTAGAAAAGTATTCTTCTCCTTATTAATTGGAGGAACTTTCTGTTTCAATAGTATTCAAGCACAAGATACTTTGAAATTAAAGTTGGATGATGCAATTAAAATTGCACTTAATGATAATCCAACAATAAAGGTTGCAGGGCAAGAGATAAACCTAAAAAAAGTTGCTTCACTCGAGGCTTATGCAGGTTTACTACCTGAGGCTTCTTTAGTGGGAAGCTACTCTAGAGCAATCGAAAAGCAATCTTTTGCTATGCAAGGTCAAATTATTAAGGTAGGAACAGACAATACTTTTAGCGGTGGTCTTTCTATAAGCCTTCCTATATTTGCTCCAGCCTTATATAAAAGTATAAGTCTGACAAAAACTGATATTGAGCTTTCTGTCGAAAAAGCAAGAGCTTCAAAACTAGATATGGTAAATCAAGTTACTAAAGCTTTCTATCAACTGTTATTAGCACAAGATAGCTACGAAGTACTACAGAAAAGTTATAAACAGAGCGAAGATAACTTCAATATTGTTAAGGCTAAGTTTGATCAAGGAGTGGTAAGTGAATACGATAAGATTAGTGCTGAGGTTCAAATGAGAAATATTAAACCTAGTGTAGTATCGGCAAATAATGCTATCAGTATTACTAATCTTCAATTAAAAGTTCTTTTGGGGCTTGATCCATCTACAATTATTGCAATCGATGGAAATTTAAAAGATTATGAAATGGCTATGTTCAATCGTATGGCTAGACCTAATCCAAATGATCTTACCAATAACACAACTCTTAAACAATTGGACTTGAATAAGGATGCATTGAATAAGACATTGAAACTACAACAGGCTAATTTCTTGCCAACTCTTTCTGCATCATTCCAATATATGTATACTTCAATGAACGATAATTTCAAATTTTCAAAATATATTTGGAATCCTTATTCAACTTTTGGCTTGAGTTTGAGTATACCTCTGTTTAAGGGAAGCAATTTCACTAAACTTAAACAAACTAAGATAAAACTTATGCAACTAGATGAGACAAAAGTTAATACTGAACGTCAACTAGTGATGCAAGCAACCACATACCTTAATAATATGTCGGCAAGTACTGAACAGGTAGTTAGTAATAAAGAGGCTGTTCTTCAGGCTGAAAAAGGTAGGTTAATTGCTGAGAAGAGATATGAAGTTGGTAAAGGTACGATTCTAGAACTTAATAGTTCGGAAGTAGCATTAACACAATCAAAACTAACATACAACCAGTCAATATACGATTATTTGATAGCAAAGGCTGACCTCGATCTAGTAATTGGTGATGATTCAAAAATTAATGAATAATAATATAATTAAAAGAGATATGAGAAAGAGTTTCCACTCATTTATTTTACTTGGAACAATGCTTTTGGCTGCATGTTCAAGTAACAGTGAAAAAAAGGCTGATGCAACAGATGAGAAACCACTTGTTAAGTTAGCTTCGGTTACTTCACGCGATGTAGAACAGACACAAGAGTATACAACTACTGTTGAGGCTGATGTTACTAACAATATTGCTCCTACTTCTCCGGGACGTATAGAAAAAATTTACGTTGAAGTAGGTGATAGAGTAAAGAAAGGCCAAAAACTTGTGCAGATGGATGCTGCAAACCTTAATCAGCTAAAATTACAACTCGACAATCAAAAAACTGAGTTTAAACGCATTGATGAGTTATATAAAGTTGGTGGTATTTCAAGATCTGAATGGGATGCTGCGAAGATGAACCTTGATGTTCGTACTACATCTTATAAAAACCTTCTAGAAAATACACAACTTGTAAGTCCTATAGATGGTATTGTTACTGTGCGTAACTTCGACAATGGCGACCTTTATGGAGGATCTTCTCCAGTTTTGGTTGTTGAAAAAATTGTTCCTGTGAAACTTATGATTAATGTTTCGGAAAACCTATTCCCAAAAGTTAAGGTGGGAATGCCTATCACTGTAAAATTTGATGTGTTCGGCGATGAAGAGTTTAATGGAAAAGTTTCTATAGTATACCCTACTATTAATTCCGATACTCATACTTTCCCTGTTGAAATAAAACTTGAGAACTCGAATATGCGTGTTCGTCCAGGTATGTTTGGAAGAGTAATAATGAATTATGGAACACTTAATCATGTGGTTGTTCCAGATGTTGCTGTTGTAAAACGTGCCGGTTCAGGTGATAAATATGTTTATGTTTATAATAATGGTAAGGTATCTTACAACAAGGTTGAACTAGGCCGTCGTCTTGATGATGAGTACGAACTTATCTCGGGAGTAGAAAATAATGCACAAGTAGTTATTGCCGGACAAGCAAGACTTACTAATGGTGCAGAAGTAACAGTAGAAAAATAAAAAAAGGATTTATGAGTTTATACGAAGGAGCGGTTAAAAAACCGATTATGACCTCGCTCTGCTTTTTAGCAGTTGCGATATTTGGCTTGTTCTCCCTATCAAAATTGCCTGTTGATTTGTACCCGGATATTGAAACAAACTCCATCATGGTAATGACTTCATATGCCGGTGCCAGTGCTTCTGATATTGAGAATAATGTTACTCGTCCACTCGAGAATACATTGAATTCAGTAAGTAATCTTAAACATATTACATCAAGATCATCAGAGAATATATCTGTTATTACTCTTGAATTTGAATATGGTTATGATATTGATGTGCTGACAAATGATGTGCGCGACAAACTTGATATGGTAAGCTCTCAGTTGCCTGATGATGTTAATACGCCTATCATATTTAAGTTTAGTACTGATATGATTCCTATTATACTTTTATCTGCTCAAGCAGATGATAGTCAGCCTGCACTATACAAAATTCTAGATGATAATATCGTAAATCCACTTGCCAGAATTCCAGGTGTTGGTACTGTTTCTATTAGTGGTGCTCCAAAACGAGAGATATATGTATATTGTAATCCAACTAAATTGGAAGCTTACAATATGACTATCGAGAATATCAGTGCGTTGATAGGAGCGGAGAATAGAAATACTCCAGGTGGTACTTTCGATGTTGGTAGCAACACTTATTCGTTACGTGTTGAGGGTGAGTTTAAAGACCCTAAAGAGATGGCCAACATTGTTGTAGGTACTTTCAATGGAGCTAATGTTTATTTAAAGGATGTAGCTGAGGTAAAGGATACTGTTCAAGAGAGAGCGCAGAAAACATATAATAATGGTAAGCAAGGCGCTATGATTATTATTCAGAAACAGTCGGGTGCTAACTCTGTAGAAATTGCTGAAAGAGTAAAAGAAGAACTTCCTAAACTTCAAAAAAGACTTCCTTCAGATGTAAAACTTGGTGTGATTGTCAATACTTCAGATAATATTTTGAACACTATTGATGCTCTTGCTGAGACTATTCTATACGCTTTATTGTTCGTTATATTCGTTGTATTTGCATTCCTAGGACGCTGGCGAGCCACAGTAATTATTTGTATTACTATCCCTCTATCTCTAGTAGCATCATTTATATATTTAGGTATTATTGATGGTGGTTCTTTGAATATCATCTCTCTATCGTGTCTCTCCATATCGATTGGTAGTGTGGTTGATGATGCTATAGTGGTGCTCGAGAATGTTACTACACATATTGAGAGGGGGTCGGAACCAAAACAGGCAGCTATTCATGGTACCAATGAGGTTGCGATTTCTGTTATTGCTTCTACTCTTACTATGATTGCCGTATTCTTCCCATTAACAATGGTAACGGGTATGACAGGTGTGCTATTCCGTCAGTTAGGATGGATGATGTGTGTAATTATGACAATCTCTACTATTAGTGCATTGACTCTTACTCCTATGATGTGTTCACAGATGTTGCGTCTTCAAAAAAGACAAAGCAAGATGTTTACTACTCTTTATACTCCGGTATTAAATGCATTAAACGCCTTAGATGAATGGTATAAGAAGAGAATTAATTGGGCTGTTCGTCATCGTAAGACTGTAATAGCAGGATGTGTAACACTTTTCCTTGCCAGCCTTTTATGCGCTTTGAATATTGGTACCGAGTTTTTCCCTTCACAGGATAATAGTCGTATAGCAATAAAATTGCAACTACCAATTGGTGCAAGAACTGAGAGATCCGGAGCACTAGCTAAGGAACTTACAGAATTATGGACGAAACGTTATGATGGTGTAGTTAAAGTTATAAATTATACTATTGGACAGGCTGATTCGGATAATACTTGGGCAGCAATGCAGGATAATGGTAGTCATATGATATCATTTAATATCTCTCTTTACAGTCCTGATGATAGAGATATCACATTATCTCAAGTTTGTGATGAGATGCGTGCTGATTTGAAGAAATATCCGGAACTAGATAAATCACAAGTTATTCTTGGTGGTAGTAATCAAGGTATGGGTGGACAGTCAACTGCCGACTTTGAGATATATGGATACGACTTTGATGCAACAGATAAAGCTGCTGCAGAATTAAAAGATAAACTTTATACTATTAAGGGTGTATCCGAGGTTAATATTAGCCGCCAAGATTATCAGCCAGAATATCAAGTTGATTTTGATCGTGAGAAACTTGCTATTCATGGGTTGAATTTATCTACTGCTTCAATGTATCTTCGAAATAGAATTAATGGTAACACTGCTTCATATTATCGTGAAGATGGTGATGAATATAATATTGTGGTACGTTATGCTCCAGAATATAGAACAAGCATTGAGGATCTAGAGGATATATTAATTTACAATAATGCTGGAAAACCTGTTCGTGTTAGTGATGTTGGTAAAGTTGTTGAGCGTTCAGCTCCTCCTACGATCGAACGTAAAGACCGTGAACGTGTTGTTACTGTTTCAGCTGTTATTTCGGATGAACCTTTAGGTGATGTTGTTGAAGCTGCTAATGCTATTATACAAGATATGGATACTCCTTCAAACATTTCTATTCAAGTTTCAGGTTCGTATGAAGATCAACAGGAGTCTTTCAGTGATCTTACAGTTCTTGGAGTATTGATTGTTATTCTGGTGTTTATTGTTATGGCCGCTCAGTTTGAGTCGTTGACATATCCATTTATAATCATGTTCTCTATTCCATTTGCTTTCAGTGGAGTTCTTATGGCTCTATCCTTTACCGGAACAACACTTAATGTGATGAGTATGCTTGGTGGTATTATGCTTATTGGTATTGTTGTTAAAAATGGTATCGTGCTTATTGACTACATATCACTATGTCGAGAAAGAGGTATGGGTGTTATCCATTCAGTAACAACTGCCGGTAGAAGCCGTCTTCGCCCTGTATTGATGACAACTATGACAACAATACTTGGTATGGTTCCAATGGCTATCAGTACTGGAGAAGGTTCGGAAATGTGGAGACCGTTAGGTATCTCTGTAATTGGTGGTCTTACTGTTTCAACTATATTGACATTGATCCTTGTTCCTACTCTTTACTGTTCTTTCGCTGCCATTGGAGTAAAACGTAGCAGAAAAAGTATTAAGAATAAGAGAGAACTTAATGATTATTATCAAGCTCATAAGTCTGAAATGACAAGACATAATAAAGATTAATAACTAAAATCATAAATATGAAATCAGTATTAATAATTTTCGACCAGGCATTTTTTGAAAGAATAATGGGTATCTTGGATCGTTTGAACTGTAGAGGATTTAGTTACCTACCACAGGTTCAAGGAAGGGGAAGTAAAACTGGAGAACCTCATTATGGAAGCCATGCTTGGCCTTCAATGTGCTCTGCAATCATAACTGTTGTTGATGATTCTAAAGTTGATCTACTACTTGATGTATTACATAAATTGGACAAAGAGACAGAGCAATTAGGTTTGCGTGCCTTTGTTTGGAATATTGAGAAGACTATTTAGTCTTCTCAATATTTTTATATATAGTTCTAATTACTTTGAATAATATTTTGAATAGCATGATATTATATGTTGATAAACACTTATCCTGTAATCAATACATGCACAAGGGTATCAAGATAGTGGAGCCTTAACCGGTTCAGAACTGGGGACAAACGGCTCAACAACTTGCAATACAATTCCCGGAGGGGTCCCAAATCTTAGCCTGATAAACACTCTTATTTAAAGTTCTTTGATCAATTTGATAACTTAGCATAGCTTTTTTGAGGTATTTAACGCTCCAAAACAGCTTAAAACTAAAAAATCCCGCCTAAAGCGGGATTTTTCTTTATAAAATAACATTAATGTTTCACACTCTCCACAATTGCCTTACAAGCATTATAATATATGCCCACATCTACCGAATACGAAAGATAACCTACTCCTTGTTCACGCCAAAATTTAGCCCCTTCCGGAGTTTCGACAAACGTACCTACTTTAACTCCTTTTCTACGCGCCAATTCCACGGCATACTTCATCTTATCGACAACAATTGGATTAGTCGTATCCCCAGGCACACCGCAAGACTGCGAAAGATCGTACGGACCTAAAAAAATCACATCCAATCCTTCTACCTCCAAAATCTTTTCGAGATTATTAACTCCTTCGATCCCCTCGATATGAATTATAACCATCGTTTCGGAATTAGCCCGACGAAAATGTTCGCTTTTTTCGGTGTACGTATAATCGGCCGAACGGGTATATCGACATACACCCCGATGTCCTTCGGGGAAAAACTTAGCCGCTTTTACCACTTCTTCGGCCAACTCGGGAGTAGAAACCTGAGGAACTTGCACACCGTGCGCACCAATATCGAGAACACGAAGAATGTTGATCTCCGAAGCATCGGAAGTACGTACAATAGGAGAGACTCCTCTTAATTCTGCTGCGCGGATCAAATCTTGAGCCGTCTCGAAGGATGCAGGACCGTGCTCCATATCGATAATTACAAAATCAAATCCGGCCAATCCAGCTTGTTCTATCAACGAAGGATCGGACATCTTTAAAAACGGGCCCAATACGGCTTGCGAACAGCCCATTTTTTCTTTAATAAAATTCTTTGTCATACCATTCTTTTTATCCGTTGAAAACGGTATTTATTTTCTCTCATATATCCTGGTTAAGGTAAAACGATCAAAAGAGATAATACTTTTATCCTGTTTTTTCACAAGGAACTCTCTCTTACGATTGGAGAAAAACAGAATTTGCCTACAATCGAAAGAGCCTTTATATTTCCCCCCTTTTTTAAAAAGAAAAACATGGGAAAACATAAATAAAAATAATCCAACTCGATAGGAATCCCTTCTTCTTCAATAAAAGCTACATTCATTCCCTTAACCGGAGTAAATGGCCGATAAAGTACCTTAGCTACCTTGAGTGCTTCCTGCATATCGGGCACTTCGTAAGCAATATGAGCCGTCGTTTGTACCTTTTTGGGGAAAGGGCAACCTTTGTCGAAACGGATAAACTATAAAACTCACCGCATCGATTGCCAATACCTTACTATCAGCCATCGACACAATACTACTATCGGCAAAACGCTGATTTTCAAATTTTAATCGTCACGCGCTTAATCTGTAAATAATCCTCCAGCGCCAAGTGCGAACAATCGTGTCCCAGACCACTATCTTTGATTCCTCCATGAGGCAGATAAATAGCGAATTTAAATCCATTGACATGTACCTCGCCGTATTCCATAAAGCGAGTGTAGAATTGAATGCGCGTAATATCTTTCGTGTACAAATAAGACGAAAGCCCGGCATCTGGCACGTTTATCATGGAGCGTAATTCTTCTTCGCTTTCGAATTTAATCAACGTAGCCACCGGCCCGAACATCTCTTTGCGAAATGCATCCGTACACGGTTTTACATTTTCGAGTACCGTCGGTTCGAGGAAACTGCTGCCTTTGGGCATTCCTGCAGGAATTTTCCCTCCACATAGTATTCTTGCTCCATTTTTAACAGCATTATCGATTACTGCCATCACACGATCACGAGCTGTAACATCAATCAGAGGTCCCATATCGGCTCCACTATCCTTGCCGAAGCCAACTTTGATGGCTTTGGCCTTGGCCACGAATTTTTTGACAAATTCATCGTAAATAGAAGCCTGAACAAAAATACGGTTGGGCGACACGCAAACCTGTCCACAGTTGCCGTATTTAAGCGCAGCCATACCATTTACCGCATCGTCTAAATCGCAATCCTCGAAAATAAGTGCAGGAGCATTACCACCAAGTTCCATACCGAATTTTTTAATCGAAGCTGTACTTTGATCGATCATCTTACGACCCGTCTCGCTCGATCCGATCATAGTCAGTACCCGAGGAATCGTACTTTCGCAAAGAGGAATGCTTGTATTCTGAGCCGATCCGCAGATAACGTTGACCACACCAGCCGGAAAACCAATTTTGTGACAAAGTTCGCCCACGATGTAGGCCGATATAGGCGATTCTTTCGAAGGTTTAAGGATAATGCTACATCCTGCAGCCAAGGCAGGACCAATCTTAAATGAAAGATTGAGCAATGGGAAATTCCAAGCCAGGATAGCGGCTACAACACCACGCGATTCGTGGGTAAGAAAATGTTGATGGGTGCCTTCCACATCGGGGATAACCTCACCCCGGGTTCGTTTGATTTCCTGTGGGTACCATTCGAGGGCATTGACTAGCGACTCGTAATCTTCGAGTGCACTGTCCCAGGTTTTACCCATTTCGTGTACTACGGCTCCCTGGAGCAATTCCTGATGAGCAATTACTTGATCGCGCAAACGAGCAATCCATTCGTTACGTTCTGCAATGCTCAGTTTCGACCAGTACTCAAATCCTTTTTGGGCGGCTTCGAGGGCTTTTTGGGTATCCTTTTTAGAGGCCCATGCAATTTGCCCTACGCTTTTGCCCGTAGCAGGACAGATAACATCTTTTTTTTCACCTGCTTCGGCGTCGCAAAGTTGCCCGCCGATATACATTTTTTTGTATCCGAAGTCCATATCGTGTTTGTTTTGGTTATTATTTGTTAATTTAAATAGTCCTGTTTTTACTTTCAATCTACATTCAAAGGAGGTCTTCCTTAATTGATAACTTAAAAGAAAACTATCGACAGAAGATTCCCTACAAAAGCATTTTGATTACAGAAAATAGCATTCTAACCAGAACGTTTTTCTGTTTCAAACTATTCTTGCTGACCGGTATACATCACCATCAAATCTCAAATTTTATTGTCCTCGCACTGAGCAAGATGAGCCAGCAGACGCGAGCGCATCTGTATTACGACATCAACATAAACCGGATCATCGATTCGATTGATCATTTCGTTCGGATCTTTTTTAGCCGAAAATCCTGCCGACGGAACCAGCAGTCCCGATGCAATCGAAAAGGAAAGTAATCCGTTGAAATTATTCATTTTTAATACATTATTTAGAAAGGATTGATCTATCAATCATCCTCCATCTGTTCTTTGCTATAAAATCAACCCCAATCAATCTACTTACTGCCATTTGATAGGGAAAAATACACTCATTTGATTTTCGCCCCGATTGGCCCAGGCATAATAAGGAATCAATTGTAGTTTAAATGGCTTAAATTTAACGGCAGGCAACGGTGCATAAAGCTCGCTCGTATTGAAAGAGTCCGAACGGCTTACAGCATCGACATCTACTGTAACTACCCCTCCGAGGAAACCGTCTTTAAACTGAGGCTGCATCCGAGCATCCGAAGGAATAAGAACGTCGTCAATCTTAATTTCCTTGGGCAGGTCCTGTTCTTCCACGCAATAAACAAGTGGTCCATAAGTAACAGCTGCCTGATTGCGCACTTCTTCTACTTTGGGATTCGCTTCGACCAAAACAGGTTTAAGCGGCAGGTTCAATTCCACCTTATCGCCTTTCTTCCACTTGCGATCTACCTGGGCAAAGCTACCGGCTTTGGGAGCAGGTAGAGTTTCTCCGTTTACTTTCAGGGTAGCTCCTTGGCCCCAGAAGGGGATACGGAGTTTAAGGGCAAATTCAGCATTTTTATCTCCGTCATACACCATCGTAATATCGCCTTTCCAAGGATAATCGCTATTCTGTGAGAATTTTACATCGGCATTGCCGATATTCGTATTCACATCATTGCTTCCGTAAAGAACTACATAAAGCGAATTATCGTCTTTCCCGTAAGCAAAATCTTTCGTTTCGGTCAGAAAACGAGCTACGCTGGTAGGACAGCATACACAACCGATGGATTCCCAGCGACCATGGTAATCCTGAGAGAGCAAAACGTGGTCTTTTCCGTACCAACGCATCGGATTGGTGTAAAAATAACTCCTTCCATCCAGAGCCATCGAAGACAAATTGTTATAAAAGGTCCACTCCATCTGATCAAGATACTTCGAATCTGCGGTCAGAGTAAACATCCTCCAGCTAAAGAATGCACCGTAAAATGTAGCACAAGTTTCGTTATAAGCCATAGCATTGTCGAGTTTATATGGGAACCCGAACGATTCGTGGGTCATATCCTGAACACGACCAGAAGCAGCACCCCAATGCTGATTTCCCAGCCCGCCGGTTATAGATGCTTTTCTTCCGTACATATCATTCCAAATGGTGCTGAGTGCATCAATTAAGGCTTTTTCGCCGGTTTCTGCATAAATATCGGCTGCCCCGCTATAAAGAACATTGGCAAGTACAGCATGTCCTACGGCTTCTTTTTCTTTGCGAAGCGAGGTTTTGTTCTGATTTTGAATTTCGCCTCCTTTACCGCGTGCATCAACAAAACGTTGGGCTAAATCGAGGTATTTTTTATTGCCGGTACAACGGTATACCTCTACCAGTCCCATTATATGAGTAGGATTAAAATCCAAACGTGTCAGTTCGGGGGTAATTTCGGCAAAATACTGATCGAGGAAATCGGCTGCCTTGATAGCGACATCCAATAACATACGGCTACCTATTACCCGATAATGAGTAACTGCTAAGGTCATCAAATGTCCCATATTATAGGTTTCATGTAGTTGCCTATCAACAAACCGGACCGAATTTTTATAGGGCTTCAATTGATCCAAAAATCCAGCTCCACGTTTACCAAAACCAATTTGAGTATTCATGGTAATGTATCCGTCCGGAGCTTGAGCCCGAGCAATAAGCTGTGCTCGTTTTTCTATCGATTTGAGCAATTCGGGATCTTTGGTTACGGCATAAGTGGCTACTTGGGCTTCGAGCCATTTGTAATAATCGCCATCTTGCCAATTGGATCCTTTAAATCCGTTGGGATCGTCCAATTTATCCGCTACGATTTCAAAATTGTGTTCGGAGAAATTCATAAAATTATCCCACTGAGCAGGGATTACGTTGGTTTGGCAAAGATCGAAACGTTCTTTCCAGAATCCTCCGGTCCATTTTACATGATCCATCCCCAATCCACGTACAACAGCATACGGACTTTGAGAATTGTCTATATACGGTTTGGTCTGTGCAGCGGCTCCCCAAGCAATTCCTGTGACCATAGCAAAAACGAGAACTGCTTTTTTCATAATTGTAGTATCGAGTTAAAGTAATTAATAGCTTATTGTTCTCTCTTTGAGGCTACCCTCTTAGCTGAGAATAGCCTTAAAGAGATCATAACTTTACCATTTTACAGGCAAGAAGATGCTCATTTCGCCGATACCCCGATTAGACCAAACGAAATAAGGAACAAGCTTCAAGTCGAATTCCTTAAAGTTTGTAGTGGGCATATCACCATAGAGATTATCACCGGTAAGCTTATTCTGACGCAGATAAGCTTTTCCATTGATCGAAACCACTCCGCCCAGCAAATTTTCTTCAAAAACAGGCTTGAAATCACCCGATGCCGGAATCCATACATCGAGTACCGAAACACCTTGGGGCAAATCGGCACTTTCCACACAATAGGTTAGCGCACCGTATTTAACAGTCGCCTGATTGCGCGCTTCTTCTACTTTTTCGTTGGCCTCCACTAGACGAGGTTTCATCGTCATAGAAAGCTCTACAACATCACCTTTTTTCCATTTGCGATTTACATCGGCAAATTTTCCGGCTTCGGCAGGAACTTCAGCACCGTTTACTTTTAAAGTAGTGCCTTTAGCCCAGGCCGGAACACGAAGTTTGAGGGTAAAATCGGCATTTTTATCGCCCTGGTAAGTCATCTTCACCTGACCATCCCAAGGATAGTTTGTTTGTTGATCGAAAGCAACGTTGTATTTCCCAATCTTGGTACTGACTTTGTTACTTCCGTAAAGCTGTACCCACAGTGCATTCTCGTCTTTACCATAAGCATAGTTGTTCGATTCGCACATAAAACGAACTATACTGGCCGGACAGCAAATACCTCCACGAAGTTTAAAACGTTCGTACATATCGCGCGAACGGAGTTCGTGCTTATCGCCATACCAGCGCAAGGGGTTTGTATAATAGTAATTGTCACCTTCCAAACCAAGCGAAGAGAAGTTATTGTAGAACACTTCTTCCATCAGATCCAAATATTTCGGCTCGCCTGTAAGAGAAAACATGCGGTAGTTCCAGAAAGCTCCGCCGTAGTTGGCGCAGGTTTCGTTGTAAGCTGTTGAGTTATGGATCTGGTAAGGACGTCCGTAGGCTTCGTGCACGCTACCTTTTGGATTGTTGTACATCAGTCCTTCGTGTATGTTACCCTGCCCGCCGGTAATGGCCGTTTTGCGTTTGAACGAGTCGTCCCAAATTCGATTTATCGCATTCCAAATCGTTGTATCGCCGGTTTCCGAATAAATATCAAGAGCTCCCATGTAAAGATAGGTTGCACACACCGCATGTCCTTCGGCCAACGAAGTTTTACGAAGCGGAATATGATTTTGATAATTAGTTTGTCCACCCAAACCTTTCATCGTGACGAAAATATCGGCCAATTCAAGATAGCGTTTGTTTCCTGTAGAGCGATATAGTTCTACCAAGGCAGGAATGTGAGGCGGATCGAAATCCAACGAAGAAAGTTCTGCCGAAGGTTCTTTGAAATATTCGTAAAGATAGTTGGCCGCTTTTTCAGCTACTTTCAACAGTTTGTCGCTACCGGTAACACGATAATGAAGGCATGCTAAATTGAACAAATGTCCAAAATTATACACTTCATGGTCCTGGTATTCGTACCAACGTTCACTCCGATTGTACTTCCTTCCATTGGTAAACGAGGTGGTCGTAATCAACCCTTTACCTATCTGGATCTTCGTATCTAAATACCCATCGGGAGCCTGTGCCATGGCAATGGTATCGGCAATCTGATCGATACGTTTAAGCAGTTCCTTGTCTTTGGTTACCGCATAAGTAGCCACGAGTGCTTCCACCCATTTATAGAAATCGCCGTCCTGCCACTGAGTTCCTTTGTATTCTCCGGGCATAACACCGGCTGCAATCTTAAAATTATCGAAAGAACGGTGCAACATGCGATCCCATAGTGTAGGGATAGTTACTTTCTGTGCCAAATCGAATTTGTCGGCCCAGAATCCATCGGTCCATTTAACCTGATCCATTCCGAGGGTCTTTACTTTCACATAAGGGCTCTGGGAGGTATCTACCATACCTTTGCTTTGAGCGAAAAGTCCGCCGAGAAGAAAGGACGAGAACGCAATGGATAAAACGATTTTTTTCATACTTGTATTTATATTTTTTTGAGATTGATTATTTCGACTATTTGGTACAAATGCATCAATATTTCTTTTTGAGTCTATTCTCCAAGTTTAAGAGAAAATCAAGCCTGGATCATTAGTAAATTTTGACCTGATAATTCGCTTATTTCAAAGCATAATATTCGAGCACCTCCTCGTTAATTTCGATTCCTAAACCATCTCCGTCGGGCACATCCAAATATCCATTTTTGGCTACAAAAGGCTTTGTGATCAATTCCTCGCGCAAACGATTGGGGCTACGGTCGAATTCTAACAGAGGCTGATTTTCAAACATTCGTCCCGGAGGATATTGAATATTCGAGGTCAAATGTAAATTCGCCGCAATGGCTATTCCAGTTCCCCAGTTATGCGGAGTCATTTCCACGTTGTACGTATAAGCCAAGTCGGCTATTTTTTTTGCTTCGGTAATTCCGCCTGTAGTGCAGGTTTCAGGCTGAATATAATCTACGCAACGATTCTCGAGCAACATCTTGAATCCGGTGCGAAGAAATTCACATTCACCGGCCGCTAAAGGAATTGTCGTACGTTTTTTCAGTTCGAGATAACCTTGATAATCGTCCGGAGCCAACGGTTCTTCAAACCAATATATATCGAGTGGTTCGATAGCCCGAGCCAACATCAAGGCTTCACGCAACACATAGGCATGGTTGGAGTCGACAGCCAGTTTCATTTTCGGACCAATAGCATTACGCACAGCCGTTACGTTTTTCACATCGGTTTGGATGCCCAATCCCACTTTCATTTTCAGAGCCGAATATCCCTGCTCTTTATACATAATCGCTTCCTCGGCCAACGTTTTCTGCATATCTTTAACGTTGTGCGTAAAATAGAGTCCGGTGGCATATACCTGTACTTTTTCGCGTTTACGTCCCCCCAGAAGAGTCGAAATCGGTTGCTTTAAATATTTCCCCTTGATATCCCACAGAGCAATATCTATAGCACTGAGGGCCGAAAGAAGAATACCCTTACGCGCATAGTCAATCGATCTACGGAACATATCGTGCCAAATAATTTCGTTGTCCAGCGGAGATTTTCCCACTACCAGCGGTTTGAGGAATTCCACTCCAGCTTTGATCACATTGGCCGGGCCGTATCCTTCACCCCAACCGACTATTCCATCGTCGGTTGTTACTTTTACTAAGCAGATCAAACGCGAGGAATACTCGAATTGAGAAAAATAAAAGCTCTCTTCCAGAGTATCAGAAAGGAGATAAGTATGAATATCCTTAATTTTCATGATTCACTAGATAAACCTGCCCTTCGAAAGTGACAGGTTGTTGAAAAACAATTATTGTCAGTTGTACATGTAATGTTATAAATTCTTTTTATAAAGCAGGCAAGCTATCCTTAAAGGTAAGGATAAGACAAGCGGTGATTAAGACAACAGCTGCCCAAATCATTACACTAAACGATTTGCGAGCCCCTTTCCATTCGCCGGCTACATACCCCCAGATATTTCCAAAAATCAACGAAAGAGCCAGCATAACCGGCCACGTAATTATGTTACCCAATGCGCCGATCTTAACGGCAACAATACCTGCCAATCCTAGCGGAAGGAACCACAACAGCCCGGTAATATTTGCCCAGCAAAAAGCTTTGCCCGATCCGGCTTGCACCATACTGAAATCGCTCCAGGTTTTGTTCTTGAAGAGCAAATAAACGGAATAGCCGGCATTCATCAACAATCCGCCGAAAACAACCACAGTGCGACCCGGCATTCCTGCTGTGCTGTCAGTTGCTCCAAGGGCCAAAGCATTATCCACAATCGGAGTAGCAGCCTCGAATCCTACATTGAGCAACGAGGATAGGACTCCCGAAATAATAACGATAACCAATCCTTTTTTAACCTTTTTTTTATCGGCTGAATTCTCTGCTTTGCCTTGTTCTTTTTCGCGAAGCAATCCCGAATAGGCCGAAAGAGCTACCCCGATAACCATAATAGTAACCCCAATGGGGATATAGATAAACGAAGGATCGGCAGTTACATCTTTAATACCGAAAAGAGGGATAATTGCTCCCAAACCACCGGCCAAACCCATAACTACCCCGTTAGTAATCGAAACTCCTACGTAGTTCACGCTCATCCCGAACAAAATACCACCAATCCCCCAAAGAAAACCGAGTAGTGCTGCATTGAATATTACTCCGCCATCGGCCGTAAAAATACTTTGAAAGAAGTTGGGTGTGCCTATCCAACCCCATAAAACCGGAAATATCAACATTCCGGCCAATGAATAAACAAGCCAAAAAGCCTCCCACGAAAAGGGCTTTTGTTTTTTCATTCCCATTCCGAATGTCCCTTGGGCAAACCCGGCAAACAGGAGCAGTACAATTCCAATAGTAGACATAGTAGATTGTTTTATTAAGTTATTTTATTCCATTTCAAATTAGGCGATTTATCGCATTAAATTTTTGGTTCCTATCAAATGTTCTTTCATAGCCGAAGCGGCTTTCTGAGCATCTCTTTGACGAATAGCCAAGTAAATCTTTTCGTGATACTTGCAGGAACGTTCCGGATTGATATCGTTTCGAAGCGTCGTTAGAATCTGATCGTAGAGCAATGGGCGAACCGATTCGATTACCAATTCAAAAATAGTATTGCCCGAGGCTTGTGCCACAGATCGATGAAACTCAAAATCGGCAGCAATAAACTCCTCCAGATCGGTCCGTTCGTTTTGCATAACCACCAAGTGTTTTTCAATATCGGCTATATCGCTTTCGGTTGCACGGCTGGCTGCCAATTCGGCTATTTTTACTTCCAATACGTTGCGGAACTCTATCAGTTCTACCAATGTCGATTTTTTTTGGTTGAACATAATTTTGAGCATCTCCGAAGTTGCCTTCAAACTTTCATCAACGATCAGCACCCCTTTACCATGTTGTTTTTTTACCATTCCTCGTGATTCGAGTGTTTTGATGGCTTCACGTACCGTGCTACGACTTACTTTTAGAGCTTGACAAAGTTCATCTTCGGATGGGAGATACTGACCTACCTGATATTTTCCACTTGTAATTAAACCACTGAGGATATCGGTAGCTTGTTGAGTAACCGATACGCTTTCTACGGGAGCTATATTTTCTGGAATATGATTGTTCATCGTGATAATTTTATTAACTTATGTGTTGTCAGTTGTCTGATGACTAACAATGCAAATATATAATGTTTTCGTGATTGTACAAATTTTTCCCATCTAATTCTGTTTTTTTTCAATGAAGTAATCCTTTATAAATAATAGCAAAGGTTTTTGCATGCCGTCTTTTTGATCGAGAAACCACCAACCTGATCCAAATTGCATCTGTCCGGGTATTTTTCCTTTATTGTAACTGTATGCTAGGGTAACGAACAGTTCATTATCTCTGGGATTAAGGTTGTATACGATGGTTTTCCCCAATTTTTATTTCTATGATAAGTCAATCTTACTACTATATATCCCATCATTATTAATATTATCTTCTGAGCAGATGGATCATATTTTTATTCTTAACATATTTTTTTTCTTCGATTTAACTCTCTGTTCATCATACTACTTATCCCATTCAATACGCAAAACCTGCCCATTTCATCGAAAAAAGTTGTTCGATTATTTGGATTGTATGTTGTAAAGCACTAATTTTGCACCCGCTTTCAAGAGAGAGGGACACAGCAATGAAATTGTGAAAAGGTTGATCATCTGAAAATGATTGGTTGATTAA